>NZ_JBNUPK010000004.1:0-172200 GCF_050409465.1 Facklamia sp. P12950
TAAGCCTTGGTGCAAGCGATTGATTTGAAGGCTGATAAAGGGTAGTCATAAACATAAGAGGGTCTGATTGATCGAGAGAGAAACGAAGGTCTTGGACCACACGATAGACGTCTTTAAGGACTTCTAAAACAAGCAATCTATTATGGAGAAAGGTTGAAAGTATTGAAGAATGAGCTGAAACGATTTAAGGATATATTGAATGTTACAAGCATTAAGAATTAAACTAAAATTAAACGGCTTGTCTCCTATCCGATACAGGTTACAAGCCGCTTAAAGATTATTTGATTAAAGTGACGTATTTATGGGTTCAGTACATTTTAAAAATAGAAGGGGGTTTTCTTTTTTTTACTCTAAAATAAATAACTAAGACTATAAAAAACAATGAAAATTATACTTATAGCACCCTGATAATTCAGCTTGTTTTGAATACGGTGATGTTTCTTGACAGGGATTAAGCTTGGTAAGTAAATAGCAAGTGTAACTACAAAGAATAGAATTTGAACGAGGTAGAAAGACTGAGTGGGTAGTGAGGTGTAAACACCTGTAATACTCGCTAGTACTAGCATTGAAAAGACTATGTATATAATCTTTACGGGTATTTTTCTTTCAAGTATCTTAAAATTATATATTCCTTTAAGAAACTGCTGATTTATTTCTAAAGCTGTCATCAATATAATAAGGGGTATAAAAGATATCATTGCTTTATTGTTTAAAGTATTCGCCTGTGAATAGTAGGCGATAATATTTAGTAAAAAGCCAGTAAAATAACTATTTAATAGTATATGATAAATGGTCTTAACTAAAGGGACAAATTGGTACTGAACCACTATTATGATAATGTATATAATTAACAAAATATTTATAATGTAGTGCTGGTTTATCATAAAGAACAAAGCGGCTGTCAGCAAACCTATTAATAAAAGATAGTATATAATAGGTGATTTAGCCTTGGGATCTTTTAAAATATGATGATAATAATTGTAATGGTTAGTCATATTGCTTAAGATAACAACTAGTGCTAAAAGCCCAAGATCTAACCAGTCGACTTGCTTCACTGAATAAATAGCGGTAGTTAGTCCAAAACCAATCCACGACAAAGGATAGCCTACTAACTGCATCAAAGGATGTTTAAGTATGTTATTAATTGTGTTCATTGAGTTTCCTTTCAAGAGGATTTTATAATTGAAATTGTTTCTATTAGTATTCTAAGGTATAATTTACAACGTTACAACCACACCTCCTATACCTTTGATACAATAGGATTTAGAGATTATGGTTTATATAAAAGGGGCTAAAAAGTGACCAACTTATTCAGTTTAGCTTTCGCTTCCTCTTTTTGCTTTTTAGTAATATGAGTATATATTTCCAAAGTCGTTTTCACATCAGCGTGTCCTACACGATCCATGATGTACTTAATATCGAAATTATTTTCAACTAATAATGATATGTGGGTATGTCTCATGGTATGTGAAGTATAATCTTTGTTGACTTTCTTTATTTTATCATTTATTGGTGTCAAAAGCATTGGATTATTATTTCTGTTAGCAAATATTAAACGAGCTTCATTGCCAAAGCGCAATCGATTTAAGCTTATATTCTTATTAATTAACTCATTGATTCGATCGTTGGTCTGAATTACTCTATTTGAATGTGGAGTTTTTGTAGTTCCTGCTTTTCTTTTCGAACGGGAATCGATGGATTTATTTATTGTTATTTCAGAACCGTTAAAATCGTCAATTGTGAGCGCTGTGACCTCTCCAAAGCGCATCCCTGTTAAAATCATCACCTCGATAAGATCCCCTTGTATTTCGTTTAATTCTTGGCGTATTTTAGCTAATTCCCCTGGCAAGTCTTTGCTATCTATGAACTGTATTGACTTTCTTTTTTTTATTGGTTTAACTTTTAAAGTAGAAAATTCTAAATTATAAGTATAATCGTGATAGACAGACATATACTTAAAGCAACCACTAATTAATAGCTTCACTCGATTTGTAATTTGAGCGCATTTGTTTTGTTCGTACTGTATATCGTCTAGTAATTTTTGAATATCAAGAATAGTTATTTTATCAAGATAGTAATCGTAAAGATCAGCAGTTTTTATATAGACATTGTAAGTTGACCGCATGTTTTCAGTTGTGGAAGGGGCCCAACGTTTCGTTTTGAATTCAAAGAATTCAGTAAAACAATCCTTGAATTTTAGATTTTTTGTCTCTATTGAAGTTTTCTTTTTAGCTATTTTGTTATTCAATAATTGCTGAGCTTTATTTTTAGCTTGAGCAGATTTGGAATTTAGAGTAACGCTTACACGTTTTCTTTTACCATTTTTTTCGTTGGAATACCACTCAACAAATTTATACTTTCCGTTGGGTAAATCTTCAACCCACATGGTCAATTCTCCTTTCATTTGGTATAATAGGGTACAGAAAAGACACCCTTTAAAAAGGGGCTTTTCGTATTTATCAGATAGTCACAACTAACTCTTGGCGGGGGAAGTTGTGGCTGTTTTTTGTTTTAAAAATTTTTATTAATTATCAATGAAATTACATCACCATTTTCATCAAGTTTATAAGACACTATATATAGTTTATCAATGAGTTTACTCTTATAAATTTTTTCGGTTTCACTTTTATTAGAAACTAACTCTGTATCTTCTTCCATATACGAGAACATGTGACTATCTAAAAAATCCTTGTCCAAATTTATATTTGGGTGAAATTCAGGGAATTGAATTTCTATTTGCGAGATTACATCATCTTCAATTAAATTAAACAGTACAGATTCATCTTTGTATAAGTTATCGTTTAATTTAGTCTTATCAGATTTGTTGATTTTTCCATATACTGTATCGACGGTAGCATCTTTAGAGGCTGTATTTAATGATTTACTAATCACTTTTTCCCCGTCAACAATAACAGAAAAAGGTTCATCTAAGTTAATTGGATCGTATACATTTAGTGTAAAACCACCACTTAACTCTTCTGAGATATATTGACTAAGTTCAATAAAGTCATTAACAATTTTATCTTTTTCTGCATTATATAAGTCAGGAGTTGTTGAAACAAAATTAAAGGTGCGAGTTTCTTTTTCGTAATTAAACCAAAACTCATCTGATAGAGTATCTGCAAAAATTAAAGTTAATGTGGCTTCTTCGGTATTCAAGTCCGAGTATTCATCAATTGTCATAGCATTTACTTTTAACAACAGGCTAAAAAATATAGTTGCAACAAATAATAAAGATAATAATTTCTTCAATCTAATTCTCCTTTTACTCTATACATCTGGACAGCTTCTTCTGCGACTTCTTCAGTAATTCCAAACTCTTCAGCTAATTCGTATGGCATCACGCTCTCCTTTTTTACGATAAAATTTTTCAGCTTTTCAATGGGTACTAACTTCTTATATCCCCAATTCCTGGCCTTACGCTCCTCTTTACCATTAAATCTGTAATCGGTTATATCTTTAGGAGTAGAGGTCTTATAATGACCAATTTCTTCCGATAAAACACATATTGCTTTATCAAATGGTAAATCTTTATTTAAATAAACCGTCTTATCACAAATTAAGCCAGGTAATTTATCAGGAATATCTTTATCAAACACAAATGTTAATTCATTATCAAATTCCGCTAACAGTTTTTCAAATGCATTCATATAATCACCCACTTATCTTCTGTGTTTTGATTTTATAAATTCAATGTAATCTCTAATATCTTCCATCTCTTCTTCAGTGAAATCTCCATCTATATGAGCAGCTACTAAAAAATCGTCATCATCTTTAATAGTTGGATTGTCAGTCCTTCCTAACAAATAATCTATCGACACATTAAAGTAGTCTGCAACCTTAGTTAAGTTCTGTCCACTAGGTATTTTCTTTTTCCAGGAATATAGTGTGTTTTGTCCTAAGCCTACTCTTTCTTCTAAAACATTAATTGAAATTCCTTGCTTATCACATAAAATCTTTAATCTATCAAATGGTGTCATAACAATGATCCTTTCAATAAGAACACAAATATTAAAACAAAGTTTAAAAATTGTTTGACAATTAAAACAAAGTCTAATATACTGTGTTCAGTAAGTTAATTCGTTAGTAATACCGTTAGTTAAAAATAGCAGTTTCTTACATACATAAAACGTTGGGGAACGATTTTAGTAAGTTGCAAATGCTTTTAAGTACCTTATTTAACTGTGCTTTTATATTAAAACAAAGTCTAAAATAAGTCAATGCTTTTAACGGTTATTCTAACGAATTACCTTACATTATAAATTTGAGAGAGGAGGAGTTAAGAAATGAATGAAGAAGTGCTAGAAAATTTTAAAGAAACTCGCTTCATACCTACTTATATAAAGTTGATTAAGTGGATGGTTGAAAACAACATAAAAAAAGAAGACCTCGCAATGGCGTGCAAGATCTTCTTACTAACGAAATAATTATTTTAAGAATGCTTCTCTAAAAGCTTTTTGTTGATCTTCGCTTTCTTGAATTTGTTTTTCAATAATTGGTTCGTTATGTTTTACCACTACATCAAAAGCAGCTTTGTAAAGTTCTAACGATTTAGTAGCTATTTCTTCAATGCTGCCATCGAAAGAATGAGCAGATACTACAGTTTTAGCAAACTTATGAGCGTTAATTGTATCTTTCATATTTTTCCCTCCTTTCTAAAGGAGAGTATATCAAATTAATAATTAAGAAAGGAGCTGATTTAATGCCAGAGACAATCGAAGCAAGACAAAGGGTTTTAGATTATAAGGATGAAAACAAAATTTCTTATGAACAATTAGCTGTCATGACTGGTTACAGTAAGCCAGAAATATTTAATGCTTTAACTGGCAAGTCAAACACACCAAAATCCAATCAGATTATTCTGAAACTTATTCAGATGTTTGGACTGGCTTAGAAAGGAGTGAGTTTTATGAAGTGCCCAGCATGTCATAAAGAAATGGTGATCACGAATCAAACAGAAAAGACAAAGACGTTTTACTGTTCAATCTGCGACAAAGTGAGGTCTAAAAGGAGGGAGGATAATCATGGAACTGACACCAATACCAAATGATGTAATGTTTGCAACAACAACACAAAAACTCCCTGAGGTAATTATTGGATTAGGAAAACAACAAGCTGCTAGATACGTTTCAGAAATGTACGCAGATCCAGAATTTTCAGACGGGGTGATTAAACCGACACAAAAAACAACGATAGTAATTATCTCTAGATTTATTGAATTTCTTAGAAAAATGGATGCAGAAAAATTTAAGTAAGGAGGAACGCAAATGAACATCAAACTAGAAGAAAACTGCGAAAGACTAAAAAGAGAAAAATTGCAAGAAATGAAGAAAAGACAAGATAACATTCTTTACTTCGTTCTTAATTTTCTGTTTTACTTTATTATCGCATGGCCGTTCGTTTCATTACTTTTTGAAGAGTTGGGGTGGTATGGTGGATAGAATTTTATTTCAAGCAATTTTACTAGACGAAGAACTGTGTGATTTTTTACGTGAGCATTTTAATAATGGTGGGTTTATTAGCAACCAAATTTATTTAACCATATTCCGCGGCAAGAAAAGAGTCATTTCACGCGAATTGATGTTTAAACAATTGGAAATGGAATTTGAATTCCAAAAAGAAAAAGCACCTACCGTGCGGGGTTAGGCGCTTAGAAAAATATATCTGAGTTAATTATACCATAAAAATGGAGGTCGAATAGTTGAAAGAGGAAAAGAAGGTGGAAAACAGCATCAAACGGTATTTAGATAGTTTAGGAGCTTATCATTTAAAAATACATGGCTCAGCATACATGCCTGCTGGAACACCCGATATTTTAGCTTGTGTGAAAGGTAGGTTTGTAGCGATAGAAGTAAAAAAGGCCAAAGGCGGAGTGGTTAGTGCCTTACAAAAACTAAAAATTAAACAAATTAATCAAGCGGGCGGGATAGCTTTTGTGGCGAACAGTTTGGAGGTTGTTAAAAATGAGTTATCAAGACACGATCTTATATAACTTCCAAAAAGAAATAGTGAATTCATCTAATCCTAATTATCTAATAGCTAGTGATGTTGGTACCGGAAAAACATTAATGGCAATCCATCATTATCTTAAACATAACAAAGGAGAACCATTATTGATTGTCGCTCCGCCTGCAAAGATAAAAGAAGGTGGATGGGATGAAGATATTAAATTGGTTCAAGAACGATACTCTATAGAAATTAACTATCAAATGTTGTCTTATGGAGTCTTAGCTAAAAAGTGGAAACAATACCATAGACATTTTGTCGTATTTGATGAATGCCATTACGTTAAAAACCCAACCAGCCAAAGAGGTAAAGCAGCCTATCAACTTACTAAGTATTCCACTCATTTTTTATTGCTAAGCGGAACACCTGCTTCAAACAGTATAGCCGATATGATCAATTATTTTATTATGTTTGGTTTTACGAAGAATAAAACTCAGTTTAATCGCGAGTATGGAATATGGGAACAAAAGTTTTTTGGTAATAAAACAATCAATGCCGTAGCTGATTATAAAGAAAAGAATAAACTGCTCGGCTGGTACAAATCTTTCACTACAAGCGTCAAGAAAGATGATGTATTAGATTTGCCACCAATACTATTTAAACAAATAAATTTCAAGGCTAGCAAAGAGTACAAGGTTATTGAAAAAGACCGCGTATTAGAAGATAAAGCTTATGATAATCCATCCGCTTTATTGCACGGTTTGAGAGAACACGCAAACATTAAAGACAAATTAGCGTACTTAGAAATGCTGTTTGAAGCCACAGACAATAACATCGTTATCTTTTATAACTACATTTCCGAACTCAAAAATATCAAATCGATCACAAAAGATAAAAAGGTATTTGAAGTGAACGGAAGTAAGCAAAACATACCTCATAAATCGGATTGGGAGAAACTCAAAAACAGCGTAACGCTTGTTCAGTATCAAGCAGGGAGTGCAGGGGTCGAGTTGCAGTATGCAAATATTGTCGTCTACTACACGCCTACATACAGTTATCAAGATTATGCGCAGTCTCTAGGAAGAACGCATCGAAATGGTCAAAAAAGGAAAGTTACAGTCTTTCAATTCTCAACTAACAAGACTATCGAGGAGTCTGTTTGGAAGGCTCTGGCTGGTAAGAAAGACTTTGATAAGAAAATATATTTAAAAACAAAATTAGGAGTGATTTAAATGGCGGAACCAAAATTAATTTTAACAAAAGAAAAGGAAGCAAAAGCAACCAAACCTATCTTTATTGATGTTGAATTGTTGGATGGGATAAAAGAGTTAAAGCAAGAAACAGGAATATCTATCCAAAGAATTGCGGAGAAATTTATTAAATACGGTATAGAAAATGTTGAGATCGAGGAGGTTGATTAAATGTTAGAAACATTTAATGGCTTTGGATTGCAAAAGCAAGACGACAACGTCACTAAAGATCGAAATATTTATGTTGGCGGCTCAGACGTTCCGACTATTCTTGGGATCAATAAATACAAAACGCAGTATCAGCTAGCTCAAGAAAAATTAGGCATCATAGAAAACGAGTTCCAAGGAAATGCTTATACAACATACGGCAATCAATTGGAGCCTCAAATTAGAGACTATATTAATTCGGTTAATGAGATGTCTTTTATCGTGAATACATACCACGATGAAGAAAAATCCATCCGTTCTAACGTTGACGGTATTGATTTAGAAACAATGACGCTACTTGAAATAAAAACGCATGGTAAACAACCTAAGCTAGAAGTCTACAAGGCTCAAATGCAGCTATACATGGCTCAAACAGGTTGCGAGATGGGATGGCTAGCTTTGTATGAGCGACCAGAAAACTTTGATACAGACTTCAATAATGAACAATTAGAAATAGTTGAAGTGCCTGCGGATAAAGACTATCAAGAAAAGATATTAGATAGTATTGAAACTTTCTGGGTGAGGGTTGAATACCTAAGAGAAAAGCCAGATATGACTGAAATTGAATTTATGACAATTGGAACAACTATGGACGTTGCTTTGATGAAATTAAATAAATTAGCCCCCAATTTAATACGTTATAAAGAGTTTGTTAAACATCTCGAAGATCAGGAGAAGCAGTTAAAAGAAATGCTTTATCAAAACATGGAAGAAAACGACGTTAAGAAAATAGAAACACCGTTCTTTATCGTAACCCGCGTTTTACCAAGTCAATCTAAGCGATTTGACAGCAAAAAGTTTAAGGAAGACCATCCGGATATTTACGAAAAGTATCAAACAACTTCTAATCGAAAAGGTTACATCAAACTAACAGAAAGGAATGATAAATAATGCCAATCCTACCAGCAAACAAACCACAAAAAGTGGTGGACACTCCTAAGAACTTCTTTATCTATGGAGCTACTATGAACGGAAAATCTTACTTAGCCGGAGAGTTTCCTAACCCGTTATTTTTAGATACAGACGGAAACGCCAGCGCTAACCCTTATCCATCCATTCAATTAAGAAACATTCGAGGGAAAGACGGAAAAATTAAACAATCAGTAGTAGACCAGCTTGACCAAATTATCACGGAATTACAAACAACTAAGCATAGTTTTGAAACGATTGTGCTCGATGTTATTGATGACATTGTAGTAATGATCGAACAATATGTGTGTGACCGAGAAGGTGTTGAAACAATCGGGGATATTGGTTATGGAAAAGGTTATGCAGCCTTTAACAATATTTTTCAGCAGCTTGTTATCGAACTAAAAGCATTGCCACTAAATATTATTTATGTTAGTCGAATCATGACTTTTGAAGAAAATAACGTGACTTACGAAAAACCATCACTTAAAGAAAAGCACGTGAACATTGTTAATGGAAATTGTGATTACATGATTCAAGCTAAGAAGATAGGTAAAAACTATATCCGAGTAGTTAAAGACAAGCGTAAAAACTATAAGAGGGAGAATATTGATGACGAGCGTATCATCACTATTTTAGATAGTGTTTCTGGCGCTTTTGAGAAAACAAGAAAAACAGACCGGACTGTTCAAGAGAAATTAGTTAAAAAGATGGAAGAGGAAGAAGAAAAGCAAATTTTAGAAGAAACTCCTCAATCAAACGCTGAGGAAGTCCAAACATCGGAAGAAGCTGAGGAAGCTATTGAAGAAGCAATACCACAAAAAGAGTTTAAACAATCTAAGGCCGCAGAAAACAAATCTGTCCAAGGCCCAGTTTCAACCCGCCGCAAACCGAAAGTTAAATAATAGGAGGAAATAATTATGTCATTAAAAGAAATCGCAATGGAAACTCTAGGTAACTTTGACCCAGCGAAAGACAATCCCAACGGTCAAGGTAATATTCCTGTCGGAGAGTACGATGTAATCGTTGAAAAAGCAGGACACGTCGTTTATGAAAGTGGTTATGACTGTGTAGCCATCACTTGCAAGGTGGTCGGCGGAGAATACGATAACCGCAATGAATTAATTAATATTAATGTAGACCCTGAAACAGAGTCATATAAAAAGTATCCTTTCTTGTTATCAAAGAATATTAAAATGATTAGTCAACTAGCTTTCGCATGCGATATCAATCTTTCAGATGATGATTGGGAAGATCAACTATCCTTAGGAGATGCTTTTGCTAAAGAGGCAGTGGGTAAACAGTTTGTATTAGAAATTACTGAATCTAAGAATAAAAAGGATCCATCCAACCCATACAGAAATTATCAATTTTTAAAATACGCAGAAGATGAATTGCCATTTTAAATTAGAAAGAGGTGAAATAAATGGCTGAGTATTATCAGCTACATATTCATCCGATACCATACGAACGTAAGCCTGTTGAAAGTGAAGCTGCTAGAATCAGCCAGACCATCGTTGATGAAGTAGAAGTAGTTACTCCGAAACAATTAGCAGACAAAGTGGCCGCTGGCCACACTGTCTGTTTAGGAGTAATGAACGGAAAGAGGAATAAGAACAACTTAATCGGCCAACAAATACTTATGCTAGATTTTGATAACACTGTTGCTAAAAACGGAGTTAAGACAAAAGTTCCGGAAGACGATTATGTAACAATCGAAGACGTTCTACAAAGTTCTTGGATCCAACACAATGCGGCTTTTATCTATAAGTCCTTTAGCTATAAAGACGATTGGCAAAAGTTCAGAGTGGTTATTTTTATTGACAAAATACTAAGAGACCCAAATCAGGTAACCAATACTTATAAATGGTTAATGAAAAAATTTCCACAAGCAGACCCTGCGCCGAAAGATTGTAGTCGTATCTTTTATGGTGGGACGGAAGTCATTGAAGTTAATTTTCATAACACCTGGGCATCAGAAGAACTAATTGAAAAAACTAAAAAATCAGCTAATACAGAAAATTTTAGAAATGTAACACCTTTAAACAAACGTCAAGCCAGTCAAATGATTAGAGGTTATATAGGCAGAGAGCGTGAGAACTTGGAAGAATACGGAAACGCCCTTTCAGCAATCTCGGTCATTGGTAAATCTGTATTGACTGGCGAAATACAAGAAGACTGGGCTAGAGAGTATGTTGAACTGCTAGCTTTAGATAATCAAAAATGGGCTGAAGAAAACCAGGTTAAGTTAAACGAGTTTTTAGGAAAAAAAGTAGATGACATTTATACAAACTACACCTTCAAATCTAAGTTTTCGGCCAAATCAAAATCTGATGAATTTGATGTGTTTGAGTTTACCGAAGAGTTTATTCGTGATTATCAAGTCGTTTACTACAGAAATAAAATATACGTTAAAAACGGCATTATATGGCGTTGTAATGAAAACGATATTTTAAGGGCCATCAATGAGTCTAAAAAGCTTAAAAAAAGCCAAGACAACGAAGTGCTGCATCAGCTGTCAAAGAATGCAGATGAATATGAGGGGGATATCGATTCCATTCAATTAGCTAATGGCTATCAGATTAAAGGCGGGCATATTGTTCAAGGAGCGTCCGATAATTTTACGCCTTATTTATTAGATGTGGAGTATAACCCGAAAGCCTATAGCAAAGAAGTGGATGATTTTTTAAATTTCTTAGTTATGGATCGGCCAGATTTAAGAAAAACGGTCGAAGAGATGTTGGGACATATTATCCTAATCAAAGGTTTTCCTCATTCCGTTTTCTTTCTTATCGGGAGACAAGGTGCTAACGGTAAATCAACTTTCTTAGAGATGTTGAACGAGTGGGTTGGAGATATGGGAAGTAATATCGCTCTAGATAATTTCAATGACGCTACCAGCGTCGGAGAACTAGAGGACAAGATAGTTAATATCGGGGATGATATTGACGCGACCTATTTAGAAAAGTCAGCTAATTTTAAAGCGTTAGCATCCGGTAATACTATTATGATACGTCCAATTTATCAAACGCCTAGAAGACTCCAAAATACAGCGACATTGATCTTTACAGCCAATGATATGCCGACCTTTAAAGATAAAACGGGAGGGATTGAAAGGCGGCTGGTGATAATTCCATGTGACAACGTTGTTGAAAAGGCGGATTTTGGTTTAATAGATAAACTGACCACCAAAGAAGCAAAGTCTTATTTATTAAATGTTGCCCTTAAAGGCGTGGAAAGCATTCGCCATAACGGTGGCAAAATAACTAAAAATTCTATTGTTGATAGTATGGTCAAGACTTATTTAGAAGATGTGGATTCGGTATTGATGTTTGAAGACGAAGAAGGCATTGATCCCAACATGGACAAAAAGTTGATTTATAAATCCTATCAAGATTTTTGTATGATGTATGGAATGAAACCTCAAAAAGTAACTTCTTTCACTCAAAAATTAAAAGATATTGGATACGTAGTAAAAGACACAAAACAAATTGGGAAACGGGTTAAATTGTACATTAAAGAATAATAGCCCCGACTTTTCCCCGACTTTTCCCCGACTTTTCCCCGACTTTTCCCCGACTTTTTCAAAAAAGTAGGGGCCGGGTAATTGCTTGATGTTATTGGGTTTATCTATATCTATATTTATTTTCCCCTACTTTTAAGAAAAAAATATTAATAATAATTAATAATAATAATTAATAAGGGGATTATTATTACAAAAACAAAAAAGAATGGCAAAAAAAGTAGGGGAAGTCGGGGACTTTATTCTAAAGGTTATTGTATCAAGTTTTATAGTGGCCCCTACTTTAAATTAAAGTAGGGGACAAAGTGGGGGCTAAATTAAAATGTAGGAGGTTTAAAATGCGTGAAGGATTAGAAGTCTTAGTAACAGACGAACAAGGGAATACAGAATTATTTACTTCTAAGCAAGCAGTATGTGAGCGGTTTGGAATTCGATATCCTACCTTACAAAAGTATGCTGAAAGTAAAGAGATTTATAAAGGATTGGTATTTGATTTTAATCCATCATCTTATGACAAGAAACACTTATCAGGCAGGTGCGAGACAAATATCGAAAGGAAGAAAAAGAAGATGGGTGCTGAAATAAAACCACCAGTAAAAGTGAATGCGCCAAAAACATTAGGCGATATTCATGCGGATATATGCAAACAACTAAACGAAACTTATGTTGCCAAAAATCACGATTACAACAATTCGTGGGAACGTAATCTAAACAAATACGGTTTAATGGCTTTTGATATGCGAGCAAACGAAAAAATGGAACGGATTGGCGTCGCAGCGATGGGTAAAGAATTTAAAGTTGAAGACGAAAAGGTAAAAGATACGTTATTAGATTTAGCGAATTATTGCATTATGACTTATATGTGGGTGACGAAAGAGGAGGACGAATAAATGCAAGAACTAATCACTAAAGTAGAACAGTGGTTCATAGACCGCAACTTGCACACTTTAGACGGTACAGGTCAACTAGTTAAGCTACAAGAAGAAGTCAATGAATTGAAAGATGCGTACGAAAAGAATGACCGTGAAGAAATGATAGACGCAGTTGGAGATATAACTGTTGTTTTAATTGTTTTCTGCATGCAGACAGGATTAGACTTTGAAGAATGTTTGGCTAGTGCGTATGAAGAAATTAAGGATAGAAAAGGTAAAGTTGTTGATGGTGTGTTTGTGAAGGAGGCTTATTAATATGTTAACAAAAGAATTTATTAAAAAAGTTAAAGAGATAAATAAAGATTGGGAAATAAAAGTAATAGATAAGGGTATATACATTAAAATGGGTTGTACATATTATTGTAGTGTAAGAACTGATGAAACCTATGCCATTGATACAAGATATGGAAATTTTTATGAAATGAGCGAAAGAGATAAAGAAAAACTTTTAAAACTATGCGTAGAATACGCTTCGACCCCGATTGAAGATAGAGAGGTTAAATTATCAGATGTTGAAAGAGTTATTTTGGAGAGCGTTGGAAGTATTAACTATATTGCAAGAGATAGTGATGATGATCTATACGCTTACAAAGACAAGCCGACTAAAAACTCTTACGGTTGGAAAGTAAATAATAATATCGATGACTATATAAAATTAAATAAAAATTTATTCTCCTTTATCAAATGGGAAAATCAAGAACCGACTGAAATTATTGATTTACTGGAGGCTGATTAAATGCCACTAATCGTAGCATTATTATTAACCGTACTTATCATGTCATCAATATACAGAAAGGACGAGTTCGATTGAAAGAACGAAAAGTAGGAGATCGCTACCGACCCATTGTAACGATTAAAAAGATGAAAAAAGGTAAGCCCACTGTTATTAAGGTCAGTGGTGAGACGTATATTTTAAGACACCCTGACCAGTTTCAAGGAGGGAAGCAATGTTTGAATGGCTCGAAAGCTTTAAAGAAATAAAAAATAAGATAGAGTTCTATCAATTTCAACTAGAAGAATCAAAAGCTGAATTGAAGCGCTGGGTTGATGGAGATCTACAAAAGATTAAATTAGAATCAGAATCTCTATCCAGTAACTTAGAAGAAAACATTAAACGTTACACAAAAGAATTAGAAATTATAAAAGACCGTCGGGATAAATTAACGAATTTAATTAAGGGCTTTGAAGATTTAGACTCTCAAATTTTAGTCATGAAATATATTGAGAAGAAATCATTGTTTGAAATCTCTGAAGACCTTGGATATTCCTATCAACATATCCGTGAGAAACACTCTCGATTAGTTCAGGCTATTAAATTAGCAGATAAGATTTCGATGGATGATTTGAGTGAGATATAAATTGTATGATGAATATACCTACATTGAACCTACACTACATCTTGCTATTCTATAGTATGATGGTAGTGAGCAAATTGTGATTGATTTGCTGACTCGTGCGACGACATTACCTCCTTTTGTTTCCACCCCATAAATTTGGGGTGGTTTTAATTTATTAAATTTATTTTAGCGAATTTATTTTGAGGATTTATTTTTAGAATTTTATTCCAAGAATTTATTCGCTAATTTATTTTGATTTAAAAAAATAGGAGTTAAATAATTAGTCGATTTGTTTTTAAGATTTGTTTTTTTGATTTAAGAATGGAGGGATAGTGATCAGGTGGAGTTATCAAAGGATTTATTAAAAGAACTTCAAAGGTTAGCAAGACCTGATCTTCCTACTCAAGAGATCGACAAGAATCAATTCTATTGGTCGAGTGCTTGGCGTAAGTTGTCTCGCCGTATCAAGCAAAGAGACAACAATGAATGCCAAGTATGTAAGTCACAAGGGAAAGTAACCCTTGGAAGTAACAAGAAGAATGGCAAGATTTTGATCGTTCATCATATCAAACCAATTGAGTTCTATCCTTCACTAAGACTTGATGAGGATAATTTGTTAACTGTGTGTATCGATTGTCACAACGCAATACACTTTACATCAAGTGAAAGCATTGAGTGGGATGATGAATGGTGGTAAATGTCAATTTGTTTTAAGTTTATGATCTTCAAAGAGGGTGGGTGGTTTTATATTCCGTGAAACATTCCCCCTCAAAAAGTTTCACAAAATTTAAATCCTCTTATCAGCGGGCGGGTAGGTCGCTTCCCAGAAAAATAAGTAATTCTTTTTTTTAGAAAGGGGGGGTTCTGTGGCTGACATTCCGATTAAAACTTTGAGAGAATACTATTATTCTCGAATTGATGAAAAGGATTTAGGTTCCAAAGATGATGTTGACCGTTTAATCGATTTAATAAATATGCACCGAAAATTAAGACGAGAAGTACATAAAACTGGCGTTTTAACCATAACAGAGAATGGATCTCAATCATTTACGAAAACGAATGATGGGATTGTTAAAATGAATGACCTAAACAAAACAATCAAAGATTTGAAAAAATCAATTCAATGGAAGTCAATTGATAACCACTCCCAGGTTACGAGTAAAATCACGAGCAAAAATAAAAATAACTTAAGGAATTTAATTGATGATTAGCCAAGTTTATATTGATCAATATATAGACACTTGGAAATCAGGTAAAATACTCGTTAATGAAGAACAAGAGTTATTATTTGAATGGGTTCACAAAAGAATCTACACGCGAAATGATATTTATTTTGATGAAGATCAAATTGAAAATTGTATTAAGTTCATAGAAAAATGGTACTTTAAATTAGAGCCTTTTCAAAAATTTTTAATTGCTTTCGTATTTTTAAAGTATAAAGGCAAGAAAAAGGTGGTTTTTAACCAATTCTTTTGGACTATGGCACGAGGTGCAGGAAAGAATGGATTGATTTCTGGGTTAAGTCATTACTTAATCAGTGATTTACACGGCGTCAATGGGTATAACGTTGGTGTGGTGGCAACTTCCGAAGACCAAGCGGTAACCTCAGTTGAAGAAACTTACAATGTTATTGATGAAAAAGAGGTATTGCAAGTTCATTTCAGACATAATCTGTCTAAAATCATATCAAGAAATAATAAAAATTGGTTCAAGTATTACACTAGTAATGCGGATACAAAAGAAGGTGCCCGTTTGGGTGCTATTATTTTTGATGAAATTCATGAATTTATGGATAGCAAAATTATCGGAGCCTTCCGAATGGGGTTTGGTAAACGACCATATAGTAGAACTTTCTTTATCGGTACTACAGGATTTAAAAGAGATGGCGTTTATGATGAATTAATGAAACGTTCACTCGACATCCTCCATGGCAAAACGGAAGAATTTGGATTTTTCCCTTTTGTTTGTAGATTAGACAGCATAGAAGAAATGAATGACTTTGATTACTGGCAAAAAGCTAACCCAATGTTTCAAAAGCCAATGTCTGAATACGCTGAAATATTATTTGATGAAGTTATAACGGATTATAACGATTTGAAATATGGGGGCGATAAAGGGTTCTTTATTGTTAAGCGTATGAACTTTGATGATATTGAAACAAAGGAAAATGTTGCAAGTAAAGAAGATGTAAAGGCTTGTAATAGAGAATTACCAGATTTAACGGGTTACCCTGGAATCGGAACTTTAGACTTATCTAGTAATAAAGATTTTACTGCTTGTGGTGTTATTTTAAGAGAAGGTCCTAAATATTTCTATGATACACATTCTTTTGTACCGAGAACATTTCTCAATAATTATGAAATTAGCATTCCAGTTGATGAATGGTCTAAGCGAGATCCTATAACTGGTAGAGAGCCACTTTTAACAATTGTCGAGGAAGTAGATATACCAATAAGTTATATAGTTGATTGGTTTGTAATGAAAAGAGAAAAATACAATATTAACACTATAATTATTGACCGTTACCGAAAAGATTATGCAGAAAAAGCTCTAAAAGAAGCAGGGTTTGAAGTGATCGTTGTCATGAAATCTCAAGCAATCGCAGCAGGTATCGGTATTAGAATCCAATCAATATTTAGTAGAAGATTACTTAGTTGGGGATATAACCCACTGATGAATTGGTTTACGAATAATGTCTATGTGACCAGAGATAAATATAATAATTTAGTCTTTGGTAAAAAAGGTAAAGAAAGAAGAAAAACGGATGGTTTCATGGCCATGATGTTAGGTATTTGGAAGTCAGATGATTTAATTGAGAATGAACCTGAAGAATTTGTTCTTGGAGACTTTTATAGTTAAATGTTGTCCTACCATATGACATTAAACTGGGTAAATAACCCAAGGGAGGTGTTTGGATGTCTTTAGTATTTGTCCGTCAGTTAGGATTAAAGTAAGGAGCGTGATCCAACATCTCCCACGTCTGGGTTACGACGAATATTTAATAAAGGTGGTGGGTTAAGATTGGATTAATGACGTATATTAAACATATTTTTACTCCTGAAGAAAAAGGAACAGCAAACGTCCCTATATCTGAATGGACAGAACTTTATAGTTTGTATAAGGAAACGCATTTAAAACAAGCAGCACTCGATACTGTTATCGGAAAAATAAAAAGTGCAGCAACTTTAGTTGATTTTAGATCAAGAGACAGCGCATTGAACTATTTATTTAATCATTCACCAAATGATAATATGAATTCAGTTGACTTTAAAACGAAATTAATTGAAAAATTATTATTAGAAGGTGAATGCTTAGTTGTTCCTATTAATAATAAGTTGTATATTGCTGATTCATTTAACGTGTTTCGAAATAAAGAAATGGCACCATATCACTATAAGGATATTGTAATTGGTGAGTTAGCTTTAAATAAAACTTATTATGCGAATGAAGTTTTTCACTTTAAATATTTTAATGAGAAGTTAACGCTGTTCTTAAAACAGTTGGATGAATCTTACTCAACGCTTTTTAGTCGATTAGTAGACGTTCACATGAGAGAACAACAACTTAGAATCTTTGCTCAATTTAAGTTTTTGAATTCTCCAAATAAGAGTCAAAAACAGCAAATGGAAGATTATAAAAAATATTTAGCAAATATTAAAAATGAAATTGAAAAAGAATCGGTTGCTATCTTACCAAGACAATTAGACTATGATATTGAGGAACGTTCACAGACCTTCTTAGGTAGATCGGTGACAGAATTAGGCGATTTGGAAAACATGTATGTTAAACAAGTAGCTAATGCTCTTCAAGTTCCGCCATTATTATTTAGTGGTGATTTAGCTGATATTAGTCAACATCGAGAAGCGTTCGTACAATTTTGTATCAAGCCCATTATTCAAATTATAGTTAATGAAGTGAATGCAAAGTACTTCACGGAAGCTGAGATTAAGGCTGATGATTTGTTGAAGTATAGCACGATTAATTTACTTTATAATAGTGAGCTTGAAATGGGCAAAGATATAAGAACAATGATGGAGTCAGCCGTTTGGACCATTGATGATATTAATGAATTAATGGGCAAACCAAGAGAAAATACTTCCTTAACTACTAGGAGGTTTATTACACGCAATATGGCTCCATTAAATGACGACGGAAGCATGCAGATGAAATAATCTGCTATTTTTTATGGAAAATCTTGGAGGTGAGAGATTGAAAAGATGGGAAAAAATGAGGGCTCAAATTAAGCCTGAATTTAAAGCCGAGGTGTCTGAAGACAAAACAGTATTGTATTTGTCGGGGGATGTCGTAAGTAACGAATACGGTTGGTATGAAACTGATATCACACCTAAGAAAGTTAACAAAGCCTTGAATGAGTCCAAAGGCGAAGTTTTAATCAAGTTAAATTCTGGAGGTGGAGACTGTTTCGCAGGTGTAGAAATTTATAACTTATTAAAAGACTATCCTGGAAAGGTTACTGTTGAAATTACAGGGTTGTCAGCAAGTGCTGCTTCGATACTTTCGATGGGTGCCGATGAGATTATTATGTGCACAGGTTCAATGATGATGGTTCATCGCGCTTCAACCATCGTCTGGGGAAATAAGAACGCTTTATTAAAAGCGGCAGATATGATGGATAAAGTAGATTCTAGCATCGTGGATATTTACGGAGAAAGAATTGGTCTTGAAAAACAATTTATAACAGATTTATTGGATGAAGAAACTTGGATGACAGCAGAAGAAGCCGTTAAAGATGGATTCGCTGACAGAACAAAAGAAATCGTTAATGAAGATGAAATTGATATAGCTGCTAAGATTAATAATTCTGTTTGGAACCAAGAATTGATGGATGCTATGAATGATTTAGAAATCAGGTTAGCAAACAAGGTGACCGAAGTAATTGAAAATAAAATATTTAGCACCGATAAGAACGCTCAAAAGAATGAGGGTTCTATTTCTGTACCTAAAAACAAATTAAAGTTTATGAAAGAGGGAAAATAATGAATAAATTTTTTAATAAAGAAGAAGTAAAAAACGAATTCAAGGACATTATGAATGCAGAAGACACAACCGCAGATCAACAAGTCGAAGCCATTATGAATTATGCTGATACGATTACTGAAGCAGCGACTAAACAAGTGAAAGAAGAATACGAAGAGTTACGTAATGTAACTGATAACAATATTTTAATGGCGCGTGGCATTCATATGCTAACGGGTGAAGAAACTAAATTCTATAACGAGGTTAAAAAATCTGGTGGAGATTTTAATGAACAAATCCTACCTGAGACCGTTATTGAACGTGTATTTGACGACTTGGAAGTAGATCGTCCATTATTAAAACTGATTAAATTCAAACCAGGTATTGGACGAACAAAAATCATTACTGCTAAGCGTACTGGCTTTGCAGTATGGGGTAAATTGCATAAAGACTTAGAAGGTCAATTAGATGCTATCTTTGGAGTGTCTGACCGTTCTCTTAATGCCTTAACTGCATACTTCATCATTTCTAATGATATTTTAGATATGGGACCACGTTGGATGGACCGTTTCTTACGTATCTGCTTGAAAGAAGCTGTAGCAGAGCAATGGGAAGCTAAGATTATTTCTGGTACAGGTGTAGGTCAACCAGTTGGACTAATGAAAGATTTAGGAGCAGCTCGTGTTGATGGTAGTCCTTACGAAGACAAGAAATCGGCTGGCACATTAACCTTTAAAGATGCTCAAACTATGGTAACTGAGTTTACTGGTGTAATTAAAGCGTTATCTAAGTACGAATTAAAGGTTGGAGAGGAAACAGAAACTCGTTACAGAAATATCAATGGCAAAGTTAAACTGATTGTTAACCCAGAAAACTATGCAGATATTGTTGGGCGAGTTACTACTCAAAATGCAAATGGAGTATTCGTTTCTAACTTACCATTTATTTCTCAAGATTCAATTATTGTTTCAACTGAAATGCCAGTTAATAAATTAATTGCTTATGTGGATGGGCAATATGAAGCTTCAGCATCATTTAATAATCGGATTTACGTGTATGATGAAACATTCGCTATGAGACGTGCAAGATTATATGCCATTGACTTGTTAGGTGATGGACAACCTGTTGATAATTATGCAGCTCAAGTTTATGATCTTGCCATTGACGGTGGAACAACAGTAGTTCCTGGAGAATAGGAGGAGAATTATGAAAGCATTAATTACAACTAAAAAGTTTTTAGACACTGAAAAGGGACCTGAATATTCAGAAGGAGAGTTTTGGATAGGAGAAGATGCCCGGGCTGATAAAATTTTAAGTTATGAAGTTGCTAAAGAAGCAACTGTTACTGAAATTAAGCAAGAGTTAACTAAGCGAGAAATTGAGTTCGATGATAAAGCTAAAAAAGCTGAATTAATTGAACTATTGAAAGGAGAATAACATGGAATTCGTTGATGAGGTTATGACGTACTTACATGCAGACGAAGCAGACAAAGAGAACATTATTAATCTCATCGCGGATGGACATAATGTTCTTCAATCTCATTGTGGGAAGTTCAAAATGGATGACTATCCAGAATCAAAAGCATTAATCAAAGATTATGTTCGTTTTGCTTGGAATGGTGCAAGTGAACATTTCTTTGATAGTTTCTTTGAAAAGATTAATCAATTGAGATGGTCTGTTGTAAGTATTGAACCTCCAGACGAGGTGAATCAAGATGCTTAAGAAAAAAGATATTATTCAACCTGTTTATAATGCAGGCAAGATAACTTTTTATAGTGTTTCACCTAAAAAAGATAAGTTTGGAACAATTATTCGTGGTGAATATCAGGAAGAAAAAGTATCTTCCCACTGGTTTCGTCATTTAGGAATCACTGCTTCTGATACGTATTATGCCCATGCAGATGATGTGGATATTAGTAGAAAACTTGCTGTTAGAGGAAAAACTAATATAAGTACTAAATATATAGCGAAGATAGGCGATAAAACTTATGAAGTTTATCGCTATTTTTATGCTTACAAAAATAATGAAACTGAAATTAGTTTGAAAGAGGTGGACTAATGACTACTAAAGAAAGAATCTATAATGCGCTATCTACTTTGGGATTGCCGCTTGCCTATGCTGATTCTGATTTAAGTCAACTGCCTCGATTAAACTATATTTTGACTTATAATCCGACCATCAGAAAATCGAACAAGAGACATTCTCGAAGGCCTATTTATCAAGTGGATTACTTTAGCAACCAAGCAGAAGATGTTGAATCAAGCGAAAAGCTGGATCAGATATTGAATTGTTTGGAAGAAGCGGGACTGATGGCTCAAGAGTTTAGAGAGTCCATTACTCCTGAAGAAGACGAAAATCGCACCTACTATCATTATTGGACGGTGGTGCAATAATGGCTGAAGTATTTGGGTTTGATAAAGCGGCTAAAATGTTCGATGAAATTGCAAGCAAAGCAGATGAAGGTAGAAAAACGACCGAAGAATACCAAGAAAAAATGATGAACTTAGCGAGAAGAAACTTTCAAGCTGGGCTGACTCAAAGAACTGGTAAAGGGGCTGCAGGTATTCAAAAAGAAACTAGCGGAGATCATTATGATATTGGTTGGTCAGGAAGACCAGGTATGCATGGGTATTTTCATGAATTAGGATTCCATGCTTTAGATAACCGAAGAAAAGGAATCCGTCACAAAAAACTGGGTGGAACAAACCGACATGGTGGCTATCGAGGCAGAACGGCTACATATGTACCCGCAACACCACATATGAGACCCGCTTACTATGAATTAAAAGATCAATACACTAAAGAGGCACAACGTCGGTTAGTGCCTTAATCAATAAATAAAGGAGATTATAAAGTGGCAATAGTAGAATACACAAAACGTAAATTGATGACAGGTGCAGGGGATATTTATACTCAAGAAATGACAACGGTAGATGATCCTAATACTGCACCAGTATATGGAGATGTGGTTAATCAAACACCGTCTTTAGATAAAGTAGGAATTGCCTTACAAATTGCAGAGAAGATGGTGCATCTTTCAAACAAACCGCATTCACCTATTAAAAAGTTGAAACTTGCTGAAATTAGTTTAGACGCAGGGTATTTAGCAGCAGGCTTTGAGGAGAAAATGTCTGGTTATGTTGAATTAGCAAAAGGGATTTACGCAATTGTTGAAAACATTGGAAATAATTACTTCCGTTTAGCTATTCCATTTACGAATGAAGCAGGTGAAGAAGTTATTTGGAACTTCCCTAAGTGTGAATTAAAGCCATCTGATGTTAGTGGTGAGACTGAACGCGATGACTTCCAAGAACAATTGAAATCATACATTATTAATGCTCTTCCATTAGAATATGAAACAGATTTAAAGCAAGACTCTTTGATTAATTCTAATGGGGTCGCTTTCTTCGCTGATTTATCCATTCCAGAAGTACGTGAAACCTATGATCGTAAGAAATTGTTAGAACAAGGTTTCTATGATAAAGCTTCATTAGAAAAATGTAAGTCTAGTACGGTAGTCCCAGGAGAATAGGAGGAAAATTATGAGTGTGGTCGTATCGGGATTAAAAACATTTAAAGCTAACTTATTAGGGAAAGAATATAAACTAAAAATTAACAACAAAGTTTGGGTGAATGTTCAATCCATTTATGGAATGAGTCAAAAAGATTTCCAAGAAGAAGGATATGAAAACAATATCCTTCAAAGTATTAAGTTTATCATGTGCGTCTTAGAAGCCAATGGTATTGATGAGATCACTGAAGAAATGCTTATTAACGAAGCTGATTCAGTGGACGTCGAATTGTTCATGCTTTCATACAACAAGATGGTAAACGAAAAAGCGTCTGAAGCGTTAGACCATTTTAACAAAGAAAAAGAAGAAGAGGGGAAGTAGAAGAAACCGACTGGGACAATTTATACTTCTTATGTCGGGAATTGTTCTCTATGACTCTTCAAGAGTTTCTCTATGAACACAATTTAGACATGGTTTATGATTTGATTCATAGATATGGTCAAAGGCATGGCTATTTTGAAAGTGAAGAAGGAGAAATTATAACTAAAGATGATGATATAGAAGTCGTATCAGATCCAAGAGCCTTATTAGATTTTTAATAGGGCTCTTTTTTATTATGTAGGAAAGGGGGAAAAGAATGACTTTAGTTGAAACGGGTATAAGGCTAACGATTGCGGGGGAAGCAGAATACCGCTCAGGGATAAAAAGCATCTCTAATGAAATGAAGTCTTTGCAGACGCAAAGTAAATTGGCGATGGCTCAGTTAGGAAACAATGCAAGTATCACTGACAAATATCGAACCAGTCAAAAGAATCTGAGTAAAGAACTGGAGTTAGTCAAGACTAAATCAACCTCTCTTAAAAATGAACAAGAAAAATTAAGTAAAGTCTATACTGAATTACCTAATAAATTAAAACAGACCGAAAGTGCATTTAAGAGTTCTTCGCGTGAAACTGAACGCTTGGAAAAGAACTACAAAGAGATGAAAAAGGTTCTTGGTGAAACGCATCCTGAGGTTCAAAAAGTAAAACAGGCTTGGGAAGAGTCTAAGAGTACTACTAAAAGTTTAAAAGAAGAGTACACTAACCTTTCAAGGGAAGTAAGCAAAACTGAGAAAGAACTTTCTAAACTTCCTGATCAAATAGCTAAAACGGAGTTAGCTTCACAACGATTAACTAATCAAATGCAAAAAGAGCATGAGATGTGGCGAAATCAAGGTGGACGTTTAGCAGATACTGCTCAAAAGTATCAAGAGTTTGGTACTAAAGCAATGGCGATCGGATCAACGCTATCAAGTGCTGGCGATTTCATGACTACCCGATTCACATTGCCTATCATTACAGGTTTTGGTGCAGCCATTAAAACAGGATTGACCTTTGATAAACAGATGCGACAAACTGCTGCTATAGCGGGTTTAACTGCTTCTGACTTGAAAATTGCAGGTGGTGAATACGAGCAATTAAGAAATCAGGCGATTCAACTAGGTGCTGATTCAATCTTTGGGGCAACAGAAGTAGCGAGCGCCCAAGAAATGATGGCATCGGCTGGTCTAGCTGTTAAAGATATTATCGGTTCAATGCCAGGTGTAATGGACTTAGCCGCAGTATCTGGTAAAGATATGGCTTTGGCTTCCGAGTCCGTAGCAACTGCATTAAATCAATTTAATCTTGAAGCCGATCAAGCAACACACGTAGCGGATGTTTTTGCAAGAACAGCTTCCGACACGAACGCTGAAACAACAGACTTAGCTGAAACGCTAAAATATGCAGGTCCTATTGCAGGTTCCTTAGGACTAACATTTGAAGAAGTAGCTGCCGCAGCAGGTATTATGTCTAACTCAGGTATCAAGGCCTCTCAAGCGGGTACTACGTTACGTAGAGCCTTATCAAAACTTGCAGATCCGTCTAAAGAAGCAGCGGGCTATATGGATGATTGGGGTTGGTCAGCGTTTGATGCTTCAGGAAAAATGAAGCCATTAACTCAAATTGTTAGTGAGTTGAGAGAAGAAACGGCTGATCTTACTGACAAACAGAAGCAACAAGCAATCATCGCTTTATTTGGGCAAAATGCCATGTCTGGTATGCTTGCTTTAATTAACTCTGCTCCAGGTGAATATGAAGCATTAACTGATGCTTTAATTAATTCAGACGGAGCAGCTAAAGAAATGGCTGAAACGATTAACTCAGGTTTAGGTGGATCGATTGAAGATTTAATGGGTAGTTTAGAAACCTTAGGAATCAAAATTTTTGATGCCTTTGGGGATAACATAACAGAAATTGTGGAAAACGTTACAAATGCTGTTGAAGCATTTAGTAATCTAGACGAAGCTACTCAAAGTAACATTATAAAAGGAGCTTTGTGGGTAGCAGCTGCTGGTCCTATTCTCAAGACGATAGGAGGCATCACTTCAGGAGTAGGTGGTCTTTCTAAGGGAATTGGAACCTTAATAAAAACATACGGCAAATTAACAACTCCTAAATCGCTGACTGATATGGGTAAAGCTTTAGATGATATCCCTGGAAAAGCAACGAATGCAGGAAACTCGGCTGCTAAATTTAGTGGACCTTGGTTAGCTAGTGCAGCCCCTATTATAGCTGGATTAGCTGGCATAGGAGCCGTTATTCTTACGAATGTTACTCAACCTATTCGAGATCATAAAGAGTCTGTAAAAGAAACAGAGGGCGCTTATCAAGAGTGGTTTGACTCTGTTATGGCAGGTGCTTCTCAAGCTGCAGATGCACAGAAGAAAATTCAAGACGCAACTAAACAAACAGGCGAAACCTATAAAGAAGCAGCGCAACGGATCATGAACCAAAATAGTACTATTCAGGCTAATATAGATTCTATTTTTAAAGGTGGATTTATTGATGCGGGTTGGTCGTATACGTTGAATGAGTTTAATGATGCGCTTGTTGAGTATGAAAGTTTAGCGAATAAATTATCTGACTTAATGCCAGAATCCGAGATTAAAAAGATTGAAGAAGATTTCAATTCAATGGCTGTCATGGTTGGTAATTCATTAGCTGAAATTGGCAACTCATTTATGAATCAAACACCTGTCACTTCTAAATGGGCAAAAGCACAAGTTGATGCGATTACACAAGTGGCAGAAGCAACTAAACAAAAACTATCTGAACAAAAAGAAACTCTTCTTAAAAATGCCCAAGAAGAAGCACAGTATCATAAAAATTCAGCGCAATGGTTATCTCAAGAAACAGCTAGGATCGAACAAGAATATTCGAAAAGAACTTGGGTAGTTGAGAATGCACAAAATACAATTCAAACTATATTAAAAAATGCCGCCAATAGTGAACGAGCTTTAAGAGATGAAGAAATGGCTTCAATGGTAAGATCATTCCAAGACTTATCCAAGGTATCGGGGCAATCACTAACTGAATTAGCCGAAAGTAGCGAAATGGTTGGAGAAGCAATGCGTGGATTAGCAACAGATACAGGTTTAGCCTTCATGGAAGCTGCGGGTATGATTGATTCTGAAACAGCTGAAATGATCCGTTCCATGGACAATGCAGAAGAAAGAACAAGAGCTTTAGCAAAGGCTCTAGATGAATATGATCAAATTAAACCAGACCCTAAATTAGCTGAAGTTGAAACAAGTGGAGAAGAAGAACTCCAAAGAATTGTTGAATTATTTGGGGCCGATTGGGCAAGTTTAACTGATGAAGAGAAAACAGCTCTAGTAAATGCAGAGGGCTATGATGAACTATCGGGTTTATTATACGAGTGGGGCATCTGGAAAGCTGACGGGAATATCGAAGCTAAAAAAGCAGCAGTCGAAACGGATGAAGCTTTAGCTAACTTCATTCCATTGTTTGAACAGACTGAATTATGGAACAACACACAATTCTTGTCTAAATTAGCCTACATTGACACAAACGGCCCAGAAGCAAAAGAGCAAATTTTGGCTTTAGTTTCTGAGTGGAGTGGTATTCCTTTAGAAGAAGTGAAATCTATGTTGATTGAATCTGAAACTAAAGGTGTAGAAGAATCTAAACAAAAAGTAGGAGAAGTTAAATCAGAAGTTGATAGCTTAGATGGTGCTAAAGCAAAAACAGAAGTAACTGCTGACACCAAGGGCGCTTTAGAACAGTTGCTTGAAATTATTCAAGCCCATGAGTCAATTAATGATGGTGAGGTAAAAAAACTTATTGTTCAAGCTGAAAGTGAAGAAGCACAAAATAAATTAGCTGCTGTCATTGCGAAATGGGCTGGCATTAGCGAAGCAGAAGCTAAGCAATTACTTATCGATGCCCAAACAGAACTCGCTAATCAAAAACTTTCTGAGACTGAAAACAAGAAAAATAACTTAGCCACACCAACTAATATGACAGTTACTGCCGAAACATTGATTGCTGACGGAAGTTTAACAAACACCAAGGCATTAGCTACTGAACTCGGAACTCTTAATCCTAATGTAAGTGTCAGTGCTACTGATAATGCATCCCCAATTATTGGTGATGTAGCTTTAGGAGCATCTGATTTAGAAGATGCAGATCCTAATGTGTTTATTACGGCATCTGATAATACCAATGGTGTTATTACTGCTAAGAAAGAAGAAATAGACTCCATTCCTGAAAGTAAAAGTACAAGTTTGTCTGCTAGTATAGCAGGTGCATTAGCTGGGGCAGTTGGCGCTTTATCAATGCAAGCTTACAAACAATCAATCGAAGAAATTCCGGATAATAAAACAACGACTATTTCCGTAAACGCGAATGGAATTAGTGAGACGTCAGCTAATATTAAAGATTACAACAAACATACCCAAGCTATGATTGATAAGTCGGTGACGGCAACTACAGGAGCTCCAGGCTTACCAAGTGACACAAACAAGGTAAAAGAATGGAACGAAAAAGTAAAAGCAATGCGATCTAATTCTAGCAAGGCTACAACAAGTGCTCCTGGGTTACCTAAAGACACAAACCTAGTCGATAAATGGAATAATGTAGTAGCAAACATGAAATCTAATTCGAGTACGGCCACCACTAGCGTTCCGAATATTGTTGGCAATACTAATGCAGTACGTAATTGGATAAGTGCTTTAAATTCTACTTATAGCAAGACCTCCACTTTAACGACTTATGTTGACAAGGTATATCGAACTTTTGGACGACACGCTGAGGGTGGCCACATCGGATTGCATGCTGAAGGTGGCAACATTCAATGGGGTGGTATGTTTGCTAATGGTGGCAATGTTCCTAAAGGTTATATGGGGATTGTCGGGGAAGCTGGACCCGAATTGTTTCATGTTACGAGATCAGGGGTTTCCATCACACCTTTAGCTTCTAGCGAGAAAATGCGAGGTGTGGAGGGAGCTATTGCTGAATACATGAAGAATAAGGGTGGAAACAACTCGACGAACATCAACGTTGAAGTGAATGTAAGTGATATTGTCATCCGAGATGATCGTGACATTGACCAACTCGCTAAAGTAATTGGTCAGCAATTACATCGTGAGGTTTCAATGAATGCACTATTTAGAAAGGGGAGAACAACTTGATTAAATATAATAGTTTAATACTAAATGGGGAGTCGAGTGCTGACTTCCCTTTTTATGTAGCTGTTGAAGAAGTTCCAGGATTAGTAAGAGCCAACAAAAAAGACAAGCTTTTTAAAACAGATTACGCTAACGGTGCAATAAAACAGTCTGTTGAAGCGTACGATACGATTTCTTTAAAGTTTATTTTTTATTTACATGATGTAAATAGAAATGAATTAAGGGAGTTTAAAAAATGGTTAAAAGACGAAGGTCGGTTAGTCCGATATGACGATCCTTTAATACACTACAATTATTTATCGGTCGAAATAACTTCTGAGGTTCTTGATGAGGTCAACGGCTATCAAGTAACGGCAGAATTCGAATGTGAGCCTTTTGAATATGAGGAAGAGGAAGAAATCGATATTACTAATTTGCAGTCTATAACCAATAGAACCAACGCTCCAATGTATCCAAAGCTAACGATTGTCGCTTCTTCATCATCACCTATGTACTTAAAAATAGGACTACATAAGATGAATTTTAAAAAGGGGTTAAATGGTACCTATGAGATTGAATGTAAACATAATTATCAGAACATTAAGAACATAAGAACTGGCGAACTAGAAAACGGTTTGGCTACAGGTCCATTTTTTGAAATACCTAAAGATGGTAGTTGGCCAATTGAAAAGAGCTCTGGCTTTCAAAGTATCAAAATGTTAACTAGGTGGGGGTGGAGATAATTGCAATTAATGTTGTATGACAAAAGGCAAACCGATTTTTCAATGAATGGTGATCCTATCCACCATGTTTATGATGCACATGTAATAAGAGATGAAGGTTTTTATTTAAAGTTCAAACTCTTATTAGACAAGAATAAGGACTATCAAAAAGTTAAAGAAGAAATGATTATCGGCGCTAAAACACCCGACGGAATAAATCAGTTCAGAGTGTTTGATATAACACCTAAAACAGATCATGTCGAGATAGTAGCCTTACACCTTTTTTATTTCTTGGACTTTAGAAAAATAAAATCATTTAGTTTAAATAAAGCAACTGGTAAAGAAGCTATTTTAGTTTTTAAAAATAACTTTGTATCGAATATTACTCCATATACTTTTGATTCAAGCGTTATTGAAGAACATGATTTCACAACAGATACTCAATCTACTAATGATGGTTATTACAACGCTTTAGAGATAATTAATCGAATTGCAAAGAGGTGGGATAGCGAATTCTTATTAAATGGCTTTGATGTTCGCATGATCAAGCGTTTGGGAAAGAAAACAAATGCACTTCTTTCTGAAAAGAAAAACATAAGTGAATTTGAGTCTAAAGAAACAATTAGCGGCTTAGTTACTCGTATTCATGCACACTCAACATGGACTCTTGATCGTGAAGATGAGGGATATGTGGAGGATGGTAATAATGAACGATCACTTAATGTAGTTGTGGATAGTCCATTAATTAATGAATACTCTCAAATATATGAAGAAGAATTTACTAATAATGATTTGCGAACCAAAGGGGAACTAATCAATTGGGCGAAGTTGAAGTATTCAACCGACCACATAGACAAACCCAAAAGATCTATTGAATTAAAAACAAATATTATTGACGGGACTGAAATTAATTACGGTGACGACTTAGTTCTTAAATATTTAATACACGATATTGACGAAGTTATTCGCTGTGTGGGTTATGACTATGATCCTGTTGGTGAAGAATATTATTCTGTCGAATTAGGAGATTGGAGACAGAACTTTGGATCAGCCATCAATAATAGTGTAGCTGATGTTTCTGAAAAACAGAAAAGTCAATTAGAACGTTTATCTAAAGAAGTGCAGATTGTACAAATGGCTGCTAATGGAATAAACAGAGTTGCTTCTGGACCCAATCCCGTACCTAATCCTATCACTGGAGATATTTGGCTCTACTATGAATTAGATAGACCTAGTGAAGTTGAAATGCGTATATTTAATAGCGAAAATGGATTGTGGGAAAGACAAGATATAACCAGCGAAGAAGTTGAATTAAAATTCCAACAACTCGACCAACAATCTAAAAAATTCAATGATCAATTACAAAAAGCAAAACAAGATTTGATTAATATCGAATTGACTCCGGGCGATTCAGCTTATGAAATAGCTGTCAAACATGGCTTTCAAGGAAGCGAGGAAGAATGGTTAGAATCTCTTGAAGGTCGTGATGGTGTAAAAGGACCACCTGGAAAAAATGGGCAACCAACATACACCTGGATAAAATACGCTGATACTCCGACAAGAGGAATGTCCGACTATCCTAAAGCGAGCACTCAGTATATCGGTATTGCTGAAAATAAAAACACACCCACTCAATCATCAAACTACAGTGACTATAAGTGGTCAAAGATTAAAGGTGAAGATGGCCAGAAAGGGTCTGATGGGCAAGATGGAGCGCCAGGGAAAGATGGGCTAGGAGTTACCAGAACAGACATTAAGTACACAAAGTCAACCTCTGGCACAACAAAGCCTTCATCTGGTTGGAGTACCAATATCCCAACAGTTCCTCCAGGGCAATATCTATGGACTAAAACAACCTGGACTTATACCAACAATTCTACAGAAAGTGCTTACTCTGTTTCTCGTATTGGTCAAGATGGAAATACAGGGTCAGATGGAATTCCTGGTAAAGACGGTGTGGGTGTTTCAAGTACCGTTATTGAGTATGCAACCTCAACCTCTGGCACAACAAAGCCAACAAAGGGGTATTCAAAAAACATACCGACAGCGAAGCAAGGAGATTATATATGGACTAGAACTACTTGGAATTATACAGACGGAACTGTTGAACATGGATATTCAGTGGCCAGGATCGGTACTGATGGCAGGGAAGGTGTAGACGGCCAAACGTTATACACCTGGATCAAGTATGCTGATACAGCTAGTGGTAAGGGTATGAGTGATGACCCTACTGGTAAGAAATATATTGGGTTAGCTTACAACAAAACCACTCCAACAAAATCTGGCAATCCTAGGGATTATGCTTGGTCAGCTATGTATGATTTAAAAGCTCTGGAAAACATTGAATTGAAGTTGAAAGGTTTGTCAGAGCAAGCCGAAATATTGGTTGACATTTCTGGTAATGACCAAGAGATGATTTTCTCAGACAATCGACTGGATACAGACATAAACGGTGATGACTGGGCTTTCTTACTTGAAGATAGAACAAAGGAACTAACTCACAACGGTTCTGGTTTTGATGTCACTCAAGATTATCATTTCAGAACAATTGCTAAATATGTACCAAGAGTGAGCAGTCAAGTGAGAGTAGAATTTGAGGTGATAGAATGACAATAAAACCAGTAAATTTTAGTCTGGTTCCCAAGAATGAAAGGTATCCTAGTCATATCAAAAACAATGTGACTGATGATTTTACAATTGACACCTTGTACCACGGTTTATTCCCAGAGTATGAGTTAAGCATAACTTCTGATTGGTATGAGAACGTTACTAAGAAACTAGAAGATTTTAATCTTTTAGAAGAACCAGACTTGAATATTATCAATGGAGAATACCTTATCAGAGAAGGAAGGCTGAAAGAAGATATAGTAGAAGGTGAAACATACATATCTATTGTTCAAGGTAATTTTAACAACCTCTTGGCTTTATTGATGAGATATAGCGGCAAAAGTAGATGGGTAACTTCAACCTTAGACCCTATTGGTGGTGATTTTTGGATCGGGGAGTTTAGAACCCAAAACGATTACACAATAAAAGATTATAGAGGGGTCTCAATATATCGTTTTAGAAATATTAGCAATGAAGATTGGAAAAACAATATGAAATATTGGGGAGTGTTTAAAAAAAGCGACCTTTTAAAAGTCCAACTAAGAACTAGAAAAGGGACTGTAAAAGTGAATGATGGTGAGAACATGCTATTAAACTCGTTTAGACCTACTACTAACCCGAATTATCCAACAAAACTTTTCCCAATTACAGACCCACCTAAGGCCGGAGAATTAGTTACTGTCACTTTAAAAATGAGACTTGGAGACGGTAAAACTGGGGTCTCTTTATATAATTCTGGAGGATCTGTTAGTATGGCTTTTATTAAGAAATCAGAATTTAACGAGGAAGGAATTGTAACTAAGACCTTTCCTTGGAAAGAAGAAACCAGCTACGGCGGTGTTAAATATATCGCGGATAATACTCATATTAGGGTATATCCAATTCCGAACACAGTAGTTGTAGATTCAACTTTGGAGTGGATCAAACTAGAAAGAGGAAAAGAAGCCACACCGTATTCTAAACACCCATCAGAACAAATTGTTGATGAAAGTAATAGAAATCTTCTAGATATAGTGCCAATCGAATCGATATTCAATAAAAGCGTTTCTAGTTTTGGCAAAAGTTTAGCTTATGTCGCATCTAGTGACAAGGCATATGACGGCTTAAAATTAAATTTTGAAAATATGAAAGAAAACACTAGATATTATTTAAGGTTTAATGTGCAGAAGCTTTCTGGAAATCTTAAAAATATAGGTGGACATTTAGATAAATGTTTTTCAAATAGTAAGATATATATTGATGGCCAATTAAAATCATATTCATATAGCCAACCAGGTGTTGAAGAGATACTTAATGATGGTAACAGGCACAAAGTAGATGCGTATATAACATTTGGAAATAAAGGCACTTCCAATCGGCTTTATATACAGCCAAATAGAGGTTTAACAAATGATGTAGAGGTTTTAATATCAAATATATATATATCTGACTCAACTGGGAAATGGCAACCAGTTATGGAAGATATAGAAACATTGGTTGAAAGATCAAAATCTTATGTGACCTTACCAGATGGCAAAGTTCATTATTTACCTTATGAATTTCAACAACCTTATCAAGATAATGAGATTGTGATGACAGCCAAAGGAAATAGATTGATAAATGCTTCTAAAAAATATTCATTGAACCCTAATAATCAAAGTGTAGAATTGTCAATTCCACTTAGTAGAGAAGAAACAAAATGGGTTGAAACTTCGACCATTAAATCTTTGCCTTTTGTTCGAGAAACCGTCAATGATAGAAATAAAAGAGCTAGCGAATCTTTTGTTAGGACTAATGGCGAAAAAGGAAGCAAAATCATTTATTCGATCAAAGAAGTTTATGTTAAAGATAATCGGCCAACAGGAACAATAGTTAAAGATTATGAAGTTATAACAAAACAACCAGTCAACGAAATCTATATTCAAGGTACGGCCACCGTTGAATGGAAACGCGAAGTATATAAGACTGAGCCCATTCCTTATTCAAATATTAATCGAAACACAAATACAATGTATATCGGGGAAACCAGAATTTCGCAATCAGGAATAACTGGAGTTCGCTCTTATTATCGTGAAGTTGAATATTTGAACGGCAGCAAAACAACCAACTACAGAAATGTTGACACCTCTGGGACTATCACAAAATCAAAAAGAGACCAAATAACTTTGGTTGGAACCAAACCAAGAGAAGCAACCATAACTTTCAACAACAAATTCATTTATAAAACTAAACAACACCAGTGGCAAGGGTACTCACCAATAACTATAAATGTTGAGAGTGATTTCTTAATAGGGAAAGATATAATATCTGTAAGATTTGATGGCAAAACATATATACCAAATAATGGCAAATGGATAATGCACAAAGAGATATATTCAATAAATAATCAAGACTTATTAGTCAATTATAACTCACTATCAGCAGCAAGAAATGATGGCTTGTTTAACGGAGTAGACTCCCACTTCGCAGACATTGAAGTTAAGTATAGAATTTAGGAGGTGAATTATGTTCCAAATAAAATCAAAAAATAAAGTAATCTCTCCTAAAATTAAAGATTTAGAAGATGGAAAAAAGCTATTAAGTTTTGATTTCTCCCCAACTTCAGCAGACCAGTCGATAGAACTTATACATGAAGATGTTTTAGATGGCGCTGCCTATGGTCACATAGGAGATTATTATTTAGAACAAACAATGTTATGGACTGGAGATCCTAACAAACCTTATGAAAAGAACACCTCAGAAGCTTCAAGGCTGAGAACTATTTTTGATAATTTAAATAACATATCTTTAGCTATGCAAGACCCAGCAAATGGCTATGGAAAATTTCAAATTAATGCGAATGGTATTCTAACTGAATTTCTCAATGCTGACGGTTCTTTGAAAACAAGCACCTTAACAACGGCAGGAAAAATAATTAATTTAATTCAAGGCGAAACTTCAAAAACGGTTCAGCAAATGAGTGAAGATATTTATAATGTTACGGTTAGCAAAGAAGATATTATAAATGAAATCAATGTTCAGGCAGGTTCAACTATTTTTAGTTCTAAGAACTCGTCTGGCAAGAATATTCTCCGAATCACCCCTGATACAACTTATATTCAAAATGCCACGATTAAGTCAGCTATGATTGCTGACGCGGCCATTAATACGGCTAAAATAGGCACTATAGACGCTTTAACGGCTAATATTATCAATATTAATGCTAAGAATATAACAGGCCAAGAAGCCAACCTTATACAAGCTATGTTCAATGGTAAGCATAGCATGACGAAAATTGATTCAAATGGCATGAAGGTATTAAAAACAATCGGGTCAAATGAAATTTCAACAGAATTTGTTGCCGACGGCATTCGTGTTTATGGCAATCGAAATAATGTTAATAAATGGATAGGGGCTTTGTCTTATTCAGCAGGTGGAGATTTTGCATTAGCAGGAAAAAGTGGAGCAAATCTTATTCTTGGTTATTCAACAGGTGCTGATAACAGTTATTTACAATCTTTAGCCGTTCACGGCTCTTTAGGTGATGTGAGATTGTATCGGCCTATATTGCACGGAGACAGGCCGCAAGGATTTCGTCTGGACAATTATTATAACGACACTGTTATTGAGGACGTCATGAGTGGTGGTGCTATCAGATGGAAATATAGCAATGGGTCTGATAAAGGATATTTCTATATTTATGAGCCTGCCACTAATAAATGGATTTGTATAAATACCAATCTACAAAATCTAGCGTCAAGACTGGCCAATCTTGAAAGAACTGTTAAAACATTACAAAGCTCTATAAGAAATATTGATAGTGGTGCAAATACAGGTGGAACGGTCAATCCAGGCAGCAGTGACACAGGTGGTGAAACGGGATCTGGCAGCAAAATTTATGTAGGTGCCAAGATTAAGTTAAATTCATCAACGATTTATAATCAAGACGGATATAGATTGACGGTTGATCCAGCCTATAGAAACCTCACCTACAAAGTCTTATATAAAGCTACCTGGAACACCCCAGCACCTTATAGGTGCCACAGAGTGTACAATGACGGTAGCGTAGAAACAAGTTATTCAGAGTTTTGGGTAAATGACGATATCGCTTATGTAGTAAATTAATAATATGGAAGGGATTTTAATATGAGTGAACAAACAATAACAATAAAAGATGTAGCAGTGAGCAACGTAATCGAAGATCTTACAAGGCAAATCGCTATATTAAAAGTGAATAATGAAGTCTTACGTCTTAATTTAGAAAATTATCAAAATAAAGAAGCTGAAGAGTTGAATGAAGCAGCAACAAAAAATAAAAAGGAGGTTAAGTAATGTTTGAAGTATCGGTTAAATATCCCGTTTTTAAGAGTGACAATATGCAAGAAATCGAGAAAACAATAGCGACTATTACATGTAAACATTCAAAGGGAATAGATACAATTACTAAAGAACTTGAAGGGAACTTCATGAACTCAGAAGACAATGAAGTTGTCAAACGTGTCTTAGATGTTTTCTTTGAAGAAAATTTCAAAGAAAAAAAGGCTGAAAACGATATAGAAAACTTGAACACGAAAATTAAAAATCAGACAAAAGAGATAGAAGATATTAAAACTTATTTGGATAAGGTAAAATCTGTGTCTGAGGTAATAATGAAGACAGTGGTCTTTGCAAAAGATTTAAACGAAGAACAAAAAGAGATTATTTTTAATTCTTATGATGGCTTTGAAATTGGCAAAAAGTATGATCAGGGGGATGTCTTTAAGTTTGACGGTAAATTGTATGAAGTATTGCAAAATCACATTTCCCAATCCGATTGGTTTCCAGAAGACACTCCATCACTTTACAAAGAAGTTTTGAATATAAAGGATAAAGTCCCAATCGAAGACCTTGAAAATGCTGAAACAACAGAGGAAGAAGTAGAATAGTAGATAAAATTAGTGGTTGTGATTAAGTGAATAGAATAAATCGAGAGGAGTAACATATGTGGGTTAAGGAAATGGCTTATTTCATAAAAGAATGGTGGTTTCTTATTTCAGTTCTTACAGGAATGTTTGTTGGTGCGTATAAGGGTGTTAATCTCATAAATGACACACTAAAAGACATTAAATACGAACTGAAAATTTGGAACTCGCGAATGGATCAGTCGGAAAAAGACCGCCTAAATATTCATGCAAAGTTGAAAGAACATGAAGTCCGTATCGGAAAAAATGAAGATGACATTATAAAACATGATGAACGTATCAAAATTATTTCTAATAGGAGGAACTAACAATGGATCAAATCTCACAATCATTATCAAATTTAGACGGGGCAGCAATTGCTGTCCTTTTAATTTGCTCGGTAATTATCGCAACGTTAACAGAATTGATTAAAGCTTTTGATGTGAATTCTCGTTTGAGTTCTAATCTTATACGTGTGATCACTTTATTAATCGGTCAAACAATGGCAATAATCTTTGCATGGATTTTAGGGCAAGATTGGACGTTATACACCTTCATTGGGTTAGCAGCAGCGATCATGTCAACTGGTATTTACGAATGGTCTAACAAGTTTGTCAATAGTTTATTTAAGGGGATCTCAAATGAATAGAAAAGATTTTATCGAGCAAATCGCAGGACTGGTTGAAAAATATTCCAGTCCTGTTTTTAATTCGGTTCGAATAGCTCAAGCTTGCTTGGAGTCTAACTTTGGCCAATCTGATTTAGCCATTCATGGTAAAAACTTGTTTGGAATTAAAGCTTCGTATCCTTGGGCAGGAGAATTATACACAAAGATTACCAAAGAAGAAGTTACTGGAAAACTAATTAAAGTTCCGGGGGATTTTAGGAAGTATGCTTCTTGGGAGTTGTCAGTAAAGGATCATGCAAGTTTCTTTACATCTACAGACTATCGCAAAAACGTCGCATACAAAGATGTTTTAAGTGCCAAGACACCCGAACAGCAGGCAAGAGCTTTAACGGGTACGTATGCGACAGATTCAACTTATGGAGCAAAACTAATTAATTTAATCAATGAATATGATTTGAAGCAGTATGATAAGGAGGATAAAAAGATGCTAACTTTTCAACAATGTGCCGATATTCTAGGGCTTAAAATCAAGAAACAACTAGCCCCAGTTAAACCTAGAGTAAACTGTTTTGGACGAATGAATGATAATAAATATGGTATAACAACTCACAACACTGGCAATGTTGACCCTCGGGCTACTGCTCAAATGCACGCTAACTTACAATCAAGAGTATACGGTGCTTCGTGGCATTGGCAAGTGGACGACAAAGAAGCTATCCAATCGTTTGAAGACGATGTTTCATGTTGGCACGCCTCAGACGGCAAGGGTCCTGGAAATATGAGAACTATTGCCTTTGAAGGGTGTATCAACCGTGGAGGAAATTATAAAAAAGCGATGGACAACATGGCTAAGTTATCAGCTATCTACTGCTATTTAAAGAATTGGGATCCCTTATTGATGATTAAACAACATTATGATTATGCCCCTAATAAAAAGAACTGCCCAGCACAAATTAGAGCAGGTAAAGAAGGTATTACGTGGGGAATTTACTTGTCGATGATTGTTAACCACATTAATACCTTACGAGGAACTTCTAGATATAATCCAAAAGGATTAGAAACCTTTGAAGTCAAGGGATATACAAGCCCTAAATTGCCATTTAAAGAGTTAAAAGTAGGTGACATGGTAACCATTGAAAATGGCGGCAAATGGTACGATCCACAAAAAGAGGTGGAAATGAAACCATCTATTGATGTCACTGGGAAGCAAGCCAAGATTAAGCAAGTCAAGGACATTAAAGACGTGTCTCATTCAAAAGTAGCTTATCTACTTGAGGATTTTAATTCTTGGATTCTTGAAGAACATATTAAAGAAGCTAAATCTGATTGGGTCAAAGTGGAAGATACTGAAATCAATAAAGATGACCGTGTTGAAGCTGAAATCGATAAGAACGTTGATAAAGAATTTTATGAAGTAAAAGACGGTCAATTCTATCTAGACGGTGTATTGTATGAAATCAAAAAAGCTTAAAGGTTTGATAGGTTTCATCATAACGGTTATAGGACTTTATGTGGCTTTCAAGACTCTAATAAATTAAATTCAAAAGATTCTCAAAAGAAAAACTCCCCACTTCCTTAATTGGAGGTGGGGTTATTTTTATGTATAGAAGCTATTTATAGTTTTCATAAAATAACTGTTGCATTTCCGTAACTAGAAGGCTAATATTTATGGTAATATGAATTAGAGAAGGAGGTTAATTATGATAGTTAACAGCACAGTTATAGTTGCAAGAAAACAATTTCACGAAGAAGATGGAAGTATACATTTAATTAACCCTATAGCTGAAATGCAAGTACCTTTTCTTCCTACTACTGTTTCTTTTACTGTTTGTTCATTAATAGTTGTATCTGAAATCGAGAGCAGTTATGAGGCAAGAGTCACAATAACTGATAAGAAAGAGAAAGAGATTTTATCAGCGAGCGGTCCATTAAACTCATCGAATATTGGCGAACGAGGAGTTTTGCAGTTAAACATTAATGCAGATGATGTGATCATTAAAAATGATGGTACACACATATGCGAACTATATATAAATGAGAAAAAGGTTGCATCGTATAGTTTCGAGATTTTTAATAAAAATATTGATTTAGATTAGGAGGGTTAACATGAAATTGAAACAAGCTGCAAGTGCTGTAGCTGTAACTACTCTACCGTTTGCTCCTTCTTATATAAATCAAATCACTCCACAAGTTACATTGCAAGTGAATGAAAATATAACGTTTAACAATACTGACATTAATCTTGTTGAAATCGAAAAAGCAAAAATTCATGATTTGATTAAAGAAGTAGTAGATAAGCAAGGTTTTTCAATAAAACTAAATAAATATGCGGATGATGCAAATTACACATACGTATCTTTTTACTCTGATAAATTTTCATTTGATCAACTTTTTGATATCGAAGAAGAACTAAATGATCATGCGAATAGAACGAACTCAAAACTTATATTTACTGTAGGTGAGTAAATGTATATATGGGAAACAAACTTAGAAATCTGCAAAATAGTTAATCAACTAGATAAAGACATTGAAGGAGAACAATTAACCCCAAGTAAAATTGAAGGGCTAAACCGTATCGCTGTACATTCTGGATATTATGCTTGTCTTAATAAAATAAGGCAGTTAAATAATTTGAAGGGTTTTGAAACGGTAAAAGGTGGATTAGGTAGTCACACTGAAATTATTGATTGCTTAAATAAATATGAAGATTTACCCGATAAAAACGAAATAATGAGAACCATGAGAAAATTAAAAGAATATAGAAAAAAAGCTGATTATGAAGATGGTAATAGTAATTTATTCAGCAGAGATCCCGTTGATAGAATAATTAAAACATGTGAAAAAACATTTAATACATTAAATAAATTATAGGGTAACTATTTATAGTTATCCTTTTTTAATTTAAAATTCTTTACAATAAGAACGCTTGTTCGTATAATCTAAACAAAAAAGAAGTGATGATATGAGTGTAGACCGTTCTTATTTAAAATCGAAATCAGCGCGAGAATATCAAGACCGCAAGATGGCTAAATGGATGGGATTTTTCCTTTCAGAACATACCGCAGCCTTAAAAAATAATTACGATGTTCACGAACGTGTTTATAAAAGACAAAACCCGCAAGAAAAGTTGATGTTATTAAACCAAGCTTACATTCAAAAACTAGAAGTTAGATTTACCTACATAGATTCCAAAAAGAAAACTACTTTTATTGAGGGAATCATTGATGTTTTAGATTTTGATAAGATAGGTGTAAAGGCCGAAGAGGCATATTTCTTCATTGAAATGGACGATTTGATTAGGGTTGATTATGAAGAATAAAACCCCTTTAAAAAAAGGGGCAAAAAAGGGGTCAAAAGTATATAGTAGTGTATATTTTTGTATGTTTTTAAGCGAAAGAGAACTTAAATAAAGCTTGATATAAACGCATGTTTACTTGTGTATGTTTTGAATGATATAATTTACAACGTTACAACCAAAAGTTCCCGATAGGGTTCACGATTCATCGATTGTGAATTTGCCTTGTAACCAATATAAAAAATGGGGGAAGATAAATGAAAGCTTTAGAGAAAAGATTATTTACATCAGAGTCAGTTACAGAGGGACATCCAGACAAGATTGCAGATCAAATTTCTGATTCAATTTTGGATGCCATCTTGAAACAGGATCCGATGGCCAGAGTAGCCTGTGAAACAGCTGTTAACACTGGCTTAGTTATGGTGTTAGGAGAAGTTACTACGAGTGCCTATGTGGATATTCAAAAAATTGTTAGACAGAAGGTTGATGAAATTGGTTATAATCGTGGCAAATTTGGTTTCGACGCCGAAAACTTAGCCATTATTGTTTCTTTAGATGAACAATCAGCTGATATAGCTATGGGGGTTGATTCAGCTATTGAAACAAGAGAAAACCAAGAAAATGTACAAGAAATAGGAGCGGGTGACCAGGGATTGATGTTTGGTTATGCTTGTGATGAGACGCCAGAATTGATGCCTTTACCGATTTCTTTGGCGCACAAATTAACACGTAGACTGACTGAAGTAAGAAAATCTGGACAGTTGGACTATTTAAGACCGGACGGTAAGGCTCAGGTAACTGTAGAATACGACGAACAAGATCAACCCGTTAGATTAGAGGCAATAGTCGTTTCAACTCAGCATAGCGAGGAAGTGTCATTAGAAGAGCTTAGAGGAGCTATTTTAGACCTTGTTATTAAACCAACTATTCCAAACGAATTATTGGATGAAGAAACTAAGATTTATATTAACCCCACAGGACGTTTCATTATAGGCGGTCCAAAAGGAGATGCAGGCCTCACCGGACGCAAAATTATAGTGGATACATATGGAGGGTATGCTCGTCATGGAGGAGGCGCATTTTCAGGAAAGGACGCAACCAAAGTGGACCGATCAGCCTCCTATGCTGCACGCTATATTGCTAAGAATATAGTGGCTGCAGGAATTGCAAAAAAAATAGAAATTCAAATTGCTTATGCGATTGGAGTGGCTCAACCAGTATCTGTTAGTGTGAATACCTTTGAAAGCTCCGATCATTCAGATGCTGAAATTGTTCGGGCCATTCGTCAGGTTTTTAAACTTACACCTAAGGGAATTATTGATATGTTGGATTTGAGGAAGCCAGTTTTCGCCAAAACAGCAGCCTATGGCCATTTTGGCAGAGAAGAAGTTGGATTCACTTGGGAACGTACAGATAAGGTTGAAGAACTAAAGTCTTTACTAATGTAAGCTATTAGGTTGTACTTATCTATTATTTTTAGTAATATATGCTTAGTTAGAATAATTATAAATAACAATTCGGAGGGATTAGAATGAAGTATGTTGTAGTTGGAACATCACACTTTGGTTATGAGTCGGTTCAGACTTTATTAAAGCGTGACCCAGACGCTGAAATTCATTTATTTGAGGCGGGAGAAGAGTCATCCTTCATGGGGTGAGGTTCTCAATCATACCTGGAAGGTATATCTAAAGAGTTGTCAGAGTTACATTTTGCCAATAACGCCTCCTATAGTGAACAAGGTATTATCATGCATCCTGCCAGCCAAGTAATAGGAGTCAACCCAGAAGAAAAAACAGTAACGGTTAAGACAGAAGAAGGAGAGCATCAAGAGTCTTATGATAAGTTACTATTGAGTCCAGGTGGGTTTGCACCACTTCCTCAGTTTGAAGGATATGATTTAGAAAATGTTCACACTTTTAGAGGACCAGAAGATACGCAAGTAGTATACGATCGTATGAAAGAAACTAACCACTTAGTAGTGATTGGTTCTGGTTATATCGGAGTGGAAGTGGCAACGGCATATGCAGAAGCGGGTATAGATGTTACAGTTATTGATATGGAAGATCGTATTTTGCCTGCTTATTTAGATGAGAACATTTCAAAATTACTAGAAGCGCACGGTGCTGATAAAGGCTTACACTTTAAGGGTGGAGAAGCTGTTAAAAAACTATTAGGAGAAGGCAATAAAGTCAAAGCTGTTGTGACCGATAAGGGTGAATATCCTGCTGATACAGTTGTAGTAGCTGTAGGTGTTAAGCCAGCAACTGACTGGTTGAAAGGCACTCTTGAAATGGATGATCATGGCTTTATTCAAACAAACGAATACCTAGAAACATCCGCAAAAGACGTATACGCTGGTGGAGATGCAACTTATATTCCTTTTGCACCAACGGCTGATAAGACAAATATTGGTCTTGCTACCTTAGCGAGAAGACAAGGAATCGTAGCCGCTCTTAACGCCTCAGGAACTCAATTCAAGATGCCTAGTGTATCTGGAACTTCTGCCTTGAGATATTTTGACTATACGATTGCTTCAACTGGCTTATCAATGGTCAATAAAGATTTATATGAAGGTAAAGTAGCTTGGAAATATGTAGAAGAAAAAGTTTATCCTGATTTCATGCGTAAACCAGGCACTGTTCATATGATGATTTTCTATGATGAAGATAGCCATATCATTTTAGGTGGACAGCTAGTTTCTAAATTTGATGTAGCCGATTCAATTAATGTGCTTTCAACAGTCATTAATGCCAAATATACGCTTGAGCAACTAGCGTTGTTAGACTTCTTCTTCCAACCTAACTATGACCGTCCATGGCATTATTTAAATGTCTTAGCGATTGAAGCCTTAGGTAATACTGTTGGGGGAGCAGATAAATTACTGTTCTAATAATCATTAAAAAAACTAGTCCATGCTAAAATGGGCTAGTTTTTATTTTAAATTAAATTTCTTTAATATTTCTCTTATAATTTAAGAAGCCGTTGAAGAAAGCGTTTAATTTGTGTAAGATAGGAGTACAGAGATTGAAATTTAGTATATCTAGGAGGCAATCACATGGCTTATGATTTTAAAACGTGTGTCGATCGCACACAGCAAGGTTCTAAAAAATGGTTATTAATGAGAGAGTCTAATAAGAATATTCCTGAGGGGATCGCTCCGCTTTCAGTAGCAGATTTAGACTTCCCAATGGCACCCGGTATCATTGAAGGCTTAAAAAAAGATTTGGACGAACTTGTCTTAGGCTACACCGTACCGAATCAAGCCTATTATGAAGCCGTTAAGAAATGGATGAAAGACCAGCATCAATGGGATGTTAAAGAAGAGTGGATGGTTACCGCACCTGGAGTTGTTCCAGCAATTAATGTTTTCGTTAATGCTTTTACACAAAAAGGCGATGGTATCATTATTTTAGAGCCTGTTTATGGACCTTTTACGGCAGCTATTGAAAATAATGAGCGTAAGAAGATTAATGTTGAGTTAATTAATAATGAAGGATACTACACCATAGATTTTGAAGCATTAGAAGCAGCAGCAAAAGAGGCTAAAGCAATGATTTTCTGTAGCCCTCACAATCCAGTCGGGCGTGTATGGAAGAAAGAAGAACTGGAAAAAGTTGCTAAAATTTGTAAGGAAAATGACCTATATCTATTTTCAGACGAAATTCATTTTGATCTAGCCCACAAAAATTTCAAACATAATGTCTTTGCTAATTTATCTGACGATATTGCACAGCGTGTAGTCGTGGCTACTGCGCCTTCTAAAACGTTTAACTTAGCGGGTTTACAGACATCAAATATCTTTATCGTGAATCCTGAATGGCGTCAACGATATATCGAAACAGCTGAAAAAATGAATTTGCTTTCTGTTCCAGTCTTAGGTCTTTATGCCTGTAAACATGCCTATAATGATTGTTTAGATTGGAAAGAAGCATTAGTAGAATTAATCGAAGAAAATTATCAAATGGCAAAAGCGATGATTGAAGATCAGCTGCCTGAAATTGTAGTAACACCAATGGAGGCTTCCTATTTATTATGGTTGGATTTAACTCCATTAAATATGGAATGTGAGGAAATTATTAGGCTGTTAGAAGCACATCATGTTTATATCAATAATGGTGTGATGTTTGGCTCTTGTGGTGAAGGTTTTATTCGTATTCATTTAGCCCTACCTAAGGAAATAGTCAAAGAGAGTATCGAACGGTTTATTGAAGCCATTAAGAGCAGATAGATTATAAGCTTAAATTGAAATTAAACTAATAAAGATAAAACAAAGAAGCAGTCATTCATGATTGCTTCTTTATTTCTTTTCGATAGTAATTAAAAGAGGAGGGTGATTTCTTTGATTTAAAAAATCAAGAATAGAGATTGTAAACTGATCTTGCGACCATAGCGTTAAGTGTTTTATTAATTCTTCTTTTTCAATCGCTCCCTCTTTATGTCCTGAATAAACAACAATAAATATTTTCCCTTTTGAAACTAAGCGCTGAGCAATTTGATTGAGTGCTTTTAAGGTTGTGGAAGCTTTAGTAGTGATTTGATGGCTGGCTCCAGGTAAATAGCCTAAATTAAAAATAGCTCCATGAACTTTAGCTAAGGTTGAAAAACTGAGAACTTGATCAAAATGCTGGTGTCCATTGTTAAAAAGTTGGAAAGAATCGGATGAAAAGATTTTTAGCTTTTGTTGAGCTATTTCCAGTGCTTGAACTTGAATATCGAAAGCAAAAAGTTTTCCAGAAAAAGCCGGGTGGCTTAATATAAAAAAACTGTCATTTCCTTTTCCGAGAGTAGCGTCAATATAATTTCCAGCAGGGAATTTTTCAATTAATTTTCCTAAAGCATCATGACTAGACTGTAAGGCATTCTTCATTATTCCACTCTTTCTAATAAAAGTTGACTGCCATCTGAGGAAGTGAGTATGGTAGTCGTACCCTTAAACTTTATTTCATATTGCTTTGCTTGGTGCGCTGATTGAATAAGATTTAAATAGTTTCCTTCTAAATAATAACGCGCTGTAAAATTTAACTCCTCTTTTTTATCAATCAGCAAATCCCTTGTTTCTTGTAGAGATAAATCCAACTCTTGTTCGGCTTGTTCTAGGAAATTATCTTCATTCAGTTGAAAGTGAACAAGCTCATCTTGAAAATCTACTTGATAAATAAGTGAATCATTTAAAGTAACTTGCCAACAGTGATTTTCAAGTTTTTTTCATTTAAGAAAGAACATCCTGACAGAAGAACAAATGAAAGGATGAGTATATGTTTTAAATAGGACTTCAAAAAAATCGCTCCTCTATATTGTGGCCATTTATTCATACTATACTCGCTAATGTATTTAATTAAAAGTAGTCAAACCAATATTGATATATTTCATTTATGTTACTTATGTTAAAAATCCAATAAAAGTAACGATAAAGGAACATTTTTTATTAGAGATGGCATATAATACAGTATGTATCCGTATGGAAATTTATTTAATTTGGAGGCTGAAGGATGATTCAACAGCGAAATCGGAGAATGCGTCAGCAAGAAAAAATCCAAAGACGCAAACTATTTAAGAAAATTTTCACCAATATTAATGTTGGTGTAATGTTACTGTCAACAAGTGTGTTAACACAAGTTCAATCTGAAAATGCCATTGTTCATGCTCAGAAATCTCAAAAGAAATTCTCTCCACAAGAATTTATCAATAGTATCGGGCAATCTGCGAAAGAAATTGCTGCTAAAAATGATTTATATGCTTCTGTTATGATAGCCCAAGCAGCGTTAGAGTCCGGCTGGGGAAGTTCAACACTTGCTCAAGCACCTAACTATAATCTGTTTGGAGTCAAGGCAGGAAAAAAGGATAAAAAAGTGGAAATGGATACTCTAGAAGATGATGGGACAGGATCTTATTATCAAATTAAAGATAACTTTAGAAAGTATGATTCTTATGCTGATTCATTATTGGATTATGCTAGAGTATTAACTGGTGAAGGATCTGCTTGGAGAAAAAGCTATTATCAAGGAGCTTTAAAATCCAATACAACTTCGTATCAAGAGGCAACAGAACATTTAACTGGACGTTATGCAACAGATACACGCTATGGCGGAAAATTAAACCAAATAATTAGCCAATATCAATTGGATCAATTTGATGGCCCCAATCAGTCCACTACAATTAAACCTACTACATCACCAGAAACAAGCATTGTAGACGAAACTGTTTCAAGTGAAATCGTTTCAACCAATGGAAGCTATAAAGTCCAGCCGGGTGACGGATTTTATAAAATAGCCAAGAAATTAGGCGTAAATGTTGATGACTTAATAAAAGTTAATGGAATGACGATTCAATCAGTTATCCATCCCAATCAAGTTTTAAGGATACCTGGTCAAACTCAAGTTACTAGTCAAGTAAATAAATTATCTATCAGCAAGCCTTCTGCAAGCAAGCCGGTTGAAAATACGAATGAACCTGTTGATAAGAACACTGTAAGCTCAACAACTAAAGGGCTTTACACTATTAAAGCGGGCGATTCTTTATATGCTATTGCGAAAAAGTATGGTGTGCGTATTAACGACTTATTATTAGCTAACGGCATTCACTTAAATACTGTTATCCATCCCAATCAAAAATTGATAATTCCTGGAAGCAATATGGGTGAAGCGTCTTCTCATCTTGTTAATAAAAAGCCAGTATCTACGCCAAAAGAAAATCTAGTAGTTACAGATAAAACTCAAGAAATTAAACAAAATACAAGTGGGGATTATATAGTAAAAGCAGGTGACTCTTTATGGGCCATTGCAAATCGCCATGGAATAACATTAGCTAGCTTATTAGAAGCAAACAATCTACAAGTTAACAGTCTAATTATTCCAGGCCAAAAATTAAATATTTCCACTAAAACTTCATCAAGTCAAGCCCTAGCTCGTCAAGCAACGAAGTTAGAAACTAAAGTAGAAGTTATTAAGCAAGATGACGTTTCAATCGAATCTTCAGTAACTGTTTCTACTCCATTAAAGTCTGAAACGGTTAACTTAAGTCAAACAATTAATGAAGAATCAAATGAAAGCACTAATGAAGTAGTTTCAACGGGTTCTTATGTTGTAAAGGCTAATGATACTTTATATGCGATTGCACGTCGTAATGGCTTAGATGTTAATGATCTGATTGAAAAAAATGGTGGAACAACCATTTATATCGGACAAATTATTAATTTTTAAAAATTTAAAAATGTAGGACCTAGTAAATTGTGGATCATCTAAAGAGAACTTACATTTGGTGAAAGTAAGTGTTGAAAAGCTTTTGAACTCTTCCTTTTAATGCTCGAGCTAAGCGTAAAGTGTTAACTTGAGACGTTTGCTGCGTTAAAGCATAGAGCATTAGCTCTCAGCTAATGAAATAATAGGTGGTACCGCGCGATTGCGCCCTATGAAGTTGTCTTTGAGATGATTTCATAGGGCTTTTTTGTATAAAAGATTAGATAATTGGAGGAAAAGAATATGACATATCAGCATCGAGTAATTGAGAAAAAGTGGCAAGATTATTGGGATAAAAATGAAACTTTTAAAACTAAGGATAGAGCAGACCGAGAAAAATATTATGTATTAGACATGTTTCCATACCCTTCAGGTCAAGGACTACACGTAGGTCATCCAGAAGGTTACACTGCTACTGATATTATGGCCAGAATGAAAAGAGCACAAGGTTATGATGTTCTTCATCCAATGGGGTGGGATGCTTTTGGTTTACCAGCTGAACAATATGCCTTAGATACTGGTAACGATCCAGCAGATTTTACAGCAAAAAACATCGCCAACTTTAAACGTCAAATCAAATCTCTAGGCTTCTCTTATGACTGGGAGCGAGAATTTGCTACTACCGATCCATCCTATTACAAATGGACTCAATGGATTTTTACCAAACTTTATGAAAAAGGATTGGCTTATCAAGCGGATGTTACCGTTAATTGGTGTGAAGCTTTAGGAACAGTATTAGCTAACGAAGAAATTGTAGATGGTGTGTCAGAACGTGGCGGTTACCCTGTAGTCCGTCGTCCAATGAAGCAATGGGTATTAAAAATTACAGCCTATGCCCAGCGTTTACTTGATGATTTAGAAGATTTGGATTGGCCGGATTCAGTTAAAGAGATGCAACGCAATTGGATAGGCCGTTCTGAGGGAGCTTTAATTGATTTTGAAGTAAAAGATAGTCCTTCAATCATTACAACTTATACTACCCGTCCAGACACTTTGTTTGGTTTGTCTTATATCGTTTTAGCACCAGAGCACGAGCTCGTTAAAGACTTAACGAGTCCAGAACAAAAGACAGAAATAGAAAGCTATATTGCTGCTGCTTCGATTAAAACGGATTTAGACCGTACTGAACTTGCTAAAGATAAAACGGGTGTATTCACTGGCTCATACGCCATCCATCCTGTAACAGCTAAAGAGATACCTATTTGGATTGCAGACTATGTATTGGCTTCTTATGGAACAGGTGCGGTCATGGCGGTCCCAGCTCATGATCAAAGAGACTATGAGTTCTCACAAAAATATGATTTACCAAGATATGAAGTGATTAAATCCGAAGAAGGAATTCAAAATGAGGCATATGTAGAAGATGGAATGCATATTAATTCTGAATTTTTAGATGGTTTGAACATAGAAGCAGCCAATCAAAAAATGATTGAGTGGTTAGAAGCTAATGCTAAAGGACAAAGAAAAGTTAACTTCCGCTTAAGAGACTGGGTCTTCTCTAGACAAAGATATTGGGGAGAGCCTATTCCAGTTATACATTGGGAAGATGGTACAAGCACAGCGATTGCTGAAGAAGAACTACCTTTACTTTTACCTAAGACAGACCGCATTAAACCTTCTGGAACAGGCGAATCTCCATTAGCCAATGTTAAAGATTGGCTGGAAGTTGAAGATCCCAAAACAGGCATGAAGGGCCGAAGAGAAACAAATACTATGCCACAATGGGCAGGTTCTTCCTGGTATTTTTTACGTTACATGGATCCAAATAATACTGAAGCGATTGCTTCTGAAAAGGCATTAAACAAATGGCAAAATGTCGATCTCTATATAGGTGGAGCGGAACATGCTGTTTTACATCTTCTTTATGCCCGTTTTTGGCATAAGTTTCTTTATGATTTGGGGGTCGTTCCTACTAAAGAACCTTTCCAAAAACTCTACAATCAAGGAATGATTTTGGGTGAAAACAATGAAAAAATGTCTAAATCGAAGGGAAATGTGGTTAATCCAGACGATGTAGTTAATGAATATGGCGCAGATACATTGAGAGTATATGAAATGTTCATGGGCCCCTTAGACGCATCGATCGCTTGGTCAGAAAATGGCTTGGAAGGTTCAAGACGTTTCTTGGATCGCGTATGGCGTTTATTTATTGAGGAAACGACGGGTCAAATAAGTTCAGCTATTCAAGAGTCTGAAGATGATCAATTGACTAAGATTTACCATCAAACAGTCAAAAAAGTGACAGAAGATTTTGAGCAGTTACATTTTAATACAGCTATTTCTCAACTAATGATTTTCTTAAATGAAGCTAGAAGCGTCGATGTATTGCCTAAGAAATATGCCAAAGGCTTTGTTCAGTTGTTAGCTCCAATTGCACCGCACTTAATGGAAGAGTTGTGGCAAAAATTAGGGCACTCTGAATCATTATCAGAAGCAAGCTGGCCAGAATATGATGAGTCACTCATTAAAGATGAAGTTGTTGAAATTGTCATCCAAATTAACGGTAAAGTTAAAGCAAAACTCGATATAGCTTTGGATTTAGAAAAAGAGGCTATGGAAGAGTTAGCTCTTGCAGAAGCAAGCATAAAAAAAGAGTTGGATGGTAAAACAGTTCGTAAAATCATTGCTATTCCTAACCGTTTGGTTAACATAGTGGCTAACTAGTTAAAGTGCTAAGAAATCGTTCTTGATATAGATACATGTTATATTAGAGACGAAATATCAATAAAAGGGGTGTAGTAAGTGTCTGATAATCAATTTGATGATAAAAATCAGGGATTTAAAAATGATTACGACCGTTTTGATACACTAGAATTTACAGAAGAAGATCTCGAAAAACTGAGACATCCTAATCCTCGGCCAATGGATTCAGATTATTTTGACCGAGAGATAAAAGCTGATCCTAATACAAATCAACCGATCGAAAATTTAGTAGATCATCAATTGACAGAAAATGAAAAAGAGTCAGCCATTAACAATCAACCTACTGAAGAACAAGCAGGAGAATTACTTGAGCAATTTGAAGATAATTCAGAGGAAGTAATTGAAGCCGAGGAAGAAATCGCAGACAATCAAATTGAAGTTAGTTCTCTAAGTTCAATTGAGGATACTGATAAAGAAAGGGAATTCTCACAGTTAACTCAAAAAGTTGAAATTATGAAAGATCCAGCTAATCATCTTAAGGAAACACTGGAATTAGAAATAGAACCAGATCTTTTTACTCGTCATGATTTTGAAAAACAAGATGGTCATGGAAATGAAAATGAGAACCCCTTCCAGTATCGATCGATTGAGGAAAGCCTAAGAAAAGAGCATCGAAACAAGCGAGCTGCTAATGTTAGACCTGGATTCTTTCAAAGAGTTTTCCAGATAGTTTTTTCAACGCGTGATGAATTTGAACCCCTTACTTCTGAAGAACGAGAAGATGAAGAAGTTGTGCATGAGTCTCTCAACACCAATACTTTTGAAGTTGAATCCTATGATTCAGACGAAGCATTGATTGATAATTCTTTAGCGAGTGAGGAAGCAGTTAGTCTAGAACAAGAGTCTCTTAACGAATTGGACGTAATTAATAATAGCCATCCAGCTGAAGATATTGAGGATAATAGTCAAGCTGAAACTGAAAGTCTCTCTCAAACTCCTAATTCAAGTTTAAAGAGTAGTTCAAATTCTCTTGAGGAAGCATTGACTGATGGGGAATCGGCAGAAAGTTCACAAGCTGAAAATATAGACGAAGGGAGGGAAGATAAGGAGTTTGAGTCACAATCTTTATCGCAAGAAAAGACTCAAGATAGTAACAATCGTCAATCTCAAGAAGAGCAGAATTCTTCCTCTGTCGAACCTGCTTTTTCTAAAGTTAATTTCAATTCCAAGACCAATGAAAGTTCTTCTGATGAAAAAGATTTAGAATCGCAAAAGTCATCGCAAACTCAAATGTATAATGATGAAGAAATAGAAGCTTTAGCATGGGACATCTTGCCTGAAGATCATTATAAACAAGAGCAAATAACTCCTAAAAAAGGATCTAATTTATTAGATAAGGTTAAAGTCAATTCACGCAATGCCTGGGCTAAAATTGCAGCTAATTCTACAAAGCTGTTAGAGAAAACCAAGCAGTCAACCAGTCAAATGCTACAAACGGTTCAAAATCATGATGATAAAGACAGTGAAGTTGAAGGAGAAAAAGAGACACCAACTGAAAAACAAGCGCCTTTAGATGCGATTCTTGAACAGGAATCTTCTGATGAAAATGAACAAGCTGCAATCATTAATAATGATGACCAAGAGTCAATAAATGAAGAAGAAAAACCCAAGGATAGGGATAATTTATCTGAAGAAGAGTCCATTGCAGAAGAAATTTCGCAAAAAACTTCTTATTACGAAGCGCCAATTTTAACGGATGTCCTTCTTGAAGACACCTTAGATGCTAATCTTTTTGAAGCAGAAAAAGCTCAGCAAGAACTGAGTGAACAAGGCCATTCTGAAGATAAATCTAAATTTGTTGTTGGTGCTGCTTGGTTGTCAATGGGACAAATACTATCCCGAATTATTGGGGCTTTATATATTATTCCATGGGCAGCTTGGCTAGGGGCAGAATATTCTCAAGCAAACTCTCTTTATGCTGTTGGATATAATCCATACGTATTTTTCTTATCAATTGCAGTAGCTGGTTTTCCTGCGGCGGTTGCTAAGCAGATAGCCTTTTACAGCACTAAGAAAGAATTTAAAGTGGTCGACAAGCTCTTTAAATATTCACTGGGAATTATGGCCTTCTCAGGTATCTTAATTGCTGCAATCTTTTATTTAATCGCACCTGTATTAGTAGCTAATTCACCAACAGATAACCAAGAAGCGGCAATCATTGTCGTTCGTTCATTAGCACCGGCTCTCTTGATTTTACCTACTTTAAGCCTATTTAAAGGATATTTCCAAGGTTATAGTCAAATGATACCGCTAGCCCTTTCTGAGGTTCTGGAACAAATTATGCGAGTTCTTTATATCTTAGGTGCTACTTACCTGATTATGATGGTTTACGAGGGATCGATTACAGACGCGGTTGCTCATTCAACTTTTGCAGCCTTTGTTGGAGCCTTAATTGCCTTGCTCTTCTTGGTTGGTGCTTATATTATTCATAATCGAAAAATGAAAAGTATTAAAGAGACATCCTTAAATAAGATGGATATCGATTTCATGGATAGCCTAAAAATTATGCTACGTGATTCGATTCCTTTCATCTTGCTTGGCTCAGGTATAATTTTTGCACAAAATATTGATACCTATACCTTTAAACAAATCCTTGTTCGTACCAGTGTGTTATTAAATTCAGAAATTGCTGAATTATTTGGAGCGATGAGCTTAGATGTTAATAAATTAGTGATGATTATTGTTTCATTTGCTGTAGCTATTGCGGCTTCATCAATCCCAGCTGTTTCAAGTAAGTACGCTGAAGGAAATATTAATAAAACCAGTGAATTAATCAAAAATATTGTTCTTTTATTCACCTTTATCATGCTGCCAGCCTCAATCGGAATGGCGATTATAGCTGACAATGTCTATCCTTTCTTCTATCCAGCAGGTATTTCTGCAGGACCGGGTTTATTAACGACAGGATCATTTACAGCTATTGTATTAGGAGCATATACTGTTTTTGCAACCATTCTTCAATCAATGGATTATCGTCGGTTTGCAATCACTTATTTACTGGTAGGTTTAGCAATTAAGCTTGTTCTACAATTTCCAATGGTAGCGTTATTCCAAGCTCACGGTGCTTTACTGGCGACCTTCTTTGGCTTTGCTGTGGCTGCTGTTTTAATGTGGATGAAGATTTGGCGTGTAATCAAAATTCGTGATCGTTATTTTGTAGGTGATATTGTGCGCATTGTGATTGCGACAACCATTATGGCAATTGGTACTTACGGTTGGAATCGTTTAATCAATCTGATGATGGATCCAGTAGGACGAGGCTTAACTTTAGTTCAAATCATTATAGTCGTTTTGATTGCCATTCTTATCTATAGCGGCACTATGGCCCTATTCGGTATGTTGCCGATTATTATCGGTGATTACCGTGCGGATTTACAAAAGAAATTGAGTATCCACCGATGAGATTAGATAAATTATTAAGTCATATGAATTTCGGCTCTAGAAAAGAAGTCAAGTCTTTAATTTCAACAGGAAGTGTTCGAGTCAATGGTGAACAAATTATAAAAGCAAACTTTCAAGTAGACGAAAACAAGGACTTGATAGAAGTAGATGGACAACAAATTATTTACCACAAGTTCATCTATTGGCTCTTGAATAAACCGCAAGGCGTTATCTCTGCCACTGAAGACGGACACCATGATACGGTTATCGATTGTCTACATCCGGATGATTATCGTTTTGATCTCTTTCCGGTAGGGAGACTAGATATTGACACCACTGGTCTCTTATTAATTACCAATAATGGTCAAATGGCTCATCAGTTAACTTCTCCAAAAAAACAAGTTTATAAAACCTATCAAGCTTTAATTGAAGGAAATGTTACGAAAGAAACGGTAGCAGCGTTTAAAGCAGGCTTGGATTTAGGAGAATTTATAAGTAAACCCGCTCAATTATGGATTGATGAAGTAGATTTTGAAAAGAGTCTATCTAAAATTCGCGTTTCCATTAGTGAGGGTAAATTTCACCAAGTAAAAAGAATGTTTCAAGCTTGTCAGATGGAAGTTCTTCAACTTCACCGTTTATCAATGGGACCTCTCCAGCTTGAAGATGACTTAGCTCTTGGAGATTATCGTCAATTAACTCAAGCTGAAATAGAAGCTCTAAAGCCATTGGGTTATGAATAGTAAAAATGCTATTCTCAGAGAAGAAGTCTTATTAAAAAAAAGACTTAAATTTAAAGTAGAGATATAGGGTTGGATAAATTTATATGATATAATGGGAACGGATTCATTTGATGGCAATAGTTTATTAAAGTCAGAATGATTTTGAAATTCTATATTTTATGGAGGTAGAAAGATGGAAAATTTAGACAATATTAATTGGTTAGATGAAGTCACTAAACGTCAAGAAGACTTATTAGAAGATCTTTTTCGGATGATTCGCATTCGTTCAGTTCGTGAAGATGATTTAGCAACAGCAGAGGCTCCTGTTGGACCTGGACCTAAAAAAGCTTTAGAAGAATTCTTAAAAATGGCCCAAGAAGATGGTTTTGAAACGAAGCAATTTGGGCCTTTGGTGGGCCGTGTTGAAATTGGAGAAGGCGATCAAACCTTAGGTATTTTAGGTCACCTGGATGTTGTTCCTGAAGGAACTGGTTGGGACACTGACCCTTATGAGCCAGTAATCAAAGATGGACGCATTTATGCGCGTGGTTCTTCTGATGATAAAGGACCAACAATTGGTGCTTACTTTGCCATTAAATTATTACGTGAATTAGGCGCAGAGTTTAATCAAAAGATTCATCTGATTGTTGGAACAGATGAGGAATCTGGCTGGATGTGTATGGATCATTATGCTAAAGTTGAAAAAATGCCAGACTATGGTTTTTCACCAGATGCGCAATTCCCAATTATCAACGGTGAAAAAGGAAATGTTTCTGCTCAATTTAAATTTGATGCTAAGCAAACAGTGGAAGCTAATCATAAATTGCTTGATTTCCATGCAGGTCTTCGTGCAAATATGGTTCCTCAAGAAGCTTATGCGAGTGTAAAAACTGATCAAGCAGACCAAATAAAAGCTGATTTCCAAGCCTTTTTAGAAGATCAACCTGTATCAGGTAAAGTTTCCCAAGCGTCTGGTCAATTACGTTTTGAACTAACAGGTAAGGCGGCTCACGGATCTACTCCAGAAAAAGGCCATAATGCGGGAACTTACTTAGCTGCTTTCTTAAGTAAGTATACTTTTGATAAAAAAGAAGCCAATGACTTCTTAACTCTAGTAGGCGATAAGTTACATCTTGATTTTGAAGGTGAAAAAATCGGTGTCGCTATAGTCGATGATATTATGGGAGCCTTGTCTATGAATATTGGTATTATCAATTTTGATGATGCTGAAGGTGGATTAGTAGATGCTAACTTTAGATACCCTAAAGGAACCGACAAAGATCAAATTCAATCAGCTATTATCAAAAATGTTGCTAACTTAGCAGTGAAAGTGGAAATGAATGGTAATAAAGACCCTCATTATCTTTCACCAGAAGATCCAATGGTTAAAACTTTACTGGATGTATATGCTAAACAAACTGGCAATGAAGTTTATGAAAAAACAATTGGTGGAGGAACTTATGGCCGCTTAATGGAGCGTGGAGTTTCATTTGGTGTCTTATTCCCAGATTCAATTGATACTATGCATCAAGCCAATGAGTTCCTTGCGATGGATGACTTATTAAGAGCTACTGCTATTTATGCAGAATCTATCTATCGCTTAACACGCTAATTGACCATTTAAGCAAACTTTCTAGCCAATTTGCTAGAAAGTTTGCTTTTTTTTATATATTCAAGTAACCTTCAATTCATGAAGAAAAAAGGTGAAATATTATGGAAATTATTCAATCAAAGCAAAATCAAAGAATAAAAGACTACCGCAAATTGCATTTAGCTAAGAATCGCAAAAAGACAGAAACTTATTTAATCGAGGGTGAACATCTTATTGAAGAAGCCATCACTTATCAAGCAGCCATTGAAGTAGTTTTAATGACGCCAAGTTATCATGAAAATCATATACAGACTATTGAACAAATCAAACAAGCTCAAATCGAAGTGTTGATTTTAAGTGAAGAAGTGATGAAGACAGTCGCACTCACTCAACATACCCAAGGAGTGATGGCTGTCATTAAGAAAAAAGAAAGTAATTTAGCTAAAGAAAATATAAATGGTAGCCACTATCTTTTATGTGACGGGGTACAAGACCCGGGCAATTTAGGAACCATGATTCGAACCGCTGATGCAGCAGGTTTTGATGGTGTATTCTTAGCTGAAGGTTGTGTAGACCTCTACAATGATAAAGTCATAAGAGCGAGTCAAGGATCTTTATGGCACTTGCCTATCTATGAAGCTTCAAACGCTCAAATATTTAAAGCCATTCAAGCGAGTGAACTTCCTCTTTACTGTACAGCCGTCAATCAAGAAGCTGAAGATTATCGTAAATTAATCGCTAACCACTGTGTCTTGGTTTTGGGCAATGAAGGGCAAGGTGTTGGGCCTTTTTGGATGGAAAAAGCAGATAAATCAGTCTTTATACCTATGCCAGGAAAAGCAGAATCCCTTAATGTATCTATAGCAGCAGGTATTTTAATGTTTGCCTGGAAACAATGGTCGAATTAGTTAATAAATATTAGCTTTATTAAACTTTTACATAGAATTTACATAAATTTCATATTTGCGGAGTATACTAGAGTTAGATTAAAGAAGGGACGTGGATAAATGGCAATAGCTTGGCAAGATAACCAAGAATATGTGGCAATTGTTAAAGATTTGATGGAGAATGAAAAAGTTCAATCTCTAGAAAAATTTGTCCATCATAAATATACCAATCGTTTAGCACATTCTATTTCAGTGTCTTATCGTTCATACCTTTGGGCTAAACGTTTTAAGCTCGATGCGATCGCTACAGCCAGAGCAGCCCTTCTGCACGATTTGTTTTTCTACGATTCTTGCTCAAAGGATTGCGTAGGCGGAAAAGGCCATAATTATGAGCATCCACGTATCGCTTTAAAGAATGCATTAGAAATCACTGATTTATCAGACAAAGAAAAAGATATAATTTTAAAACATATGTGTGGCGCTACTTTAGATATCCCACGCTATGGCGAGTCATTAATTGTGACTTTAATGGATAAGCAATCAGCTGTATGCGAATTAGTAGAAGGTTTAAAAAGGTGGCTAAAAGCCTCTCTATATAAGAAAGAGCAGACCATTGGATTTAGCGAATAGTGAGGGTGAAATGACTTTTCACTAAAGAGCAAGATTGACGAAAAACTATTTACAGGCTATACTTGATAAAGATAACTAAAGACTATGATTAGGACCTAATTGAAAGGTACATAAACAGGGAAATTTGTCACCGACTGAGAGCAGATGATGTCACTTTTCAATTATTTTCATCCTAGGAGTCGATCCTTAAATAGTTTGAAACTAGAAAAAGATACCTTCATTGGGGTTAACAATGATTTGAGTGCTTGAAATTTTTCAAGAATAAGGGTGGTACCACGGTAGCGCGTCCCTTTTAGGGACGGGCTATTTTTGTTGGATGGAATATTAAAGTGCTAATTGCTAGGAGGATTATGATGAATGATAAATTACAAGTCATTAAAGAACAAGTCGATGGTTTAGTTGCAAAGGCAATTGAAGAAATCAAGCAAGCGGAATCAAGTAAAATGATTCAGGATATTCGCGTGAAATATACCGGTAAAAAAGGTGAATTGACGCAAATATCAAAACAAATGAAAGATTTAGAAAAAGATGAAAAGCCGATTTTAGGTCAGCTAATTAATCAATTCCATCAATCGTTTAATGACCATATTGAGAAAAAACAAGAGCTAGTAAAGCAGAAAGAATTAGCTGCTCAACTGGCTAGTGAAACAATCGATATTAGCTTGCCTGGAAGACGGCAGAACTTTGGTAGTCGCCACTTATTAACTCAAACGCGTGAAGAATTAGAAGATCTTTTCTTAGGGATGGGTTATCAAATTATTGAAGGACCAGAAGTAGAGTTAGACTCTTATAACTTTGAAAAAATGAATTTGCCTAAAAATCATCCTGCTCGGGATATGCAAGATACCTTTTATATCTCTGAAGAAGTTTTATTAAGAACACACACTTCGCCTGTGCAAGCTCGGACAATGGAAAAGCATGACTTTGAAAAAGATGGCCCTTTAAAGATGGTTTCACCCGGGAAGGTTTTTAGAAGAGATAATGATGATGCGACTCATTCTCATCAGTTTCATCAAATGGAAGGCTTAGTAGTTGCTGAAAAGATTACTATGGCAGATCTGAAAGGAACGCTCTTACAATTTGCTAAAGCCTTCTTTGGCGAAGAACGTGAGATTCGATTAAGACCTTCCTTCTTCTCATTCACAGAGCCTTCTGTTGAAGTGGATGTGTCCTGTTTCAAATGCGGAGGGCAAGGTTGTGGTATTTGTAAAGGTACCGGATGGATTGAAGTCTTAGGAGCAGGACTCGTTCATCCAAATGTACTAGAAATGTCAGGCATTGATTCAAATAAATATAGCGGCTTTGCATTTGGTGTGGGAATTGACCGTGTAGCCATGTTAAAGCATAACGTTGATGACATCCGTCATTTTTACCAAAATGATTTACGCTTCTTGACACAATTCAAAGGAGGTCAAAACTAATGTATGTTTCATATAATTGGTTAAATGAATTATTAGATTTAAATAAAATGCCTGCCGAGGAATTAGCAGAGAAAATGTCTCGAACGGGTATTGAAATTGAAGGAGTCGAAAATCTGGCCGATTCTATTCAAGGTCCTCTAGTAGTTGGATTAGTTGAAGAATTAGAGGACCATCCTGATTCCGATCATTTAAAAATTGCTCAAGTCAATGTAGCAGATTACGGCAAAAAGCAAATCGTATGTGGTGCGTCTAATGTTAAGCAAGGTGCTAAAGTAATCACTGCTTTAGAAGGCTGTATTTTACCTGGAGATTTAAGAATCAAAGAGTCAAAACTTAGAGGTCAAGTTTCTCAAGGAATGCTATGTTCATTACAAGAGTTGGGATTTGCTGATAAGGTGGTACCGAAGGAATTTGTGGATGGCATATATCTCTTAGCAGAGGATGCTCCAATCGGTCAAAATATCGTTGAATACATGGAGCTTGATGATCCGATTTTAGAATTATCCATTACACCTAATCGTGCAGATGCTTTATCGATGCGTGGAGTAGCTCACGAGGTGGGAGCGATTGTTTCTCAGACTCCACATTTTGAAGCTTTAAAAATCAGTGAAAGTCAATTAGTTTCAATTGATGAATTACAAAATTTAGAATTGGATATGACAGAACATGATTTAAGTAGTCACTATCAGTTAAGAGTGTTGAAAAGCATTCAAGTAAAGCCAAGCCCGATTCAAATGCAAAGCCGTTTGATGAAAGCTAATATTCGTCCTATTAATAACCTAGTGGATGTGACCAATTACTATTTGATGCTATATGGTCAACCTATGCATGCTTTTGATTTGGATCAATTACCAGGCAAAAAGATTGGTGTGCGCTATGCCAAAGAAAATGAAAAGCTTACGACTTTAGACGAAATCGAAAGAAATCTAACAGAAAAAGATATAGTGATTACTTCTGACGATCAACCAATTGCTCTAGCAGGTGTCATGGGTGGGCTAGATAGCCATGTAACCGAAAAGACGCAAAATGTCTTATTAGAAACAGCTGTTTTTAACCCTCAGGCCATTCGTTCAACTTCTCGACGTCTTGGCTTAAGATCAGAATCATCTGCTCGCTTTGAAAAAGGAATTAATCCAGCAACTCTTTCAGAAGCAGGGGACCAAGCTGCTATTTTGATGGCGCAATTAACACAGGGTAAAATCGAAAAGGGAGTCTTAGAAGTAAAAGCCGATGATGTGCATGATCAAGTGGTAGAACTGCCTATGCAAATGATTGAAGAAAAATTAGGCATTCAAGTGAATCAATCGCAGCTTCAAGCCATTTTTGACCGCTTAGGTTTTGGAGTCGCTTTTGAAAATGACCAGATGAGAGTATCGATTCCCCCACGTCGTTGGGATATTACTATTCCAGCTGATATTTTAGAAGAAGTGGCTCGTATTTATGGCTATGATCAAATTCCTGTTACTCTACCTGCGGTTCCTAATCGTCCCGCCCAATTAGATAGCCGACAAAAATTAAAAAGAGCAACACGCTCTTTAGCTGAAGGGTTAGGCTTAAATGAAACAGTGTCTTATGTTCTAATCTCACCTGAGTTTGCAAAATTAAATGCAAATAAAGATCGCTATGTTTCATTACTTTTACCAATGTCTGAGGAAAGATCACTCTTAAGACAATCAATGTTACCGTCTTTCTTGGAGATTGCTCGTTACAATAAAGCCCGTCACAATAAGACCATAGCTTTCTATGAAATGGGCAAAGTTTTCTTAGCGACTGAAAGGAACCGTCAACCTGAAGAAAAAGAAATGCTTAGCTTCTTTGTTTCTGGTGAAAAGAGTCCATCCAATTGGGAAAGTGCAAGTCAAAATTATGATTTTTACGATCTCAAAGGTATCGTTGAACAAATTATGGACCAATTACGTTTAGGAAATCATTTATCATTTGAACGTATGGAAAATTTAGACTTTATGCATCCAGGACAAACAGCCAATATCTTATTAGACGGTCAAAAAATTGGTTTTATTGGGCAATTACATCCCCAATTATCGCAAGAGTTTGACTTAGATAAGGAGACTTTCTTTGCGGAGTTAGATTTTGAGGCTTTAGTGGGATTTAACAGAGACTTATTGCTACAGACCCCTTTAGCAAAATATCCATCAACTTCTCGTGATATCGCTCTTTTAGTAGATCGATCAACCAGTCACCAAAGCTTGGTAGATTTAATCTATGAAAATGCTGGAGATAATTTGAAAAATGTCGAATTATTCGACCGATATACTGGCGAGAATATAGCAGCAGATAAACAATCTTTAGCTTATCACTTAACTTTCCAAAATCCAGATAAAACTTTAAAAGATGAAGAAGTGACAAAGGCAATGGATCAAGTGATTAAAGCTTTAGAAAAGGCAGAGAATGTAGAAATTCGTTAACATAAAAAATCACTACGCTAAAGATAGCGTAGTGATTTTTATTTGTTTTAAACGAGTTTCCACTTAGCAAAGGCAGTTAGATAACGTTCATTAATCACTGTCGTATCAGTCAGCATATCTAAAGGGTGCTGATGTTTGCTTGTGAAGATAAGGATGACGGCAATAAATGGTACATAGTAGAAAATAACACGACCAAAAAATTCACGCATTAATAAAGTGGATATATTTAATTTATTCGATTGGGTATTAATCGGCACAACTCTTAAATTAAATAAAATTTTTCCGGGTGTTTGGCCATTCAGACCGAAAGTCATTAGGAAAAAGTAAAGGCAAAATACAGCTAAGTTAAAGAACATAGGTAAAACACCCCACAATAAGTCTTTATTCATTTCTCCTACAATGTTCGTTATAAGGTTAGTCAGGAGAAGAATGAATAGGTAATCTACCATATAAGCTGCTAAACGAAGCCAGAACCCAGCATAAACCTCCTTAGGAAGATAGTCGTAGCCATTTTCTCTCAGTTGTTGGTCAGCAATTTTCATTTGAATAGGATCAATGTCAGACTGCTTAGTCTCTTTGAAAGCTTCCTCTCTTGCTGCATGATTGCTGAATGGATTGAGTCCGGAATGATTTGCTTGACTAGAATTTAAAGAAGACGAGTTATTTTTTGTTATATTGTTGTCCTTAGAGTGGTCCGTTTGCTCTTCAATAATGACTGTACTATCTTGAGGAACTTCTTCAATAACTTTAGTTGAATCTTTTTTTTCTTCTTTTGAATGATTTAAAAGCGTCTTAAGTTCTTCTTTATCTAATTTAACTGATGTCATATTACTTACCACCTTCCCAGCGGTACTCAATCTGAGGAAGAACTTCTTCTTTTACACGGTTAAGAACTTGATCAAATTGTTTTGCATAATTATCTTCTGATTTCATAAATGTAGGGAAGAATGAGGCAAATTGGTCTTGAGGGGCTGCTTTTTCAAAAACTTGAGCATTTGCTAAGTCATTTTCTTCGCGAATAAGATCGATTACTTGACGATAGTATAGAATATCATCAACCAAGCCGTTTTCTTTAGCTTGCTTGGCGGTATAAATACGACCATCTGCTAGCTCACGCACCCGTTCTTCTGACATATCACGACCATCGACAACCACTTGAACGAAACGATCAAAGGCTTCATCAATATATTCTTGGAATACTTCCTCTTCTTCCTTAGTCATTTTACGTGCACTCGAGCCTAAATCCTTCATTTTTCCAGATTTAAAAACATAGGGTTCAACACCTATTTTGTCATAAAGCTCTCTCATATTGTAACCAGACATAATTACTCCAATTGAGCCAGTGATTGTTTCAGGAGTAGCATAAACTTTATCGGCTAACATGGCATAATAGAAGCCACCTGATGCGGCTACTTGCCCCATAGAAGCATAAACAGGAATCTTTCTTTCGGCAATCACTTCCTTAAATAAGTCATAAGCTTCACGGGTTTCGTATACTCCTCCACCTGGAGTATTTAATTCGAATAAAACAGCCTTAATAGATTCATCCGTTCGAATCTGTTCGATGGTATCCATAATAAGTTGCTGATCATAAGTAGGAGACGCTATTCCAATCACTCCTTCAATAGGGATAACTAGAATACGTTGATCTACAGAGCCATCTTCTCGAATTTCTTCTATATAATCTTGTCCAATGCCTAGCAAGGAGTTTAGTCTTTCATTCGCCCATTTTTCACTGTAGGTAATATCAGCGGGTTCATTATAAACTTTCGATAAGCTAGAAGCGACAATTAAAACAAGTGCAAAAGCGATTACTATCCATTTTTTTTTTGACATATAAGCCACCTTCCTTTGAGTTTAGTTTAACATTTTTAATGTCGGTTTGGAATGATAAGCTGTTTATAACTATAAAAAGCTGTTAGTTAGGTGTTTTCTATAATAAGTGTTGTTTTTCAAAAGCAATGAGTATTTCACGCGCTTGAATGGAATCCTCTGCTTCCATTAGTTGGACTCTTAATTCGTGTGCTCCTTTGAATTCTCTTAAATAGATTTTAAAAGACCTTCTTAAAGCAGGGAAAGGGTGGAGATCGTAATAATCAAAGAGATCCAAATGATAGCGAAAAAGATCAATCAATTCTTTAGCAGAATGATGACGTGGTTCTTTTTCAAAAGCAAATGGATTTTGAAAAACACCACGGCCAATCATAATACCGTCCATCTCATAAGTATTGTATAATTCCAATCCTTGTTGCCGATCAGCAATATCCCCATTTACAGTTAAGAGGGTATGTGGGGCGTATTGGTCACGCAAATTTTTAATCTCCCCAATTAGTTCCCAATGAGCGGGCACTTTAGACATTTCTGTTTTTGTTCTTAAGTGTATGGAGAGGTTGGCAATACCTTGTTCAAATAAATGCTTCAGCCATTCTTTATATTCTTCCACTTGATGATGGCCTAAACGCGTTTTGACTGAAATAGGAAGGTTTGCTTTTTTACTGGCTTGGATTAATTGAGCAGCTAGTTGTGGTCTTAAAATTAAACCAGACCCACGACCATGTTTAAAGACGTTAGGTGCTGGACAGCCCATATTAATATCGACACCTGCGAAGCCTTCTTCTTCCATTCCATGCGCCATTTGTTCAAAGAATTCAGGCCGGTCACCCCATATATGGGCTACTATGGGTTGTTCATCTTCAGTTTTGATTAAACGACCTCGTACGGATTCTTTGCCTAGAGGATGGCAGTAGGATTCAGAATTAGTAAATTCAGTGAAGAAAACATCAGGTCTTCCAGCTTTAGCAATAACATGTCGGAAAGCAACATCGGTTACATCTTCCATAGGGGCTAAAACAAAAAAGGGTTTGGGTAAGTTTTGCCAGAAGTTTTGTGGCATAGTTTAGGACTCCTTTCACTTATTTTTGTAAAAATAGAATCTTTAAAAGATTACCATAAATGAGGCTGGATGCAAATATAATACAGGAATCCTCTATTAATTCTTTAGGAAAAACAACTAGCCCTATCTGTATGCTATAATTTTACTGAAAATAATTTAGGAGGATAAAAATGAAAGCAAAATTTTCCAAAAAATACTCTGTAAAGAATGAACATTCAGCTGCTAAAATTGGATCAGGTGCTTTAGAAGTCTTATCGACACCTTCGATGATTGCTTATATGGAAAATGCAGCTTATGAGCTTTGTCAGAAAAATATTGAAGATACAACTTTAGAAACCACAGTAGGTATCTTTCTTGAAGTCAAACATTTAAAAGCGAGTTCGACTATGAGCGAAATTGAGATTATTATTACAAAATGTAAAAGAGAAGGAAGAGTATTCACTTTAGATATGGAAGCTTATGATAAAGAACAATTAATTGGTCAAGCAACTCATCAAAGAATTGTTGTGAATATCGAGCGTTTTATGGCAAAGCTTAAGAAATAATATTTTCATTGATCGATGCCTTGAAAGTGTTTGAAAGATATTCAGTTTGCAAACCAACTATGTTAAGATGAGGGGGTTAATAAAAAGGTATAGGGAGGATCATTAATGGCAACTTTTTTTGAGATGCTGAGCATCCAAATAGTTCTAATTGTTTATGTCTTAGCAGGTGTGCTAGCCTATAGAAAAAGAATGATTACGGATCAGAATCGTCCAGCTTTAATTAAATTAATTGTTGAGATACTTGTTCCCGCACTTATTTTTAAGTCGTTTTTTAATATAACTTGGAACATTATTGAGCTAAGCTTTCAAACTTTAATCATTGCTACTATTATTTATACAACGATAACCCTTTTCGGCGGCTTCTTTTTTCGGGATTTGCCGGAAAAACAAGCTAAAATTTTACATTATGCGACCCTTTGTAACAGTGCCGGTTTTGCTGGATTACCCATCGTTACATCCTTATTTGGTGAATTAGGCGCTATTTTAGCCGCCGTTTATTTAATACCTCACCGCATTTTTACCTATACAATTGGTATTTCTTTATTAGTAAAACAAGAAAAGAGTTTTAAAGAGACGCTTCTTTCTTTTATAAAAAACCCAATGATTTTGGCAGTTATCTTTGGATTGGTGCTGGGTTTAAGCCAAATTCCTATACCAAGCTTTATCATGAATAGTTTTGATGGTTTGAGTCGCACAGTTACTCCTTTATCCATGATTACCATCGGTTCAATTATTGGTTCGGTTAAAATGGAGGCTCTTTTTGAGAAAGCGGTTATACGGTTTGTAGGTGTTAGAATGCTCCTTATACCCTTAATCGTTTTGCTGAGCTTAAAATTTCTGCAAGTAGATGAGCAAATAGCAGGTATGTGTGTGGTGATGGCGACCATGCCCGCCGGGGCTACCACGCCTATTTTAGCGGCTAAATACGATTTAGATGTCGCTTTGGCTTCTAAACTAACTTTTGTATCAATTATTTTATCCCTCTTTTTAAGTCCAGCCTTTTTGGCTTTCGTTTAATTTGAAGACAGAGGAGGAGAAATTTTCATGCCAGCCATACATAAAAAAACTAACAAAAAAAGATCTGCATAATGTACTGACCCCCTAAAGTTGGATTTCATGGTCCAACTTTAGGGGGTCAGTACATTGAGCTAGCTCTTTTTCTGCTTATGCAGTGACTGTTTCGATAATTTGATGGCCCTTAACCATAACTGGTTGACAGTTTCCTTTTTTTAATTCTTGAGCAAGTTCATGGATAGTTGAAACCTGGTTAGGAAAATATGTCGCGTAAACGCCTACTTGGCCAAAATGATGAGAATCACTTCCACCAACACATTGTAGACCGTGTTCTTTGGCTGTAATAAAGGCTTGTTGATTTTCTTCTAAAGTTGAATTGCCATTTAACACTTCAACTGCATGAAGGCCTTTAACTTTATAAATATGGTCACCAAGGCCTCGGTTATTATTACGATAGGGATGAGCGGCTGTACAAGCTCCACCTTTTTTATTCACGTAATCAATGAATTCTTGAGCTGATAGGCCCGGCTCAGGCAATTCGTCAATTCCATAGGCTAAGACATCGCCTTCAGTAGTTAGATATTCCACCCCCACAAAGATTGGAAAATCGAGACGTTGTTGAGCCTCTTCAACTAAAGTCATGAAACCAATTGAGTCGTGGTCTGTAATACAAACGGCATCAAGTCCGATTAGTTTGGCTCTTTCGACAATCTGCTCAATTTTCATAAAGCTATCGGGTGAAAATGTCTTCTCATGCATATGTAGGTCGATTAACATATTGGATAATCCTCTCTTATAAGTTTGTAACATTAAATATTGTTCAACATCCCTATTTTACGTAAGCTTACCTCGCTATTCAAATTGAAAAACAATCTTAAAAATTTATTTATAGTCTTTATTAATACATTTGTATCAATGATTTAGCAAGATTAGCTTTAAATTTATTAGAAAAAATAATAAATAATGACAGAACGATTTAATGAATAAAATATTTTTATTAAAAGATAATAAGAAAGAAAAATTTTAATGGAAAAACGTTTACAAAACTGGTAGGATAGCATTAAATGCTTCGGAGGTGCTTTTATGAAATTGTTAAAAGACACAAGAATAAGAATAGCTTTAATCTCAATCTTAATTTTCTTATTTGCCTATCAAAATGTGGATCGATACTTGCAGCAGATGGACGAACAGAGACGAAATAATTTAGAAACGGTTACTTTAATTGCTAGGGCTTATGGTTATGACGGAGAAGAGGAATCAGATCCTGTACTAGAGTTTATTGATAAGCAACCGTCAAAAAATTTCACCTATGATCAAGAAGCTAAAATTGATTTGGCTCATTATTTTCATGGGGTCTCCAAAGAACAAATTATTTTGAAACGTGGTGGGATTCTTATATCAATGTTAATAATTCCATATCTGCTTTTTGAGTTTATAATAAGTAAATCGGGCTTTTTATTCTAATAGCTGTTTGAAAATATGAAAGAGTAGCAATAAGGAGGAGAAAAATGAAATATTTTTCAAATTTTAAGATTCGAGCTTTATTCTTTTTTATAATAATCAGTACACTTGCGTATTTACTAGTAAAACCGATATATGATTCTTATATTATTTATAAGGAGAACGATTATTCAACCGTGTCTGTGCTGTCTAAAATACATGGTTATGAGGGTGAAGATGATATTGATTCAAAATTAGATTATATGGAACAATTGCCAGAGAATAAATTAAATAATATAGAGAAAGGGATAGTTAGTCGAGCGCGTTATTATAGAACGGATCCTGAAGTGAAAATTGTACTTAAAAAAGGAGCTATTATTGTAATAAGCTTATTCACTTTTTATTTAGTCGTCGAATACGCTTTAACGCGAACTTATTCAATTTAAAAATTGAAAACCACTAAATGAGTATCGAGAACTAAATCTACCTCTATTTTTAATAGAGGTCGTTTTAATTTGTCTAGTGAAAGTATATGAGAACTTTCTTAGGGACTTTTCATTCAAATTTAAGAGATATTTGATTAAATAATAGTATACTTATAAGTGAGCGCGTTTTAGTATTTTTAATACGTAATCTTATTTTTAAAAGCATTCGAGAAAACGCTTACAAACGCTCTGCGTTTCGGTCTCAAATAAAGATGTGTTTAAGGAGATAAAGATGATAAAATACGAAATTCCAGGTAATGGAGTGATCAAAATATCTAATGTGATTATTGATTTTAACGGCACCATCGCTGAAGACGGGAAATTAATTGAAGGAGTGGAAGAACTTCTTTCGAGTCTTTCAGAAAATGTTAAAATTTTTATCGCCACTGCTGATACCTATGGAACTGTTAAACAACAGTGTCAAAAACTTCCAGTTGAACTGGCTACCTTTCCTTCGAGTAAAGCAGCTATCTCCAAGAAACTACTGCTTGAAGAATTAGATTCTAAAAGCTGTGCCTGTATAGGCAATGGCTATAACGATGGAGAAATGATGAGTGTAGCTGCTTTATCAATAGCTGTTATAGGAAATGAAGGGCTATCCACTGTTAGTATTCGTAATGCCGATATTATTGCACCTAATATTCATTCAGCGCTTAACATCTTGCTTAAGCCTGAGCGTATTAAAGCTACTTTACGTCATTAAGTTAAAGGAGTTAGAAAATGGATAAAAAACATTGGAGATATGCCTTTGAAAAGACATTGCCAATTGGTATCGTTTATCTCATGCTAGCCTTAGGTTTTGGTATTATGATGCAGGCTAAAGGCTTTGGTTGGATTTGGGCATTATGCTTGAGCTTTTTTGTCTACTCAGGGTCTATCCAGTTTTTAGCACCAGTCATTCTTTCTTCATCCACTGGCTTATTTGCTACAGTTATTTTAACCTTTATGGTTAATTTTCGCTTATTATTTTATGGTATTAGTCAGTTGGAAAGATACAAAAAGATAAAAGGTTGGCGCAAACTCTATTTAATTCATGGCCTTACGGATGAAACTTTTTCTTTGGTATGTACAGACCACTTACCTGAAGGAATTGAACGTGAGAAGTATTCCCTTTATGTCACAGTACTCAATCATATGTATTGGACACTTGGTAGTGTAGCGGGTAGTTTAGTAGGAAATCTCTTACCTTTTTCAACGGAGGGCATTGATTTTGCTCTAACAGCATTGTTTTTTGTCGTCGTTCTCAATCAGTGGGAAGCTACCAATAATCACAAGCCTGCTCTTTTAGGGATGACTGTTGGGTTTATATTTTTCATAATATTTGGACCAGATAATTTTATGCTGCCGTCAATGCTTGTTGTCATTGCTTTTCTACTAATTGAAAATAGACTTAAAGGAGGCCAACCAGATTATGTCTAACCTTCATTCTATCATGTTGATTGTCGTTATGGTCATTGTGACAATCACTATTAGAGCTACTCCCTTTATTATTTTCAAAAGGAAAACTCCTATTTGGATTATTTATTTGGGGCAAGTTTTTCCTTATGCCATTATGACAATCTTATTGATTTATTCATTTAAAGATATTGCCTATACTTCTCAGCGAACGATAGCGGCTATAATATCTTGCTTTTTGGTATTCGTTTTACATAAATGGCGACATTCTACTGTCTTTTCCATTTTGGGAGGAACAGTTTTGTATATGGTATTGGTTCAAACTATTTTTCAATAAATTTTCATTATGCTTAAAAAGCCAGAGCAAATGCCTCTGGCTTTTTAATATATTTTAAAAACCGATCGAAGCAATCTAACACCTTACCGGCAAAGGCCATACCTGGATCACCATCCATAAGAATAGCAATATTGTCTAAATCCGATAATTGCTCGTAATTTCCTCCTGCTTTTATGTATTGATCAACATGAACAGCAATACATGGCTCACAGCGTTGATTAATAGCAACAGCAAGAATAATTAACTCTTTAGTAACTGCATCTGGAGCCGAGGGCTTTGCTAAGATGGCAGCAAGCTGATTATAATGTTGAAGGTATTCAGGATTAAGTTCTGTTAAAAATTGTGTATTGGCACCCACTTCTTCTAAACCTTTACGATAATCAGTCCTATAAAGATTCCTTCTGCAAAGTTATTCTCTATTAGTATAGCTTTTTTATATGAAAGTATGTTCAAAAAAATTATATATATAAATTTTTCATAAATGACGGTTATTTATTTAATAATCTAATTTAATATTTAAAATTTTATTGAGTATACTAAGTTTATAAATAAACAAAAAGGAGATTAATCACATGTCAAAAGCTTATGATATCGTTCTACGTGGTACTGGTATGGGTGAAGGTGAAAAACCTCTAACAGAAAATTTGATGAAAGGTTTTTTAAATACGCTAGCTAACACTGATAAAGCGCCAAAGCATATCCTTTTATATGGTGAAGCTGTTAAGTTAGCTTGCAAGGGCTCAGACTCAATTGAAGATTTGAAAGCAATGGAAGATAAAGGAACCAAAGTTCTTTCATGCGGTATTTGCACTGAATACTATGAAGTAGAAAAGTATATTATGGTTGGTCAAATTACAACAATGCGTGAAGTTGTTGATATTTTAACTGAAAGTGAATTAGTAATTGAACCTTAAAAAAGAATGTGAGGTAAAATAATGGAAACGACCTTTAAGCCGTTTACAACGACATTAATTGGATCGATGCCACGGTCGCCTCAATTACTCGCTGCCAAGGAAGCTTGTCAACATTTTGGTGAGTGTGATAAATACAATCAGCTGGTTCATGACGAAACTAAAGAGGTCATGGACCTCTTTAAGCGTGCGGGCATTGATGTAGTTGTAAGTGGAGAAATTTCAAGAGATAATTTTATGTCTTATGTTGCTGAAAAAGTTGAAGGTATCGAACTTTTTTCTACAGAGGAAATTAATGACTTGCTTGGAAATAATGAGGATTATGTGCAATCCTTAGAAGAGATGGATGCTTCAGATAACTCAATGAATAGTCCAGTCTGTGTCGGTAAGCTCGATTTGGAAGCCGATTTATGTACTCAAGAGCAGGAGTTAATTAAAAGCTTAACTAATAAACCTTATAAAATCACTCTTCCTAGTCCATACCTTTTAACCCGATCAATGTGGGTAGAAGGAGTAAGTGATCAAGCTTATGCGAGTAGACGTCAATTGGGTAAAGATGTTGTTGAATTATTGAAAAACACCATTCATCGTTTATATGATAATGGGGCGCGCGTCATCCAAATTGATGAACCGATTCTTTCAGAGGTAGTTTTTCAAAGAGCCCAAGGGGATACCTCCTTCTACTGAGGAACCTTATCTGCAAAGGTCAAGGTTGACCAAGAATTAATGTTTGCTCAGTCTCTTATTCAACCTGTTCTAGATGAAATAAATAGTTTGGAAGGTTGCTTATCAGCTGTCCATGTTTGTCGAGGAAATTGGACAAAAGATGAGAGTGTATTATTAGAGGGAGCGTACGATAAATTAGGTAGCTTCTTTAATAAATTAACTGTCGACATGTTGGCTCTTGAGTTTTCAACCCCAAGAGCTGGTGAAATATCCAAGTTATTTTATAATAACTTTTTAGATGAGAAAATTATACTAGGCTTAGGTGTCATTAATCCGCGATCAGATGAGGTTGAATCAGTTGAAAAAATTATGGCTCTAGCTGAAGAAGCGTTAGAGTTCTTGCCACCAGAGAGAATTTGGCTGAATCCGGATTGTGGCTTTGCAACATTTGCCAATCGTCCGTTAAATCCTGAAGAAATAATCGAAGCCAAATTAACAAATATGTCTAAAGCCGCTCAACAATTACGTCAGAATCACTGTCAATAATTCTTTTTGCAACTAGCATAGGCTAGTTGCTTTTTTGTCTAGCTTTATAAATAAAATTTATATGAAATATTGAAACAAAGGTAAAGTTTTTCTATAATGTAAACATTAATCAGGAAACGCTTACTTAAAGCAACTTTAAAATTTTGTTCGTTAACTAATAAATTTTTAAGGGGGGAGTCTATGAATTACACTATAACCTTTAATCCAGCCCTCGATTATTTTATAGAGACCAGGGACTTCAAGGAAGGAGCATTAAATCGTATAGATTCAGAAACCTATCTTATTGGAGGTAAGGGTTTAAATGTCTCACTATTATTGTCAGAGTTTGGAATAGCTTCTTGTGCCTTGGGATTTATGGGTGGGTTCACTGGGAATTATTTAACCAATTTATTAAAAAAACATTCGATTGCACATGATTTTATTGAAGTGAATGGTCAAACACGTATCAATGTGAAGCTGAAAAGTAAGAAAGAAACAGAACTAAATGCCAAAGGTCCTAAAATATTGAGACCTCAATATGAGGCGTTCTTTAGTCAATTAAAGCAAAAAATAAAAAAAGGTGATACCGTATTTTTATCAGGGAATTTAGCTCCAGGTATGGAAGCGAAAGATTACGAAAGGATAGGCGAACTGTGCCAAAAAACCCAGGTCAATTTCATATTAGATTCAAACCGGGAATTAGTAACATCATGCTTAACCTATCGTCCCTTTTTAATTAAACCGAATCAACAAGAATTGGCTGATATTTTCAATTCAGTTATTCACACGGACAAGGATGTCATAAAATATGCCAAACGTTTACAGCAACAAGGTGCTCAAAATGTATTAGTATCCCTAGGGGCTGACGGAGCTATATTGTTAACTAGCGATAGTAAAATTTATCGATCCAAGTCAGCTCCAGGAAAATTGGTTAATTCTGTGGGAGCAGGCGATTCGATGTTAGCAGGCTTTATGGCTGAATACCAATCTTCAAAGTCGTTTAAGAATGCCTTAAAGGTGGGAACGGCTGCTGGTGCGGCAACAGCTTTTTCTTTAGGTATAGCTGAGCGAAAGTTAATGGACTCTTTAGTGGATAAAATCAAAATACAAGAACTTTAGGAGGAAAAGTTATGCAGCTGTCAGAATTATTAAATATTGAAGTGATGGATCTTGATCTGATTGTTCGTAATAAATCAGAGGCTTTAAAGAGTCTTGTTAATAATTTCGATCAAGTCGGAGGAGTAACGGATCCAAAAGAATTATTTCAATCGCTACAAGCAAGAGAGCAACTCTCAACCACTGGAGTTGGTAACGGTGTGGCCATGCCGCATGCTCAATCATCAACGGTAAAAACGCCAATTATTATTTTTGCGCGTTCCCAAGCAGGCATTAATTGGCAAGCTTTAGATGAAAAAGATGTTCACTTAATTTTTATGATTTTAATGCCAAAAAACTCATCAAATGAGCATCTGAAGGCAATTGCTTCCTTGTCAAAAAAATTGATGGAAGAAGGAATGATTGATCAACTGATGTCTGTTAAGAATGCTCATGAAGTGGTTGATTTATTTTCTGAAGAAGCAGATTTAAAAGAAACTGCTCAAGCTAAAAGTGAAAAAAATATAATTTCTGAATCATCAGATACTTATATTTTAGCAGTTACCGCTTGTCCAACAGGGATAGCACACACCTTTATGGCTGAAGAAAAGTTAAAAGAAGCAGCTAAAAAAGCTGGGATCAGTATTAAAGTGGAAACAAACGGGCAAGCCGGTATCGGTAACAAACTTAATCAAGGGGATATTAAAAAGGCCGATGCAATTATCGTAGCGGCAGATAAACAGGTTGAAATGAATCGATTTGATGGCAAGCCGGTTATCATTACTAAAGTTTCAGATGGAATTAATAAGGCCGATGAATTAATAAATAGGGCCGTTCGTCTCGACGCTCCTATCTTTCACGCTAAGGGAGAAAAGGTAAATGAGATAGAAGATTCTGGTGAGAAAGAATCAATCGGTCGTCAATTCTACAAACATTTAATGAATGGCGTTTCTCATATGCTTCCATTCGTTGTGGCCGGTGGGATTTTGATTGCACTTTCTTTCTTCTGGGGTATAAATTCTGCTGACCCAAGCAGTTCAGACTATAATGTATTTGCTCAAATACTAAAAACAATTGGTGGAATGTCTTTTGCCATGATGCTACCAATTTTATCTGGATTTATCGGTCAATCAATTGCAGATCGTCCAGGACTAATAGTTGGATTAATGGGTGGGATTTTTGCTAATCCTAGTGTTTTAGCTGCTTATGCACCACAAGGCATTTTTGAAAATCTAGTACCCTCTGGTTTTCTTGGCGCTCTGATAGCGGGTTTCTTAGCAGGCGCTATTATAAGAGGACTGCAAATTGCCTTCAAGTGGATGCCTAAAACCCTTGAGGGTATGAAGGCAATCTTCATATTCCCAGTTCTGGGTATTCTAATGATAGGTCTGCTAATGCTATTTGTAGTGAATGGTCCGATGGGTGCGGTGATGACGGGATTAATGAATGCGATTGAATCAATTCCAAGAGAATGGGGCATTGTATTAGGATTTGCAGTAGCAGCTATGATGTCCATTGATATGGGAGGCCCCATTAATAAGGCTGCTTATGTTACAGGAACAGCTCTAGTCACTCAAGCTCAAGGGGCGGGTTCAGATGTTATGGCGGCAGTAATGGTTGGTGGAATGGTTCCGCCTATGGCTATTGCCTTAGCCGCTACGATTAAACCAAAAGTGTGGTCAAAACAAGAAAGATCTTCGGCCTATGTGAATTATGCCATGGGAGCTAGCTTTATTACCGAGGGAGCAATACCTTTTGCAGCGGCTGACCCTTTACGCGTTATTCCTTGTCTAGCCTTAGGTGCAGGTTTAGCCGGTGCACTTTCAATGGCTTTTGAATGTGTTAGCTTAGTTCCTCATGGAGGTGTTTTTGCGATAGCAGCAGGTGGGGTAAGCAACCCAATCATGTATATTCTATCTTGGTTAATAGGTAGTATAGTATCAGCCTTTTTACTAAACTACACCCGTCAATTAAAGAAGGGGTAATAACCCAATAGGTATATTATTAACTAAATTTTGATAAATTATATAATTATAGTTATTAGTTTATTGCTTTGTGAGAATATATAGATAGTAAAGTTTGATTAATCGCTAACCATCGCTAATCTTAGTTGAGATTATTAGAAGATGCAGCGCTTTTCAAATCAAATTCTAATCAAACTAATATGGAAATTGTTTGGAAGATTGTTTAATATTAAGGACAGGAGTGAGAAAACGATAACATTTTCTACACCCTCTTAGGAATGATTAGAAAGAATCAACCGTTCTAGTTTTGCTCTTTCTATTTCATACTAAAACAAAGTAAACTGACTTACAATCGCTGCAAGACTTAAACTTTAAAATCAAATGGCTTGACAGCGTTTTCACTAATTGGTAAAATGTAAGCAATTACAGTTTTTGAAAGTGAGGGAAGTATACTCAGAAAAACTTTATTGTTTGTCGCTTTGTACATTTTTAAGGAGGAAAATTAATGAAGAAATCGTTAAGAAAAGTAGTTGTTTCTTTTGTAACTGCTTTGACGCTAGGTTCCGCAGTATCACCATTATTGGCTTCAGCACAAGATGAAATTGTTGGTGATTTAGTTCCAGAATATAAAGCTACTTATTTAGGGGATCCTACTTCACTGGACTATACATTCTCTATGCGTGATTCAAATACAAGTCATACAGTTAACTTCATCGATGGATTATACGAAAACGACCAATTCGGTAACTACATCCCATCAGTTGCAGAGTCTCATGAAGTTTCAGAAGATGGCTTAGTCTATACTTATAAAATCCGTCCAGGAGTTATGTGGTTTGATAACAACGGTAACGAAGTGGCTGAGACAACTGCTCACGATTTTGTTACTGGTTTAAAACACGCTGTAGAGGTTCAATCAGAAATGTTACCAATCGTACAATCATCTATTAAAGGTCTTAACGACTATGTAAATGGTAAAATTACTGATTTTGCTGAAGTAGGGGTCAAAGCGATTGATGATTATACCCTTGAATATACTCTCGAAGAACCAGAACCATATTTCAACTCAAAAACAACTTATGGTATTTTATAACCAATCAATCAAGAGTTTCTAGATTCTGTTGGAGATGATTTCGGTTCATTAACTCCAGACTCAATTTTATACAATGGAGCTTTCCTACTTTCTAACTTAACTGCTAAATCTGAAATTGAATACACTAAGAACGAAAATTATTGGGATGCTGATAATGTATTCTTAGACACAGTTCAATTTACTTACAATGATGGTTCTGATCCAGAAGTATTCTACCGTCTATACAAAGATGGAGCTGTATCGTTCTTTACAGTAAATCCTACTTTACCAATCTATGACGATGTTAAAGCAGAATTCGACGGTTATATCACACAACAACAACGTCAAGGATCTTCATTCTTATTACAGTTTAACTTAAACCGTTTGAAGCATGAAGCAACTGGTAAAACTACTGAAAAGCAACATGAAGACACTCACCAAGCACTTTTAAATAAAGCTTTCCGTCAAGCAATTATGTTTGCTTTCGATAAACACACTTACATGACACAAAAATTCGGTGAAGAATTTGCTGATACAGATATTCGTAACTTATTAGTTGCACCAGAATTTGTTATGTTAGAAGAAGAGTCATTTGGAGAAGCAGTAGCACGTCACCTTGAAGAAATGAATCCGGAACTTTATGAAGGAATCAACTTGGAAGATGGACAAGATGCATTCTTCAATCCAGAAAAAGCTCAAAAATTAATTGAACAAGCAAAATCTGAATTAGAAGGCGTAGACTACCCAATTCAATTAGATATTCCAGTTCTAGAAACAGTTCCTGTGGCTGTCAACTTTGCTAAGTCTTTAAAAGCTTCTTTTGAAGAAGTTTTAGGTTCTGAAAATGTTGTAGTTAATCCAGTTCTTCTAAACCAAGATACATATTTAAACGCAACATTCAACGCTACTGTTGCTGCAGAAGTTGATTATGATATGACTAATGAATCTGGTTGGATTCCTGACTACTTAGACCCATCAACATTCTTAGATATTTATTTACCTACTAATGGTACTTTCTTAGTTCCAATTGGTTTTGATCCAATTCTTAAAGAAGGACAAGAAGATCCATATGCAGAAGCACGTGAAGCTTCAGGATTATACGAATATGCTGAATTGGTCAAAGCAGCTGATGCTATTAATGATGATTTAGATGCTCGTTACGATGCTTATGCTAAGGCACAAGCTTGGTTAACAGATTCTGCAATCGCAATTCCATTTAACACTTTAGGATCACACCTACGAGTTACTAATATTGTTCCGTTCTCTGGTCCTTACTCATTTGCAGGTACTGGTCAACGTAGATTCAAGTTCTTGAAAGTTCAATCTGAACCTGTTTCATATGAACAATGGCAAGCGGCTTACGATAATTGGTCAGCTAATAAGTTAGACGGATCAAGTGTTTCAAGTGAAGTTGGTGGAAGCAAAACTGATGAGTCTGCTTCTAAAGAAGAAACTGAAGAAGAAATGATGGACGAGTCAGCTGAAGAAACTGAAGAAACTGAAGAAATGAAAGATGAATCAGCTGAAGAAACTGAAGAAGCGGCTGAATAGTCAAAAGAAAATGTAATCTTAGATGAAAAAGGCTGAGAAATTGGCCTTTTTCATTTATTATAGGAGGATTCAAATGAAAAAATACTTATTCAAAAGAATTCTTCGGTCACTATTTTCGATTTTTATGGTTACTACTTTAGTGTATTTAGCCATTTTTTCACTGGTGCCGAGAAATTCAATCTTCAAAGATGACCCTGCAATTGCTAAATTAAAGTCACAACCCGATCAACTTTTAGAGTATCAAAATAGCGCTTTTGACCGAATGGGGTATATTAATTATTTAAATCAACGTGACTTTCAAAAGGAAGTTCAAAAAGACTATCCAGAATTTACAAATCAAGAAAGTCCCGAGAATCAAGCAATTATAGACAAATGGCAAGAAAATAACCAAAATTGGGAAGTAGGTCAACTTCCGATAAGCGGAGGCTATTTTGCTACCGATGAAGTTTCAATTGGTGCAAGGGTCTTAAATTTTTATAAAAATTTGATTGAGTTTGATCACCCTTGGCGTATTAAAGACCCGGAAAATCCTGATCTAAAGCGTGGATATAAAATCACTCACGACGCAACAGCTGGTTGGGCATTAACTGGTTCAGGTACAAAATATTACTACCAAATCTACTTCAATAATAAATTCCCATTTATCCACCAAAATTTCCTTAAAATTAATTTAGGAGTTTCATACCCTACTTTTGCAGGGAAGCCTGTTGTGGATGTTATTACGGACAAACAAGGTCGTTCAGTAACAGAAGAAATTACTATGCCAGATGGTAAAACCTTTAAATCTGCCATTAATCCTTACACACGTTACTACAAACCAACAGCTGAACTTTCTTTAACAGAAAAACGTATGTTTGAAGGTTCAAACTATGCAGGGGCTGATTCTAATAACGAAGATCCATCTATGATGATGATTTCATTTAGAAACGGCATTGCCTCAATTATTTTAATGTATACTATTGCTATACCAATGGCTATGGCTATGGCAAGATACAAAGGTCAATTGGTAGATAAGTTAGGAACTGCAATTATCACACTCTTAATCTCAGTACCTTCAGTTGCTTTCATTTTCTTTGGACGATATATTGGTAATAAGTTCTTTGGGCTACCTGATTTATTCCCAATTTTTGGACCTGGGAATATTAAATCCTATATAATGCCTGTTATTGTTTTAGCTTTATTAGCTCTATCTGGTTCTGTAATGTGGATTCGACGCTATATGGTCGATCAGCAGTCATCTGATTATGTTAAATTTGCTAAAGCGAAAGGTTTAAGTCAATCAGAAATATCTCGCAAACATATATTTAGGAATGCGATTATACCAATTGTGAACGGTGTTCCTGGAGCAATTATTTTCTCAATTGCTGGAGCCACAATCACTGAACAAGTATTTGCCATTCCTGGAATGGGTAAAATGTTGCCAGATGCAATTCTTTCTCATAATAACCCAATCACTGTTGGATTAATCTTTATATTCTCAGTTTTAGGGGTTGTCTCTATCATGTTAGGCGATATTGCGATGACTCTTGTGGATCCACGTATCCGCCTAGAAGTGAAGGAGGATAAATAATGGAAGTACAACCTAATATTAATGATGCTTCTTTTCGTTTTGTAGAAACAAATGAAAAAGAAGCTGAAAAAATTAATTCACCAAAATACTCTTATTGGCAATCGGTTTGGAGAACTTTTGGTAAAAATAAGATTGCTATTTTCTTCTTATTTCTTATGACAGCAATCATTTTAATGTCATTTATCCAACCTATTTTCTCTGGTTATGATCCAATGGATACTGCTAAAATTAATGATTTATCAGCACGCTATATTGAACCGAGTGCAAAGCACTGGTTTGGTACAGATGCTAATGGACAATCATTATTTGATGCTACTTGGTCTGGAGCAAAAACATCCATTTCAATCACAGTTTTAGCGACTTTGGTCACTACGACGGTTGGTGTAGTTGTCGGTGCATTCTGGGGAATGTCACAAAAAATAGACGTTTTCATGCTAGAGGTTTATAATGTTTTTGCTAATATTCCACCGTTATTAATTATTATGGTATTAGCCTATTCATTAGGGAATGGTTTTTGGAATTTACTTTTTGCAATGACCCTCACTTCATGGATTTTTACGGCATACTTTATTCGTGTACAAGTAATGATTATGCGTGATCGAGAGTATAATTTAGCATCAAGAACTCTCGGAACACCAGCAAGACGAATGATTTTTAAAAACATTTTGCCTTATTTAACATCAATCATTACTACAGACGTTTCCAGAGTTTTACCAGGATTTATTGCGACTGAAACTTTCCTATCCTTTATTGGAGTTGGTTTATCAGCTGATATTGTTTCTTTAGGTGGATTAATTCAGAAGTATTCCACAAATATCGCTTCAAAACCGTACTTATTCTGGATTCCTGTATCTGTTCTTGCTTTGATTTCAGTTTCTCTTTACATTGTGGGTCAAGCATTAGCTGATGCAACTGATCCTAAGAATCACATATAGGAGGCAATTGAAATGACAGAAAAGAAAAAGATATTAGAAATAAGAGATCTGGTTGTTAAATTCCAGGTGCGTGACTCTGAATTGACTGCTATTCGTGGTATCGATTTAGACCTTTATGAAGGTGAGGTTCTTGCTTTAGTAGGGGAATCTGGATCAGGAAAGTCAGTTTTAACGAAAACATTTACAGGAATGCTTGAAAAAAATGGTAGTATTCCAGAAGGTAAAGTTATCTATAAAGGCGATGAGTTACAAAATTTTACTTCAGATAAACAATGGTTAAAATATCGTGGTAAAGAAATGGCAACAATTTTCCAAGATCCAATGACTTCTTTGAATCCAGTCTTAACAATTGGAACTCAAATAACAGAGGTTATTACTAAGCATCGTAATGCTTCGCAAAAAGAAGCAAAAGAGGTAGCGATTGATTTAATGGAGCGTGTTGGTATTCGTGACGCTGAAAAACGTTTTGATGATTATCCGTTTGAATATTCAGGTGGAATGCGTCAACGTATTGTCATTGCAATTGCATTGGCATGTCGTCCTAAAGTATTGATTTGTGATGAACCAACGACTGCTTTGGATGTTACTATTCAAGCTCAAATTCTAAGATTACTAAAAGAATTACAAAAAGAATATGAATTTACAACTATTTTTATTACTCATGACTTGGGTGTAGTGGCTCAAATTGCAGACCGTGTTGCAGTAATGTATGCGGGACAAGTCATTGAAACAGGAACAGTAGAAGATATCTTCTATGACCCAAGACATCCTTACACATGGGCACTTTTATCATCATTACCACAATTATCAAATCCGGAAGAAGATCTATTCTCAATTGCAGGTACACCACCTTCTCTTTATACAAAAATTGAAGGAGATGCTTTTGCTCCACGTAGTCCTTATGCAATGCAAATTGACTATGAAGCTGAACCACCTATGTTTAAAGTTTCAGACACTCACTACGCTAAAACATGGTTACTAGATCCTCGAGCACCGGAAGCTGAAAAACCATCTGTTATTCATAACCTTCATGAAAAATTGAAGAAAGTTCATGGTGCAGATGCAGCTCTTAGAGAGGAGTTAGCAAATGGAGAAAAATAGAGAAAAATTAGTTGAAGTAAACGACCTTGAAATCACTTTTGGTGAAGGCAAAGACAAGTTCGTTGCTGTTAAAGATGCCACTTTCCATGTATTTAAAGGAGAAACCTTATCATTAGTAGGTGAGTCTGGATCTGGTAAAACAACTATTGGTCGTGCAATTAATGGTATTAATAAAACTTCAGGAGGAGAAATCCTCTTTAAAGGTAAAAGAATTAATACTAAATTATCTGAAAAAGAGCGTAAAGAGCTAATTGGAAGCATTCAAATGGTCTTTCAAGATCCCTCTGCCTCTTTGAATGACCGTGCAACAGTAGAGTATATTATCTCAGAAGGACTTTATAACTTTAATTTATTTAAAGATGAAGAAGATCGCTTGCAAAAAGTTGAGAATATGCTTAAAGAAGTTGGACTTTTATCTGAGCATATGTATCGTTATCCTCATGAGTTCTCAGGTGGACAACGTCAACGCATTGGGATTGCTCGAGCCCTTATTATGGAACCAGAACTTGTTATTGCAGATGAGCCGATCTCATCTTTAGATGTTTCTGTTCGGGCGCAAGTTCTTAACTTACTCCGTAAATTTCAACGTGAAAATGGCTTAACTTATATTTTTATTGCTCATGACTTATCAGTCGTACGTTATATTTCTGATAGAATAGCAGTAATTCGTAATGGTCGTATTCTTGAAGTTGCGGAAACTGAAGAATTATTCCGTAATCCAATTCATCCTTATACACAAGCTTTACTTTCTGCTGTACCTATTCCAGACCCAGAGCTTGCTCGTAAAGTTAAATTGAAAGTTTATGATCCTGAAATGCATGATTATTCAACTGATATACCAAAAGTACGTGAAGTACTCCCAGAACACTACATTTATTGTAATGAAGCTGAATTGGCTAAATATCAGGAAATGTATCATTAAGAGTTTAAGTCGAGGTTTTAATCTCGGCTTTTCTTTTATTATAAGTTAGTGTAAAATTAATATATCATTTAGAAATGAGGTAGAAAAATGTTACCACAAACAGGCGAAATGGCTACTTGGTTTTTGATCGTGATCGCAGCGATTGCTTTAATCGGTGGTATTGCAATGGTATACAAAGGCAATAAAAATAAGCGTTAAGCTTATTTTCAGACATCCTGCATCCCTTAGGTAGTTTAGGGGTGTATTTTTAAGCAGATTTCTTGAGTGAAAAGGCTTTATCTGTTAATATTTATGTATTAAGAAGGTCTTTAAAATGAATTCTTCTTAAAAAAGATTTAAGGAGTGGAAAAAATATGACCAAATTAAAAACAGTTATCGGTATGGTAGCAGGTCTTGCAGGTGCCTATGCGGTAGTTAATTATCTATACCCTGAAAAAACAGAGGAGTATCGTAAGAAATTATCAGAATCGAGTGTGGAAGCGCGCGATCAATTGGCTTCTTATAAAGAGCTTGCTCTTAAAAAGGGTCAAGAGTTATCTGATGTTGCTGCTTTAGCAAGTGAAGATGCTAAAGTATCTTTTTCAGAAACGGCAGAAGAATTAAAATTTTCTCTAACCAACTTGAAAAATCAATTATTTAGTTCAATTGAAGAAACGCAGCATTCTCTTGCTAATCAAAATGATGATTCTGATTTTAAAGAAGTCTTAGCTCATTCAGCTAATGAATTAAAAGAAGAAATCGGACAATCATTTGAAGAAATTCTTGAAAGTTTCGCCAATTTAAAACATGAGATTGAAGACACTACCGATATCGCAATTGAGTTATCAAAAGAAGTTACTGGTGAGTAATTTTATATAAATTGGCTTTATGTCAAATAGGGTTGATGCTATCCAAGGAGATTAAGCAACTAATGGTTGCTTGGTCTCCTTTTCTTTTCTTCTTGACACATATACTCTTGGTTATCGATGAATTAAAGCTTAATTATACAAAACATGCCATCAAAAAATTGGCTCTTTGTCAAATAGGGTTGATGAGTAGGTGAGGTAACCGACTGGTTACTTCACCTCTTTTTTTACAGATCAACAATTATTATAAGCGCATGAATGATCGACCGGTTTTATTATGAGATAAATTGTCAAAAAGCAACCGACGTAGATGATTGATTGGGCAAGTATAAGCGCATCATCAATAAAATTCTATTTTTAAAATGTGAATAATTACGATAGCCATAGGCATTTCGTTTCAGCACCTTGATTTTATTGTTTAGCCCTTCAATTGGGCCATTCGTTAAGGTTGAATAGTTAAAGGTGTTTTGAATAAAAGTGTGATAGCGTTTAAAGGTTCTTAAAACGGTCTTTAATTTTTTTGAAACGGGTAATGTTAGGCCATAGTTGACCCAAAACTTAAATCGATCGATTCGAAGGTCTTGAAGGGCTTCTCTTAAATGATGAACGACCTCGTAAGTGACTTTTAATTCGCTACTTGATGTTAATAAATAATCAACGATACCACTGGTGTTTGTGATCCAATCAAATAATCGATAGCGCTGATAAGTAGTGGTGTGTAATTTATTTCTTGGTGTCATGATTAGGCGCCAGTAGCGTTTATGTTTATTGTACAGTCGATTGTCTTTGTTTCGGAAGGTGTTCATCACATGAATTCGTGTCCGATTCAGCTCACGATTTAAAGCTTGAATGAGATGGAATTTATCAATAATAATTTGTGCTTTTGGAAAAACTTTTTGAATTAAATCCATATACGGTCGGTACATATCAATCGTTATCGTTTGAACCGATTGACGGGTTTCCAACGGAAATTGTTGAAAATAACGGATTAATGAAGACTGTTTGCGATCAAAGAACAAATCAACTAATCGATGCGTTTTAGCGTCACAGTAAATGAAACTCATCGCAGCATCAATCGTTCGAACACTTTTAAATTCATCAAAACAAAGGTGTTGTGGTAAGGAATGTAGCGGTTTGAATTGAAGGTGCTGTGCCATTTGATTCGTCACACGACGGACTGTATGAATCGATACATGCACCAGTTGAGCGATATAAGTTTCTGATATCGTATGTGTTAACTGATCAGCGATATATCGTTTCAAATGATTAGATAGATGACAGTGACGAGCGACTTCAGGCGTTTGAGCGGTAAAGGATGGGTGACAAGATTTACAGTAATAACGCTGTTTTTTTAAATCTAAATAAGTGGGATAACCTGCCATCGGTATTAATTGAATGCGCGATGTACGAGAGCCATTTTTAACGATTGAATAGTTAATTGCTGATTGCCCACAACAAGGGCAATGACTAATAGGCTCTATTAATTGACCTGTTAATAAGAAAGATAAACGGCCTTTAATCGAAATTTTTGAAAATTTTTGGTCATTAATTGTGATGTTTTTATCGTTTAATCCGAGTAAAGATGATATAATGTGTGACATGGGACAGCTCTCCTTTATTGTGGTTTAGTCGCTTATAATATACAGGAGATCTGTCCTTTTTGTACCCTAAAGTAAAAAATAGAGTTGAGGCCTTCGGCCATCAACCCTATAAATTATAGAACCAAAAAATTAGCCCTAAGAAAAGTTTTACGAATCAGGGGTAAGCTCGGCTTGAAACGTACAAAATTCTGGCGGAGTCACGTCGCTATAGCTCTTACGAAGGCACTGTGGGAACAAATGCTCCCAACCACCTCAATCGTCGCTTTAGTGTAAAATGAATGGCAACTGAAAGTTAAATTAGGGAAAAATTCTGCTTATTTAAGCCCTATTATGGATTTATTTAACTCTGAAATGATCGCTTGGAATCTTAGCGATGATCCAACCTTAGATTGGGTCATCAAGCCATTGACTGACGCTATTGCTATGATTATATTGGTCTTTAGAAGCGTTATATTTGAATTTTTACAAATAAGTTAGTATGCTAAGGATAAGGAAAGTTCTAAAAGAACGATTTGTCTAAAGCAATTATTTTATAGTATTTATCACCACTATAAAGATAAATTGTACCTTAAAGCACCTTGAGTGTTAAAACTTTAAGAAAGAGGGATTTATATGAATAATGAACGAGATAAGCACAATGTTGAGCCTACTGTTGGAGGTCAGGGTAAGGTCGTTGTAAAGGAAGCTACTAAGGATACTGGCAACCACACTTATACCTCACATCATGATCACCATATAGGACATCATCATCGGATAGGAGAAAACTTATCGTGGCGTGCCGTTTTCGCTGGATTAGTGACTTTCGTCGCTTTAAGCATGTTGTTCTCTTTAATTGGGGCAGCTATCGGACTTGGAGCTACTGACTTAACCGCTGTTAATCCATTAGATGGAGTTGGAATGGGCTTAATCATTTGGACGATTGTGTCATTAATTTTAAGTTTAGCCGGCGGAGGATTTATCGCAGGATACACTGCACACCGAGCTGGTATGGTTCATGGTTTCCTGACATGGGCTACAGGCCTAATAGTAGCAGTAGTATTGGCTTCATCAGCAGTGACAGGAACTTTCAATACAATTGGTGCTATGTTTGGTGCGACAACTAGTGCTGCTGGAGATGCAATAGGAAATGTTTCAAAAGCTGCAGGTAATTTATCTGAAGAAGCATTTAATGCTGTAACAGATAACTTACAGCTTGATACATCGAACTTAGACCAAGAAGTACAAGATTTACTAGAAGACACTGAAATTGAACAGTTGCAACCAGGTTATTTACAAAATCAGTTAGATGAAACGGTAACTGATATTCAAAATGCAGCTAAAAGCGTTGTAGTTGATGGAAAACCTGTTGAGCAAGCGATGAAAGATGTTTATACAAACATTGAAGATCGTATGGCTACAATTGACGAAGGTTTAGATGAAGATGCTTTATCGAATGCTATTGCTGATAATACTGATTTAAATGATGAAGAAGCAGAAGAAGCTACAGCTCACATTATGAAATCATATGAAGAAGCTCAAGCTCAAGCGAAATATTTACTTGCTAGCGCTGAAACTGAAATGAATCGCTTAGAAAGTGGAACAAAACAAGCAATTGACGAAGGTGTCGAAACAACAAATGATGTTATAAATGAAGCTTCTAAATATTCTATCTATGCTTTCATTGGATCTGTTTTGGGATTAGTAATTTCTGCCTACGCTGGTAAGATGGGTGCAGAAAAAGAATTAGAACAAGATCAAGTTGTTATTAAATAATTTAGCCTGTAATTTACAATATTAAACTAATAAAGAGTCTACTGATTATAGTGACCCAAGAAGTTGGACCAGAGAGATGAGTACATGTTGTATGTGCTTGTCTCTCTTATTTTATTGTTTTCTAAGCAGCTTGAAGATTAGCGAGAAACCTATCGAGAGGCCAGCATGAGGCAGCAGGGAACTTAAATCTACTTATGAAGATACACTTGATTCAATAAGTGAATTAAATAAAGCTCAAAACAAACTATAATTATTAATGAGTGACTTTGGAGATGAAATAGGCAAAGTACTAGCTCTGATATTGCAAGTTGTAGCTGATATCTTACAATCAATTGGAGAATAGTTTTCTAAGCTTCCTAAGCCCGCAAAAGAGTTTGCAATTGTCATGGGATTGCTGGTGACCGCCTTAGGGGTCATAGCCCCGGTGTTTATGGTGTTATTAGCCGTAGCAACTGCGGCTCAACTATTGATTTTTGGCTTTATCAAAGCCTCGTTAGCTACTATAGCTCCGATTGCTCTAACAATAGTTGCAATAGTAGGTTTTGTTTTAGTAATCAAGCAGCTTGTGTAACATATGTTTGACAATTCTAGAGCGTTGACGGAAATTCTTCATCGAATCTATTGTATTTATAAATTGGTTGTTTTATGATGTAGTTAATAAACCTTTTGTAGGAGAGAAAATGCCGAACAAGTCTTTTTTATGCAACTATTAAGCGTGAGTTCATTAATAATTTTCTGCATATCAATGTATTTATCTGTCGAAAGAGTCTCTTTTTCAGCTACAATAATAATGTATATTTTGAACAACATTGTTACTCTATCCCATAGAGAGATAATTAAAGAAGTTAAAAATATTAACAAAAATCCAGATAAAGAAAATGAGAAATTCCAAGAAATATTAAGTACAGAAAACAAGAGGATTTTAACACTTAAAGCTGATTTTATTTTAATAGCTATCATATTTATATACGTGAGTTATTCACATAAACTTAAATTTTTAGAACCTAATATAATATTAATAGATGTAATTTTAAAAAGTATAGTAGTTATGTTAGGACTTTATACAGTTTATTTAAGTGGGAAACTTGATGGCCTCGAAAAAACTGATCAAGATATTGAAAATGAGGAAATTTCTAGAAATATTATCAGAGAATCTTATGGAAATAGTCTTCAACTTCAACGTGATAGAGAAGAATTCTATAAGGAAAAAAGTAAAGAGTTTATAAAAGAAAAAACCTACAAATATAGAAAGGGGCGATGATTTATGATAATAATAGCTCTGCTAAGTACTATTGTATTATGGTTTTCATATTTATCAGTTATTACTTTTTATCGGTTCAAAAGAGATGGCATAGTTTTTGCAAATCTTCTATCATATCTAGTATTTCCTTTAATAATATTACAATTACATATAAAAGTTGCTAACAGATTCAGTAACGCTTGGTCAAAAAAGTTAAAATTTATAGGTCTCTATTTTATAAATTATAAACAAAGTCTGATATTCTTCAGTGAATTATTATTAGAAAATGCTGCGCAGTTAGAAGCGACTGGATATTCACCAATTTTATGTGAGAGCAAGAAAATAAAAAGAAAATCTTCGCCTTTCAAATTAGTTTATGAATGGGTTAAACTACCGAGCTCATCAGAAACTTTTAAAAAAGCTATTTATGCTCATTAAAACCAAGGTAATTATTTAAAAACCTCCCACTCATTCGAGAAGGAGGTTTTTTAATTAGTCGGGGTTTATTTTAAATCTTACGTGGTTTTTTACGTGGGTTGATTACTACTATTTGAAACAAAATAAAATAACCACCTCTAGAAAGCTTATAATATCAAGCTTTTTATCAGTAGTTAATTCCCTTTATTACTGTAAATGGAGACGATCGGTCTCGAACCGACGACCTCTACAATGCCATTGTAGCGCTCTCCCAACTGAGCTACGCCCCCAATATAGAAATACACATATATCTTACGCAATTTTGAAATATAAGTCAATAGTTGAAAAACATTATCCTAATTGTTCCTAGAAGTAATAGTCGAATATAATTAATCCAATCAAAAGACTTTCTATTATATACGTTAAGTAGTTCTAAATAGAAAAAAGGGCAAGCTTGAGATAAATCAAGCTTGCTCTTTTTTGTAATTAATTTTAAATTATTATTCTGCTTCAGTTTCTTCAGCAGTTTCTTCTTCTGTTTCGTCTTCAGCTTTTTCTGCATCAGCATCTTCATTAGAGGTCATCTCTTCACCTGGTTTTTCAGGGACAACGATTTCGCCATTGATGATTTGTTGTTTGTAGTCTTCAACAGCTTTCTTAACTTCGTCAGTTAAGAATTCAGTTGTAAGGTCTACACCACCATCAGCTAAACCTAAAGTTTGAACGCCACCTTCAAAACCTTCAGCTTGTGTTTTTTCAGCAAATGCTTTCACTGATTCACCAACTTGTTTCAATGTAGATGTTAATGTTAAGTGACGCTCTTCACCGTCAATTTCAATTAAGCCTTCAGCGTCTTGGTCTAAGTCTACACCAATTACGTATAATTCTTGAGAAGGATCGTTTGATACACGGTCTTTAGCTTCTGAGAATACACCTTGGCCAGTTCCACCAGCAGCATGATAAATGATGTCTGCGCCACTAGAGTAGATTGAAGCTGCTAGTTGCTTTCCTTTAGGAGCATCTGCAAAGTGACCAGCATACTCGATTGATATTTCGATATCAGGGTTAACTGTTTTAGCACCAGCTACAAAACCAGCTTCGAAACGGTCAATTACTTCAGATTCAACTCCACCGATAAAACCGATGTGGTCTGTCTTAGTAGTCATAGCTGCAGCAACACCTGCTAAGAAAGCTGCTTCGTTGTCTTTAAAGGTAATAGAAGCTACGTTGTCTTTTTCAACAACAGAGTCTACGATAACAAAATGTCCATCTGGGTTTTGTTCAGCTGCTTCATCAATAGCCGGTTGTAACTTATAACCAATACCAAAAATAAGGTTTGATCCACCTTGGATAGCTGCATTGATGTTTGTTACATAATCTGAATCTGACTTAGATTCAAGATAGAAGTAGCCACCAGGGCCTTCTTCTAATTCATTTTCTTCACCGTAAGCTTGTAAACCTTCCCAAGCAGATTGGTTGAATGATTTATCGTCCACTCCACCAACGTCAGTAATGATTACTGGTGAAATTTGTTCTTGAGCAACAACAGTTGCTAAAGGTAATGTAGCTGCACCTAGTGTTAAGGCAGCTGCCGATAGTGTTAATAATTTTTTCATAGAATACCTCCATTTGTTTTAACTATAATATACCTTTATAAGGTCGATAAAGCAAGCGTTTGCTTTCTAAGTTAATCACTCATGATCACATATAAAAGCCTCCAATTCAGGAACAACCCAAACTAGAGGCTAAAAATATTTTTGGAAGACACATTAGTTTTTCAATTGGTATTGAACCGCAATTTCTGCACCTAATTTTGCATTATTATAAACCAATTGGATATTAGTTTCTAATGAGCGTCCTTCAGTCAATTCAACAATTTTTGCTAATAAGAAGGGGGTGGATTCCTTACCATGAACGCCAGCTTCTTTTTCTTCAATTAAAGCTTGATCAATGATAGCATTGATTTCATCGTTAGGGATTTCGTATTCTTTAGGGATTGGGTTTGCAATCAATAAACCAGCTTGTAAATCTAGTTGATCAGCGGCTACCATTCGCTGGGCAATTTCTTCAGCAGAATCTGCCCTACTAGTCAAGCGGTAAGGTGAGGTTGAAGAATAAAAGGCTGGCAGGTAATCGGTTTGATAACCAGTAACCGGAACCCCTTTAGTTTCTAAGTATTCCAAGGTTCTTGGTAAGTCTAAAATAGCTTTAGCTCCCGCACATACCACGGTAACAGGAGTTTGGGCTAACTCTTCAAGGTCAGCAGATACATCCATGTGTTCAGTATATCCACGATGAACCCCACCAATTCCACCGGTTACAAACACTTTAATCCCGGCTAGATGAGCGCCAATCATGGTTGTAGCCACTGTAGTGGCTCCTAATTGCTTATTGGCAATTACTTCGGCTAAGTCTCGTCTGGATACTTTGACCACATCTTTTGCTGTAGCTAAGATTTCCAAGTCTTCTTCTTCTAAGCCAATTTTAAACTGCCCGTTCATGATGGCTATGGTTGCTGGAACAGCTCCGTGGTCACGAATAATTTGTTCCGTTTCTTGTGCCATTTTAACATTTTGTGGATAAGGCATTCCGTGTGAAACGATAGTTGATTCTAAGGCTACAATCGGTTTTTGTTGAATGATTGCTGCTTGAACCTCTTTAGAGATGGATAATAGGGGATGATTCATAGCATTAGCTGTTTCTTTATTATATGGTTGATTCATAGTTATATTCCTCTTTCTTTAAAATATTTGACAATTTCCAATCAATTGACGTTCTTCTTCAAACAGTTTCGCATTAAGATTTTTTCTGACTGTGGAAGGGGATTGTACAGTGTAATAAGAGTTAGTAATACCATAATGAATGGCTTCACTTGGAGCATATTCTTTTTTGAGCCCGTATATTAATCCCGCTACAAAAGAATCGCCAGCCCCTGTCACATCAACTAATCGAGGGTTATTAGGAGGTTGAAAATATAGAAACTCTTTCTTTTGATTCGAGTATAGCAATGGTTTAGTACCACGAGTGATAATGACATTTTCCACTCCTCGATCAATCCATAGCTCAGCGAGATATATAAAATCATCTTCCGTCTTAACTTTGTGATTAAAGTATTCTTCAGATTCATCCTGATTGACAATTAGCCATGTAATTCCTTTTAAATTCTCTGGCAGATGGTTCATTTTCGGTCCGGAAACTGGAATAACCACCAGAGGTATTTGCTGTTTTTTTGCTATATTCATCACTTGTTCAACGGCAGATTGAGTGAGATTAAGATCCATAGCAATGAATTGACAATTTTCAATTTGTAAATGGAAACTAGTAATCCATTCAGCATTCATTTGATCACAGATTTCCATATCAGCAAAGGCTACTTCCATTTGACCTGTTTCATCGAGAATGGCTGTGTAGGAGGACGTATTGTGATTTTCTAAGGATTTCACATGGTCTAAATTCACAAAGGGCTGAGTAATAGCCTTAATTTCTTCAAAATCAGCATCGATACCTGCTAAAGATAGTAAACTCACTGAGAGTTCCATCCTTCCGAGGTTTTCTGCTACATTTCGTGCAACCCCTCCAACAGTTACTGTTGAGTTAACAGGATTAGAGGTGGATTTGAGTAAAGGTGTTTTTAACTGAAAGATACGGTCAATATTCATAGCTCCAATACAAAAAATATCAGCTGGTTCATTGACAATATAGGCTCTACCTTGCAGGTAGCGCTTTTGCGTAAGTGATGACACAATATTAGCTAGAGTAGATCGATTAATACTCAAAATTTCAGCAAGTTTAGTTTGAGTAAGAAAAGGGTCTTGCTTAATTAAATCCAAAACACGCTTTTCATTTGAGTTGAGTCTGATGATAATACCTCCCACTGACAACAATTGTCCTTATTTAAGATTCTTGTCTTAATTATACCTTTAAATTAATAGAATACAAGTCTTATTTAAACGAAACTTGAGAAGTATATTGACAAGAACTATAATACAATCACTCAATTAAGCGATTAAAGAGAGGGGCTTTATTTTGTTAAACGACCGATATATAATGGCAATCGATCAAGGAACGACATCTACTAGAGCAGTCATAGTGAACCATCAAGGTGAATTTATAGCCAGTGCTCAAAAAGAATTTCAACAATTTTTTCCTCAATCTGGTTGGGTAGAACAAGATGCTAATGAGATTTGGCAATCCGTTCAGTCCGTCATTTCTCAAGCTTTGATTAATGGTAATATTCAACCTAAGCAGATAGTAGCAATTGGAGTCACTAATCAAAGAGAGACGACAGTCATTTGGGACCGTGAAAGCGGAGAGCCTATCTATCACGCGATTGTCTGGCAATCGCGGCAATCAAGCGAAATATGCCAAGCGCTTAAAAAGAGTGGCTATGAAGATATTATTAAGAAAAAGACAGGCTTACCGCTTGACCCTTATTTTTCAGCGAGTAAAATTCGTTGGATTTTAGACCATCTTCCAACTTCTCAAATAAGAGCAGAAGCTGGCGACTTAGCCTTTGGTACAATAGATTCTTGGTTGATGTGGAAATTGTCAGGTGGCAGACACCATATTACGGACTATTCTAATGCTTCGCGTACCCTTTTATTTAATATTGAAACGCTGGAATGGGATCGAGAGCTTTTAGACATATTCAATATACCTGCTCAACTATTACCCCAAGTGGTATCAAATTCTGAAATATACGGAAAAACAGCCACCTATCATTTTTACGGTCACGAAATACCATTAGCTGGTATGGCTGGAGATCAACAAGCAGCATTGATTGGTCAACTCGCCTTTGATAAAGGGCAAGTTAAATCAACTTATGGAACAGGTGCCTTTATATTGATGAATATTGGGAATGAGCTAAAGCTGTCTAAGCATGCGCTATCTACTTCTATCGCTTATAAATTTCCTAACCAATCTCCAGTATACTGTATTGAGGGCTCTATATTCGTAGCGGGTTCAGCTATTCAATGGTTACGAGATGGATTAAGGATGATTGAAGAATCTTCTGAATCTGAGGAACTCGCCCAACATTCAAAAAACGAAGATGAAGTATATGTGGTGCCAGCTTTCACGGGATTAGGAGCTCCTTATTGGGATTCTCAGGCTAGAGGAGCTGTGTTTGGCTTAACTCGTGGCACTGATAAAGCTGACTTCGTTAAAGCGACCTTGCAATCTTTAGCTTATCAAGTGCGCGACATCATTGATGTAATAAAGGATGAAATGGGGGTCGTCATTCCAGAATTAAAAGTCGATGGAGGCGCTTGTAAAAATAATTACTTGATGCAGTTTCAAGCAGATATTTTAAATACGGCAGTAACACGCTTATCCAATCTTGAGTCCACGGCATTGGGGGCTGCTTTTCTAGCAGGCTTAGCAGTAGACTATTGGCAGTCTATTGAAGAAATCCAAAGCTTAGTTAAACCCGCTATAACTTTTAAACCGAAAATGTCAATAAATCGCAGTGAAGATTTATATGAAGGTTGGAGAAGGGCTGTTCAGTCGACGCGACATTTTAGTAACAAGCGGAACTAGTTTAATTTAGCTTTAGAATAAGAAAATAATGAGAAATCAATAAGGATTTAATCATAATTACGATTGTATTTGCTTTAAATCTGGAAGCGTTTTATAATATAGTAAAAGTATTAAGGGGGAACTATAAGTGGTACAAAGCTTACATGAATTTTTATCAGCAGCAATTGCAGAAAAGAAAGAAAAGAATCTCTATAATGAAATCGAAGCCTTATCTTCTGCAAACGGCCCAATCATCGAAATTAACGGACAAGAGCTCATTAATTTATCATCAAACAACTATCTTGGTTTAGCAACTTCCGAACGTTTAAAAGAGGTAGCTAAAAAAACTATTGATAAGTATGGAGTGGGAGCAGGTGCGGTTCGTACGATTAATGGTACGATGGATGTCCACAATATTCTAGAAAAGAAAATTGCAGAATTTAAGAAAACAGAAGCTGCAATAGCTTTTCAATCAGGCTTCAATTGTAATATGGCTGCTATTTCTGCCATCATGAACAAAGAAGACGCTATTCTTTCAGATGCATTAAACCACGCTTCAATCATTGACGGCTGCCGTTTATCACGTGCTAAAATCATTCCAGTGAAACATCAAGACATGGATGATTTACGTGCAAAAGCTAAAGAGGCAACAGAATCAGGCTTATACAAAAAAGTAATGTACATTACAGACGGTGTTTTCTCAATGGATGGCGACGTAGCTAATATTCCAGAAATTGTTGAAATTGCAGAAGAATTCAACTTAATTACTTATGTTGATGATGCGCACGGCTCAGGAGTAATGGGTAAAGGTGCGGGTACAGTTAAGCATTTCGGTCTATCGGATAAGATTGACTTACAAATTGGAACCCTTTCAAAAGCTCTTGGTGTAGTAGGTGGATATGTTGCGGGTTCGCAAGAATTAATCGACTGGTTAAAAGTAGCTGGACGTCCATTCCTATTCTCAACTTCATTAACACCGGGGGATGCTGCAGCTGCTACTGAATCGATTAATATCTTAATGGAATCATCAGAATTACACGATCGCCTATGGGAGAATGGTAACTATCTTAAAGCAGAATTAAAAGCATTAGGCTTTGATATTGGCAACTCGGAAACACCAATTACACCAGTTATTTTAGGTGAAGAAAAATTAGCTCAAGCCTTCTCTAAACGGTTAAGAGAAGAAGGAGTCTATGCTAAATCAATTGTCTTTCCTACAGTACCACTCGGAACTGGTCGTGTGAGAAATATGCCAACAGCTGCACATACTAAAGAGATGTTAGACCAAGCAATTACCATCTACGAAAAAGTTGGTAAAGAATTAGGCGTAATCTAGGAGGGAATCATGAAAAAAATCTTAATTACTGGTGCATTAGGCCAAATCGGTTCGGAATTAGTTGTTAAGTTAAATGATATGTATGGTGAAGAAAATGTCGTACCTACAGATATCCGTGTAGTAGAGGGAAATGAAGTCTGTAATCATCCTAACTTCGCTATTTTAGATGTAATGGATATGGACGCATTTATGGCTATTGCTAAAAATCACGAAGTAGACACATTAATTCATATGGCTGCTTTATTATCAGCTGTTGCAGAAGAAAAGCATTTATTAGCATGGGATATTAACATGCAAGGTTTAGTAAATGGATTAGAAGTTGCTCGTTCATTAGAGCTTCAATTTTTTACACCTTCATCTATTGGTGCGTTTGGTCCAGACACACCAAAAGTTGGTACTCCTCAAGATACTATTCAACGCCCAACAACAATGTATGGAATTACTAAGGTAGCAGGTGAGTTACTGTGTGATTATTACTATACTCGCTTTGGTGTGGATACTCGTGGCGTACGTTTCCCTGGTTTAATATCTTACGTAACACCTCCAGGAGGTGGAACAACTGACTACGCAGTGCAAATCTATTATGATGCGATTAAGTATGGTAAATATGTCTGCAATATTCCTCAAGGTGTAAAAATGGACATGATGTACATGCCAGATGCTATTCAAGCAATCATTGATTTAATGGAAGCTGATGCTGATAAATTGGTTCATCGCAATGCTTTCAATATTTCAGGTATGTCATTCGAGCCTGAAGAAATTGCGGCATCAATCCGTAAAGTCATGCCAGACTTCGAAATGACTTACGATGTGAATCCAACTTTAGAGCGCATTGCGAAATCTTGGCCAGATGAAATGGATATTTCAGCTGCTAAAGAAGAATGGAACTTTAAAGCAGAATATGATTTAGATAAGATGACAGTGGATATGCTTGAGAAATTAAAAGCTAAACAATAATTTTTGACTTAATAGCGTTGGCTTGTTTGCCAACGCTATTTTTCATTCATAAATAATAATTATGAATAAATTGTGAACAAAATTAGAAGAGTGTTCGTTTGTGGATTAAAAAGTAAACTCCGACAAACACTGATATAAAAGCATCTACAATAGGGATGGGAATAATATTCTTAAAAAAATCATCATTATTTCTAAGCAAATTACTAGCATAAATAGAATATAGGATGTATGATGAAGACATACTAGAAGAACAAAGGAGCGATTTTATAATGAAAAAATCTTTTAAAAAATTAGTTTTAATTTCAATGAGCGCTATCACCTTAGGAGCTATAGCTCCAACTGTATCTATCTTTGCTCAAGAAGATAGTGAAACAACTGTGGACTCAATGATTGAAGATTCTATGGAAGAAACAACAGTTGAAGAAGATGAAGAAGTAAGTCCAATGCAGAAAGCTTTGGAAGAAATCGTTAAAAAGTATCAAGAAGATTATCCAGAAGTTGGAATTAATCGTATTATCATCCAACCTTTAGAAGAAGATGAAGAAGATGATCTATCTGTCAAAGTCGAGTCAGAAATGGGAATGGCTGATGACGAATCTGAAGAAGAAATGACCCAAGATGAAATGTCAGATGAAGAAATGACTGAAGACGAAATGGATGAGGTAGATCCATTTGAAATTACGATTGAAGGTACAGATGAAGAAGCAATGGAAGATGTAACTGTTTCTTATGATGCTCGTACGAAAGAAGAAATCCCTGAAGACGAAAACGAAGTTGAAGATAGGATGTCTGAAGCTGAAGATACTATGGATGACATGATGTCAGATGCAGAAGATGCAATGGATGATATGATGTCAGATGCAGAAGATGCAATGGATGATATGATGTCAGACAATGAAGAAAGCGAATCTGATACTGAAGAGGAAATGTCTGATGAGCCTTTAGCTACTATTGATTTTGAAGATCTTGCTGGTTTTGACGAAATTAAAGAAGCCGCTGAAGAAGAAGCTGGCATGGGTGAAGCATTAGAATTTGTTTATTCAGTTAATGAAGAAACAGATGTCACTGAAGTGGCCGTATTTGTTTATGAAAACACTGAAGAACCAACCGAAGGAAAAATGATGACCATTACTTTAGATGCTACAACTTTAGAAGTTCTAAAAGTTGAAGGCAGTGAAGTTGAAGAAGCGGTAGATAGTGAAGGGAATGCAGTAACTAGTCCCCAAGAGTCAAACAATGGTGGTCAAGATGCTCCTTCTAACGAAGAAACAACTACAGAGGAATCTGAAGGACATGAAGAAACAACTACAGAAGAATCTGATGAAAATGAAGATTCAGATACAACAGAAGAAAATGAAGAAACAACTTCTGAACAATAATTTTATATGAATAGACGTAAAAAAAGTCCGAGCAATTTGCTCGGATTTTTTTTAAAGATTGGATAGTAAATTACAAAGGTCCTTTTCAAATTGGATTGCTTTAAGATAGGGATGATTATTCCTACCAGGTTTGTTATGGACATTAAAGTAAATAGCTTGCCAACCACTATTTAAAGATCCTTCGATGTCATTGGTCCAATCAACTCCACTATAAATAATTTCATCTTTTGCGCAAGCAAGTGAGTTAGTAATTTTATTGAAAATTTCAACATCAGCTTTCGAATAAGCCAAGTTTTCCGATATGAAATTTTGATCCTCATCAAAGTATTGCCTTAAGCCGAGCACTTCAATTTTACTCCTTTGACCAGCATTGGCTCCTTTAGTCAGTATAAAGAGTTCTACAGAACTTTCTTTAAGGTGGAGCAAGCATTCATGAAAATTTGGACGAAGCGTTAGATATTTTTTGCAATCCTTGTATAGATCAAGAAAACTATGAGCTGGATCTAAGTGAATTTCATGCTCGAAAGTGCTAAAAGCATCAATAGTCCGCTGCAATTGATAATGAAGTTTACTACAGTTATCGGCAATAAAGGATTGGTAAAGATTTTTCGAATAATGCTGGTAGACAGGATTAAAAGAATCAAAGGGGATGTTATAAGGGTTGTCTGATTGAAAGGCTTCATATACCTACTGATAAATGGCACTTCGATCATAGAGTGTATCATCTAAGTCAAAACCTATTGCTTTAATCAATTTTAAACTCCTATATAAACTTATCTATCTCATCACAGCATAGTTATTAGCAAAATTATTCTATAATTTTCAAAAACAAGTATAATATGTAGTAAGAGGAGTGATGGTATGAGTAAATACTATAAAGCAAAGCAAATTATATTAGATAGTTCAGTAGTTGAGGAAGCCTTTCTTGAAGTAACAGATGGGGGTAAGTTTGGCGAAATTGTGAGTGATTTGCCAGCAAATGTTGAGCGAATAAAAGATTATGAGAATCTGATAATTGCTCCTGGTTTAGTGGATACACATATCCACGGCTATCAAGGTTACGATATTATGGATAATGATCCTGAAGGTCTGCGCCATATTTCTGACCAATTATTGACTTGCGGAGTGACCTCCTTTTTGCCAACAACTTTAACCGATTCGATTGAGCGTTTAAATGCAGTATGTTCGATGATCAAAACAAATTATCAAACCTGTCAGGGAGCTAAAGTCCGAGGAATCTTTTTAGAAGGACCTTTCTTTACAGAAAAATATAAAGGGGCACAAAATCCCAAATACATGAGTGATCCCTCGATTGATGCATTAAGTGAATGGATAAAATTGTCAGGGGGTTTAGTCAATAAAATTGCAATTGCACCAGAACGTCAAGGAGTCATTCCATTTATTGAATATGCCAAAGCCCAAGGAGTCCATACTGCACTTGCCCATTCAGATGCTAGTTATGATCAAGCAAAAGCTGCAGTAGAGGCAGGTGCTGATATTTTTATTCATTTATACAATGGTATGTCAGGTTTGCACCATCGCAATCCTGGTATGGTTGGCGCGGCACTTAGCTTGAAAGATGTTTTTGCTGAAATCATAGCCGACGGCCACCATGTTCACCCAGCTGCTATTGAAATTGCACTTAAAGCTAGAGGACTAGAAGAGACAGTTTTAATTACTGATTGTATGCGAGCCGGTGGCATGGGAGAAGGCATCTCCCGTTTAGGTGAGTTTGATGTAATGGTAAGCGAAGGAACAGCGCGATTAGTTGAAGGAGGAAGCCTCGCGGGCTCTATTCTAGAACTGATACAAGGCGTTCAAAACATGATTAAATGGGAACTAGCAACAGTCGACCAAGCAATTCGGATGGCGAGTCTAAATCCAGCGCGTTCTGTCGGAATTCAAGCTGAATGTGGCTCAATAAGAAAAGATATAGCAGCTGATTTTATTGTTCTTAATCAAAATGCTGACTTACAAGCAACCTACTTAGATGGCCAATTAAGATATCGAGTATAGAATAATCCCCAAGAAACCCCTCTTGGGGATTTTATTTTACTTTATTTTTTATCATTTTCTGGCATGAAGGTTAATTGATAGCGATCATTGAAAAAAGTACGAATAGCTAAATGAGCGGAAGTTGCTGAGACCAGTGAAGTGGTACCTAATAGAGTAAAGGAGATCATCATTTGATACATAATTGCCTTGGTTGGATCGACACCGGCAAAAATTAAACCCGACATCATACCCGGCAAGGTGACAACTCCTGTAGTTTTCACGCTATCGATGGTTGGCTGAATACCAGATTTAACGGCCAGTTTTTTAATATGCGTGCTAGCTTGCTGTGGACTTGCTCCTAAGGCTAGCATTTCTAGAAATGCCTGTCTATGATCTTCAAAAAGCTGTTTCAAATTTCTATAGGTTAAACCGAGAGCCGTCATGGCCGTCCCAGAAATCATCCCTGTGATTGGAACCACTTGGGAAGGGGTAAATTTTAGAGAACCAGATAAGACTAATATTGCTAAACTAGTGAGTGATCCAATTCCGATTGCTGATAAAGAAATGGCGAAGGCTTTATTTATTCCTTTACCGTGCTTAGAAGCATTCCAAGCGGCATTGAAAATAATAACCGCAACCATGGCTACAGTAAGCAAAGCGTTATCGATAGAGAAGACTTGTTCTAAGACATAGCCTACAATTAATAATTGTAAAATAACTCTTACTATGGCAATCAATAAATCTTTCCAAAGGTCCAGTTGTTCTTTATATGAAATATAAAAGGTTATTAAAACAAGGGAAAAAGAAAGGGCTAAAGTAAGCGGACTAACTTGAAGATTCTGAGTCATTATTCTTCCTCGCTTTCATCGATATTTTTCGATATATAAACTTCGCGATTAGCAAGCTGGTGGTCCTTGTCTAAATGACTAATTAAAAGAGTAGTAATTCCTTCTTTGTCAATATAGTTGAGTAGCCAACGCCATAGTATTTCTCTGGTTCTTTGATCAAGAGCAGAGGTAATTTCATCTAATAATAAAATTTCCGGCGGAAAAATTAAATTTCGAATAAGAGCAACCCGTTGTTTTTCTCCTCCAGATAAACTATTAATTTCTTTGCTTAAATAATCGCTTGAAAGTTCTACTTCTTGCAATAATTGAACAATACGATCTTTATCAGCGGGTAAATCGCGAATTTCATAAGGGAAGGACAAATTATCCCATACATCTCGACCAAACAATTGAGCTGTTTGGAAGCAGTAGGAAATTTTTTGTCTCAGTTCAATGGGTGGATACTGGTCAATTTCTTTCTCTTCAAAAAAAATAGACCCTGATCGGCTTAGGTTAGGGGCATTTAAGTAAACAATTTCTTTTAAGAGGGTTGATTTTCCTGATCCAGAAGGGCCATTGATAGAAACAAAATCCCCTTTTTCAATCTTAAAAGACAAGTCAGAAATAATTGTTTTCTTTGAACTTTGAATAGTAAGATCTTTGACTGTAAGAATATTTGACATAATATACTCCTTTTTAGAATCATTATCATTTATTTTAACATGAGGGTGACTCTTATTAAAGCTAACTAGAAAAAAGTTGAAGCCTTTGGCTTTAATTGCCTTAGGCTTCAACTTTAGGAGTCTGTTGATTAGAAAGAGCTAAATCAATTAACTCATCAGTCAACCAATCGTTTTTAACTAATAAGGGACCGTGAAAATAACTGCCAAAAGTATTGCGGTAATGGGTCCCTTCAGTTTGGTCTTTACCATTATTCCCATATCCTTGAATGACTTTTCCGAAAGCTTTTTGATTTTTTCCTAAATGAGTCACACCATTGTGGTTCTCGAACCCGATGAGTTCGCGCTTAAAATAGTCAGAATAGATTTTGGTATCACCGGTAAAGCGGTGGTTAATTTGTCTTTCAGTAAAATGGTCAAGAATACCAAGTCCCGGTAATTTTTCTCCTTTAGCATTAACATAATAATGACCTAAGAGTTGATAACCACCACAAATTGCTAGAACGACACCATCTTTTTCAATGAATTCTTGCAAACCAGGTCGGATGGATTGGATCTGTTTAGCAATTACCTTTTGCTCGTAATCTTGTCCACCACCAAAAAAGACTAAATCATAGGCAGTAGGATCAAAAGGGTCATCAATTGTTACCACTTCAGTTAATACATCCATCCCTCTTTTTTGGGCATGGTATTGAAGCATCAGTAAATTTCCATTATCACCATATGTATTAAGTAAATTACCATATAAGTGACAAATTCTAAAAGTTCTCATTCACTTCTTCCTCTCAATGATTTAGATAGCCCTGCTTTTTTAGTTCTTCTCTTAATTGAAGCATGGCAGTATAAGTTGCTAAAACATGAATGTTTTCTGTGTTGGCTTGCTCAATCAGCTGGAAAATTTCTTCTATTGAGTGAGCTTTTTTAATTTGATTTTCATCAATTCCCGCAACAATAATTCGCTTGGTCAAATCATCTACTTTATCACCAGCGGTGATGACTTCAGCGACTGGCATGGTCTTTAATCGTTCATAATTACCGTCCCAAATCCATGAAACATCTGTCCCATCAGCATATTGATTATTTAGAATATTGACTAAAGTGAAGGGTTGATGATCAAAAGTAATCAGTTCTAGTACTTGATCTAAACCAACCGGATTTTTCACCAAATTAAGTAGAACCTTTTTGTCTTTTATTTGAATACTTTCTTGTCGACCAAATACTTTCTTAGCTTTTTCAAAAGCTTGTCGAATCTCACTATCATCTAACCCTAGCTCTCTAGTCAATGAATAAGCGGCTAAAGCATTATAAATATTATACTTACCAGCAACTGGTAAAGTGAAGGACTGGCCATTAATCGAAAATTGGGAGTGGGTAAGCGCCAGCTCATTAATTTGATCGACGGTATAAGTTAATTTGGGACGTTTAAAACCACAATGTTCGCAATAATATTTACCTAAATTAGCATATGTAATCATTTTATAGGTTAGGATATGATCGCATATTGGGCAAAGTAAACCATCGGTATTATGATGCGGAACAATCCGTTCATCCTTTTGATGATCAAAACCAAAGAAAATTTTCTCATTTTCTATTTCTAATGAATTAAACATTGGTAGATCGCCGTTGGCAATAATTTTGGCTGTAGGCACACTTTTAGCAGCATTTTTTAATAAATCAAAAATAGTATGAAGCTCACCAAAACGATCCAACTGGTCGCGGAAAATATTTGTAAAAACAAAATACTCCGGTTGGATGGCTTTAACCACATGGCTTAAAGAGCCTTCATCGACTTCTAAAATGGCTATTCCTTTTTGGCCATCTTTTAAGCGAGGGGCTTGTAAAAACGTAGTTACTATTCCTTGATGCATATTTGATCCAGAGGGATTGGTAATGACTAAGGGCTCTACTTCTTTTAAAATTTCAACAATTAAAGAGGTTGTTAGCGTTTTTCCGTTTGTGCCAGTAACAACCACAACTTGATAATTGTTGGCTAATTCTTTTAAGAGATCGGGTTCTATAGTAAGGGCAATTTTTCCAGGTAAGGAGGACCCTCCTTGAGTGAATTTAGTTAATAAATAACGGCTTGTCTTTCCAATAATACGAGCGATTTGGCTACGTAATGGCATGCTACCACCTCAACTTTTCATAATATACAAGTAATATTATTCTATCAGTCCTCAAGTAAATTTGGAAGAAAGAATCTCTTTTGACAAGTGATAGGATGTGATAGAATAGAATAGTGTGTGAAGGATTGACTTTCTAAATAAAAATAACCTATTATGAATAGGTTGAATTAAACTACAGACAAGAGGAGCATGGTAATGGCTAAGTTTTATTTTAAATATGGAGCAATGAATTCAGGTAAATCAATAGAAATTATTAAAGTTGCTCATAACTATGAAGAACAAAACAAAGCTGTGCAAATCTATACTTCAGCAATAGATAACCGTGACGGGGTAGGGATTGTTTCTTCACGAACAGGTTTCAATCGACAAGCTATTCCGATTTCTGATGAGGATAACTTTTATGAAAAGATTAAGGCTTCTCACCAAAAAGACCGCCTTTTTTGTGTCTTGGTTGATGAGGCACAATTCTTAAAGAAACACCATATCATTGAATTAGCTAAGGTTGTCGATGAGTTAAATATTCCGGTCATGGCCTTTGGTTTGAAAAATGATTTTACCAATGAACTATTTGAAGGGTCAAAATATTTGCTCCTTTATGCTGATAAAATCGAAGAAATTAAAACAATTTGTTGGTTCTGTCATAAAAAAGCCACTATGAATTTAAGGTTTCTTGATGGTCAACCAGTTTATGAAGGAGACCAAATTCAAATAGGGGGCAATGAAGCTTATTTACCTGTTTGTCGTAAATGTTATAAAAACCCTGGAAAAATTTAAAAAAAGACTTTAATAAGTAGATTGAGGAGAATGTCATGTTTGAACAATTAGATCAATTAATCTTCCGTTTTGAGGAAGTAATCGAAATGATGAGTGATCCAGAAATTATATCTGATTCGGATCGATTAAGAAAGTTATCGATTGAGGAATCCGATTTAAGACCTAAGGTAGCTAAAATTCGTCGTTATAAACAAGTCAATGAAGAACTATCAGATACAGAAGAAATGTTAGCGGGCGATTTAGACCCTGATATGGCAGAATTAGCCAAGTTAGAACTTTCTGATTTGAAGGAAGAAAAAGATCAATTAGAAGAAGAAATTAAATTGATGATGTTGCCAGAAGATCCTAATGATGGCAAAAACATTATCATGGAAATTCGAGGAGCAGCCGGTGGGGATGAAGCACAACTATTTGCAGGGGATCTTTTAACCATGTACTCCAAGTTTGCTGAAGCCCAGGGCTGGAAAGTCGAACTAATGTCAGCCAATATTACAGGCATTGGAGGATACAAAGAAGTAACCTTAATGATTACAGGCGAAAAAGTCTACTCCAAACTAAAATTCGAAAACGGTGCACATAGAGTGCAACGTGTACCAGAAACCGAATCGCAAGGTCGGGTTCATACATCCACTGCTACAGTAGTGGTAATGCCTGAACAAGAGGAAATCGATTTTGATTTAGATGAAAATGATATCCGTGTGGATATTTATCATGCTTCTGGTGCTGGTGGACAGCACGTTAACAAGACAGCTTCAGCTGTTCGAATGACCCATATCCCAACAGGAGTTGTGGTAGCTATGCAAGATGAGCGATCACAATTAAAAAATAGAGAAAAAGCCATGAAAGTATTAAGAACACGTGTTTACGATATTCTGCAGTCTGAAAAGCAAGAAGCTTTTGATTCTGAAAGAAAGTTGGCAGTAGGTACTGGAGACCGATCTGAACGAATTCGCACATATAATTATCCACAAAACCGTGTGACCGACCATCGGATTGGCTTAACCATTCAGCAACTCGATTCTATTATGCAAGGCAATATCGATGAAATCATTGATGCCCTTGTTGTATATGACCAAACGCAAAAGTTGGAGGAGCTCAATGGTCAAGGAGCATAAAGAACTAACTTTAAATGAAGCCCTCCAAAAGGCTTCATTTTTTTTGAATCAACACGGCCACGATGCAAATTTGGCGCGCTATTATTGGATGCAGTTGTTTGATTGGGATTTAAGTCAGACCGTCAAGTTTTTAAATCAACCGATTTCACAAGGTCTAGCCAGCCAATTTGATTCTGCTCTCCACCGGATCGTAAATGATGAACCGATACAGTATATTAGCGGCTACATTTATTTTATGGACCACAAATATCAGGTAAGTCCGGCTTGCTTGATCCCACGAGAAGAAACGGCTGGTTTAGTTGAAAAAGCGCTGGCTTATATGCGTCAGCTGCCTCCAGGCAAAGTAATCGATTTAGGAACCGGTTCAGGCATAATTGCTATTGAATTAAAGAAAGCTTTACCAACTTGGGAAGTATATGCTAGTGATTTCTCACAAGCAACCCTTCAACTAGCTAAGAAAAATGCTAATGACCATCAAGTGAATATTCAATTTGTCCATTCAGACTTGATGCAAGCCTTTAAGCCAGATTTTCAATTTGATGTATTCGTTTCTAATCCGCCATATATTGCTCAAAGTGAGTTGGATTTAATGGATGCTTCTGTAAAAAAATATGAACCACAATCCGCCTTGTTTGCGGAAGATGAAGGTTTAGCCATTTATAAAGCTTTAGCTAAGCAATTACCTTCACACTTAAAACCAAGAGCCGGTGTTTTTTTGGAAATAGGTTTTGCCCAAGGTCTGGCTGTTAAGACGATATTACAAGACGCTTTTCCAGCGGCTTTTATTCAAATTGGACGTGATTTTGCGGGTAAAGATCGATATGTATCTTTGATGCGAGAGGAGGATTTAAATGAAGACTCTAATTTTTGATAAGCAAAGCTTGCCTCAAGCAGCAGAACTACTAAAAAAGGGGGAATTAATCGCTTTTCCAACCGAAACGGTTTATGGATTAGGGGCTATTGCCACAAATCCAGTAGCTGTGGCAAAAGTCTTTAAAGCAAAGGGCCGTCCTAATGACAACCCCTTAATCGTGCATGTTGCCAATCAAGATCAAGTTGAAGAACTAGTGAATGAAATCTCCCCCATCGCTCAATCATTGATGGATAGTTTCTGGCCGGGACCTTTAACGATTATTTTTCCACTTAAAAAAGGGAAAGTAGCTGATAACGTGACTGGCGGTAAGCAAAGTGTAGCTATTCGGATGCCTAATCAGTCTCTCACCTTAGAATTAATTGGCTTAGTGGGAACCCCACTAGTAGGTCCGTCAGCAAATCTATCTGGCAAACCAAGTCCGACGAGCTTGGCGCATGTACTACATGATTTTAGAGGTGTAATTGCTGGAATTCTAAATAATGGCCAAGCTTTAACGGAGGTGGGTATTGAGTCGACAGTTGTCTATCCCCATGAGGATAGAGTGGATGTTTTACGACCAGGACATATCACGCCTAGTCAGATTCAAGCTAAAACAGCCTGTCCTGTTCAGATTGTTTCTGAAAAAATGCAATTGGCTAATTTAAATGTAGCTTCCCCAGGAGTCAAATATCGTCATTATAGTCCCAAACAACCGGTTTACCTGATAGCATTTCCGAGAAAAATAGAAGAATGGGTTGAATTAGTCAATAAAGAATCGATGAAGATAGGCATTTTGGCTGATAATGCTATTATTGATGGTTTGAAAGAACGGCCCCAGGTTGTCGATAGTTATTCATTGGGTCAACCGAATGACTGGCAGAGCGCTTCACAACATTTATTTTCTGGACTTAGGGCTCTAGAAAAAGGTCCGGCAGAGAAAATTTATGTTCAAGGATTAGAAAACGATGAGAAAACACTTGCTTTCATGAATAGGGTTACGAAAGCGTCGTCATTTATGTTATAATTAAACTACAACTAAATGTTGTAACTATTTTTTTGGAGGGTGTATATATGTCAAATATTAATGCAGAAGTTTTTGAGGTAATTGAAAAAGAACGCCAACGTCAAACGCATGGTATCGAATTAATTGCTTCAGAAAACTTTGTATCTGAAGATGTTATGAAGGTTCAAGGGTCAATCCTAACCAATAAATATGCTGAAGGATATCCAGGACGTCGTTATTATGGTGGGTGTGAATACGTAGACATCCTAGAACAATTAGCAATTGATCGTGCCAAAGAATTATTTGGCGCAACTTATGTTAACGTTCAACCTCACTCAGGTTCTTCAGCTAACTTAGCTGTTTACCGTGCCTTCTTAGAACCAGGAGATAAAGTATTAGGTATGGACTTATCTCAAGGTGGGCACTTGACTCACGGTTCACCAGTTAACTTCTCTGGTCAATCATATCATATGTTAGCTTATGGTCTTGATGAAAATGAACAGCTAGACTATGACACTTTAGAAAAAATTGCGCGTGAAGAGAAGCCAAAAATGATTATTGCGGGTGCTTCTGCCTACTCACGTACAATCGACTTTGAAAGATTTGCAAAGATTGCTAAAGAAGTTGGCGCTATTTTAATGGTTGATATGGCGCATATCGCTGGTTTAGTAGCGGCTGGTTTACATCCAAATCCACTTCCTTACGCGGATGTAGTTACAACTACTACTCACAAGACTTTAAGAGGTCCTCGTGGTGGCATGATCTTAACTGCTAAAGAAGAATATGGTAAGAAATTAAACTCTGCTATCTTCCCAGGAATCCAAGGAGGACCTTTAGAGCACGTTATTGCAGCTAAAGCAGTTGCCTTTGGTGAAGCTTTACAACCTGAATTTAAAGAGTATGCACAACAAGTTATTAAGAATGCTGCTGCTATGGCAGAAGTATTTAACGAGAGTGGCTTACGCGTTATCTCAGGTGGTACAGATAACCACTTAATGTTATTAGACTTAACAAGCTTTGATGTTTCTGGTAAGTGGGCACAAAACCGTTTAGAAGAAGTTGCAATCACTGTTAATAAGAACTCTATTCCAAATGACCAACGTTCATTTGTTGAAACATCAGGTATCCGTGTGGGAACACCAGCAATTACTTCAAGAGGTATTAAAGAAGATCAAGCACGTGAAATTGCTGAAATTATTGTTAAGGCTCTTAAAGCCGAAGAGTCTGAACTTGCTGAACTACGTAAGCAAGCAGAAGCAATTGTAGCTGACAAGCCTCTTAACGCTTATCACTAAGATACTTTAGATTAGGAGGAAAAAGAATGGCAAAATTTACGGTAGTTGATCATCCCTTAATTCAACATAAACTAACCATTATTCGCGATAAGAACGCTTCAACTAAAGTGTTTCGTGAAGTAACCAATGAGATTGCTATGTTGATGGCTTATGAAATCACACGCGACCTACCGCTTGAAGAAGTTGAAATTGAAACACCACTAGCTGTTACTAAGCAAAAACAAATTGCTGGTAAGAAAATGGCTATTGTTCCAATTCTTCGTGCAGGATTAGGTATGGTAGACGGAATTTTATCTTTGGTCCCCGCTGCTCGTGTGGGTCACATTGGTTTGTATCGTGAGCATGACACATTAGAGATTGTTGAATATTTTGCTAAGCTTCCTCTTGATATTAAAGATCGCCAAGTATTTGTAGTCGATCCAATGTTAGCTACAGGAGGATCTGCCATTTCGGCTCTTAAACAATTAACTGAGAAATATGGCGTTGATAAGCAGCACATTACATTTGTATGTTTAGTGGCTGCTCCTGAAGGAGTGAAGGCTTTGCAAGAAGCTTTTCCAACTGTTGATATCTTTACAGCTGCCTTGGATGAGCGCTTAAATGAGAATTCCTATATTCTACCAGGACTTGGTGATGCTGGTGACCGTATCTTCGGGACTAAATAATTTTTAAATTACTTGCACAGGTAGATTTTTCTACCTGTGTTTTTTTATGAGGAGCATTTAATGACACTTAAGAAATTTTACCGTCAATCATTACAGGAAAGACGTTTAAATATTTCCCCTTATTTAGAAAATAAGATGGATTTTCCTATATTAGATGAAAAAAGAGCCAATCAGATGATTGAAAACTATCTCTACACTTATGGCCTTCCAATGGGGATATTACCGACTATTCAAGTGAACGAAAAGGACTACATAGTTCCGATGGTAACAGAAGAACCATCGGTAATAGCTGCGGCATCCAATGGCGCCAAACATCTGGGTAATATTAAAGCGCATTTAGACCGTAAAACAATTAAAGGACAAATTGTTTTAACTGATTGGACAGAAGCTGAAGCGAAACAAGCTCTTAACAAGCATAAAGAGGGGTGGTTGAGCTTTGCTAAAAAAGTAGCTTATCGGATGGTAGAAAGAGGAGGGGGACCTTTAGATATTGAGTATTCGGCTTATCGCAGCAATCAGACGCTCTACCATTCCTATTATCTACTATTTGACCCTTGTGAAGCTATGGGAGCCAACTCTTTAAATACTGTTTTGGAAGCATTAGCCTTTGAGATAAAAAAAGATATTGGTGGCAAGGTTTTAATGGCAATTCTTTCAAATTACAATCCACAAAATTTTGTTAAGGTGGAAGCGACTCTTTCTATTGAGCGTATAGATATAAATTTAGATAGAGCCCATCCTATTGCCCAAAAAATTGCTATGGCTAGTGACTATGCCCAATTGGATCCTTACCGTGCCACAACTCATAATAAAGGGATTATGAATGGAGTGGATGCGGTTTTGATTGCTACAGGAAATGATTGGCGTGCGGTAGAAGCGAGTGTTCATGCCTTTGCATGTAAAGAAGGAAAATATCGAGGTTTAAGTCAGTGGTTTTATGATTCTAAGAAGGCCGAATTGAGCGGACATATGGACATTCCTCTTCCAGTCGCTACGGTGGGGGGGACCTTATCCATTCATCCAATGGCAAAGTGGTCTTTAAATTTAATGGGAAATCCTAATGCTTTAGAGTTAGCTCAAGTTGTTGCTTCTGTCGGTTTAGCCCAAAACTTTGCAGCCTTAAAAGCCATCGTATCCGAAGGTATACAAAAGGGTCATATGGGATTGCAGGCTCGTAGCTTAGCGATACAAGTGGGAGCCAAAGCCGATGAAATCGACCTATTAGTTAAATTGTTAAAAGTAAGAGAAAGCTTTAACTCTCAGATTGCAAGGGATTTACTAGACAAAATGAGAAATTCGTAAGATAATGTCTATTATGATTGAAAAAACTGAGGAGGGAATTAATGAAAACAAAAGTTGGAATCGACCGTATTCATTTTTATATACCACCCCAATATGTAGACATGGAGGAATTAGCTCAAGCAAGAGATATTGATCCAGCAAAATTTACAATTGGAATCGGCCAAAGTCAAATGGCTGTCACGGATTACAAACAAGATATTGTTACATTGGCCATTAATGCAGCGTTACCAATTATTTCAAAAGAAGATCGGGACTTAATTGACCAAGTGATTGTAGCTACTGAATCGTCTTTTGATTATTCTAAAGCAGCTTCAATATATTTGCACCAAGCATTAAAGATTAACCGTTTTGCACGCTCCTATGAAATCAAAGAGGCATGTTATGCAGGAACGGCAGCTTTACAAGCGGCTGTTGACTATGTGCGCTTAAGACCCGAAAGAAAGGTGTTAGTCGTTACAACCGATATTGCTCGATATGGTCTAGCGTCTTCTGGAGAAGCGACTCAAGGAGCAGGAGCAGTGGCTATGTTAATAACTGCTGATCCAGCGATTTTAGCTATTGAAGAAGAAAGCATTGCTTATACTGACAATCAATTTGATTTTTGGCGACCACAATACGACATATATCCACGTGTAGACGGTAAGTTTTCTACCAATCTATATAATCAGACCTTTTTGAATATTATGGAAGAAGTAGGTAAGCGTAAACCGGATTTTTGGGATGCTTATCAAGTACAATTGTTCCATTTACCATTTACCAAAATGGGTCGTAAGTCGATTAAAAACTATCGTCAGTATTTAAATGATTCAACAAATACACTCAAAGATGTAGATCAGAAGTTGAAGGCTTTAGACCGTTTTGATAAACATTACGATCACGCTGTTCAATATTCAAGACATATTGGCAACATTTATACTGGCTCGCTTTATCTAGGCTTAATTTCACTTTTAGTTCATGATCAAAGTCTTAAAAAAGGCGATAAGATTTCCCTATTTTCTTATGGTTCAGGTGCGGTTGCTGAATGTTTTTTTGGAGCATTACAGCCAGGTTTTAGAGAGGCTATACTCTTGAATGAAATTGAAGCAATGTTCCAGAAACGTCGAAAGTTAAGCATTGAGGAATATGAAAAGCTATACTTAGAAGCCATTGAGCCTAGTGACGAAATAATTGAATTTGATCCAAGTGTTCATGAAGGAGAGTTTTATTTGGCTAAGATTGATAACCATCGACGTTATTATCTACAAAATGCTAGTCATCAAAATGACTTTAAAAAGTAATAAATAGATTTCATACTGTCAAAGATTAGCAGGATAGCTTTTTTATTGTGAAAAGTTAAGCCCTATTTCTTTTTGATAGTATTTTTGCTTTATAGTCATTTTACTTACTTCTTATTTATGCTATGATGATTACGAACATGAAAGGGTGATTTAAATGTATGCAATTATAAATGGTATGGCAGTACTGTTTTTTCGCATTTTCTTTGTCATCCTAGCCTATATGGCTCTGTCAAAAGTTAATTGGAGGAGTGTTTTACAACCTCAACACCAAGCAATGGACCGATACCTATGTATTTTATGTAGTATTGGCTTGGGCTATTTGACAAGTTCGTTTTTTATAACAATCATTGAAACCTTACGTCTACTATTGATGTCAGCGTTTCTCTAATCATGTGTATAAGTCTCTCGCCTACTCCAAAGCGATAGTCTTCAAAAGGGGATTCATTTAAAATGGAAGAAATTATTGTACAAGGTGGCAACCGTTTGGAGGGTACAGTCAAGGTTGAAGGTGCTAAGAATGCAGTTTTACCAATTCTGGCAGCTTCTATTTTGGCGTCGAAAGGAATTACACGACTAAGTAATGTGCCTGTTTTATCAGACGTTTTAACAATGAACGAATTGCTAAAGAATATTGACCTAGAGACTAAATTCAATCAAGCGAATAATCAGATGACGCTCGATGCGACAGGTCGGGTTAAAACTATGGCGGACTATGACTTTGTTAGTAAAATGCGCGCTTCGATCGTTGTAATGGGACCAATGTTAGCACGTTTTGGTCATGCGCGTGTGGCCATGCCAGGCGGTTGTGCAATCGGTACACGTCCCATTGATTTGCACCTAAAAGGATTTGAAGCATTAGGAGCTACTATTGAAAATGCAGCAGGATATGTTGAAGCAAAAGCAGACCAGTTAATCGGAGCCAATATTTACCTGGATTTCCCTTCGGTGGGAGCCACTGAAAATATTATGATGGCTGCTGTTTTAGCTAAAGGCGAAACAGTGATTGAAAATGTTGCTAGAGAACCAGAGATTGTTGACTTAGCTAACTTTTTAAATAAAATGGGTGCTAAAGTTTCAGGTGCTGGAACGGAGACAATACGTATCGAAGGTGTTTCAGAACTTTTGGCTACGGACTATGAAGTTATGCCAGATCGTATCGAAGCCGGTACTTTTATGGTAGCGGCTGCTGTGACTAATGGAGATGTCATGATTGAAGGAGCGATTGCTCATCACAACAAACCGCTAATTAGTAAGTTGCAAGAAATGGGCGTTGTTTTTGAACTGTTTGATTCTTCGCTAAGGGTAATTGGTCCCAAGGTTTTGAAACCCACAGACATTAAAACCATGCCTTATCCAGGCTTTCCAACGGATATGCAGGCACAAATGTCGATTGCTCAATTATTAGCTAAGGGAGACTCAGCACTTTCTGAAACCGTTTTTGAAAATCGATTCATGCACTTTGAAGAATTGCGTCGAATGAGCGCTGATTTCAAAATTGAACGCCAAACAGTTGTAATGTACGGACCTGCAGAATTATCAGGTGCTCAGGTTAAAGCGACAGACCTTCGTGCGGCAGCTGCTCTTATTATTGCAGGACTTACTGCTAAAGGATTGACAAGGGTTTCTGAGTTGAAATATCTTGATCGTGGTTATTACCTCTTCCATGAAAAGCTAGCTCGCTTAGGAGCAAACATCGAACGTGTTAATATCCAGCCAATTCCATCCATTCAAAATAAACCAGCTGTAAAAGCTGTGTTTGCTTAACTATCATCCAGAAAGGATGAGTATAATGGCTAGAGATATAGGTATTGATTTAGGAACAACCAATGTATTAATCCATCTTAAAGGCCGAGGAATCATTTTAAATGAGCCCGCAGTGATTGCTGTAGATCAATCGACTCAAGAAGTAATGGCAGTGGGACGAGAAGCTTATGAAATGCGGGGTAGAGTGCCAAAGTCTCTTGAAGTTATACAACCTTTAAAAGGTGGAGTGGTATCAGACTATGACTTAACCGAAGCCATGCTTCTTCACTTTTTCAAGCGCGCACACATTCGACGTGGCTTGAGAAAGGCAAATGTTTTAATTTCAACGCCAACCAATGTAAGTGAAATAGAACAACTTTCACTATTCGAGGCAGTTCAAAAAGTTACTTCGGGTAGGGTTCGAGTAGAAGTTGAACCGATGGTAGCGGCTATCGGTTCGGGCCTAGATGTTTTATCAGCCAAAGGAAGTATGATTGTAGATATTGGTGGAGGAACGACGGATATAGCAATTATTGCTTCAGGTGAAATTCTTCACGCAGAATCGATTAAGATAGCTGGTGATGACTTTGATGAAGCAATTATCCAGTATTTTAAGGACCATTACCAACTACTCATTGGGATCCAATCAGCTGAGAGGATAAAAATGCAACTTGCCTGTGCTAAAAAGGTGGATGGAAGAGATGTTCATAACCAAGAGTTAAAGGGGCGCGATCTTGTTACAGGATTACCAAAAGCAATTAATGTTGACTCTAACGATTTACATCGGGCATTAAAAGATTTATTAGATCAAATAGTGAGAACAATACGCAGAGTGATTGAACAAGCTTCTCCAGAAATAATCGCAGATATCCATGATCAAGGACTGGTTATTACAGGCGGGGGCGCTATGATCCAAGATCTAGATTTGTTAATCACTGAGCAGATAAAAGTCTCAGCTATTCCTTCTGACCAACCCATGAATGCAGTAGCATTAGGAACTGGTATAATGATGGATTGGGTCGAATCCGGTTTAATTGATCCAAACAAAAATAATAAAAAACCAAGTAAGCCAAATTTCTTTATGAGATTGTGGCAATCCATTTGGAAATAAACTAGGGGTGAATAAATGGCAGAGAAGTTAAAATATTTAGAATATCCACTATTTAAACAAGTTATGAAAGGGATCTTCAAAGTTTTTTTCTTTATCATCCTTTTAATTATTGTCTTTGGAATGGGTTTAGTTATCGGTTACGCTGTTTTAGGAGACGGAAATTATTGGGAAGTATTTAATCAAGATACCTGGTTGCATTTATTGACATTTATTGAATAATATTAAAAGGAAATATTCATTAGAGGAAAGAAGGGATACTTTGCAGACAAGTGATTTTTCTGTATTTGAGTTATTGCTTTATATCATTCCTCTAACTATGATTTTTTTAATTAAAAAATATGGGAGACCTTATTTAACCTATTTTAAAAATTGGCCTATAACATTAGCCATTTGTTTATTACCCACTTTATTGGTTTTAATATACGGTTTTGGCTGGTTAATTTTTGGTTTTAATGTGCTACCATTTATTATTTTATTTTCTTCTTTTGCAATCGGTGTTCAATTACATAAATATATACAAGAAATCGACCATTTCTATTTTAAGCAATTTTATTTGCCTGCAAGTGAATTACTTTTTTATTTCTTGGTTTTTTATTTAGTGGGAATGATTATTTTAAGATGGTGGACGATTTTTTTCTAATTACCCCACCACTTTTTTAATAGCTTTAAATGATCATAATATCAAGCTTTAACAGGTTTTGCTTTCTAGCAAAACCTGTTTTTTTATTCAATTTTGTCTATAAGGTGGTGAAAAGTGGGAGTATGTGGTAAAATTAATCTAACTTAGGAGAGGAGTGTGAACAAGTCGTGTTAATGGGAGAATATCAACATAATATCGATTCCAAAGGCCGCTTGATTATGCCTGCTAAGTTTCGTCCAGAACTAGGTTCGACTTTTATAGTAACTAGAGGTCTGGATGGCTGTTTATTTGGCTACCCCATGAATGCATGGGAAACAATTGAAGAAAAATTAAAACAATTACCTCTAGCTAAAAAAGACGCACGTAAGTTTACTCGTTTTTTCTATTCGGCTGCCACCGAAGTAGAAATCGATAAGCAAGGACGGATAAATTTACCAAAAAATCTTATAGAGTTCGCTAAGATTGATAAGGAATGTCGTGTGATTGGCGTATCAGACCGTATCGAGATTTGGAGCAGTGAGCTTTGGGAAGATTTTGCAGAGGATGCTGAGGAAAATTTTGAAAATATTGCAGAAGAAATGATTGATTTTGGATTTTAAAATAACGAGGTGACAATATGTCCTTTGAGCACGAAACAGTTTTACTAAAGGAAACAATTGATGGTTTAGAAGTGAATCCCAATGGAATTTATGTTGATTGTACATTGGGTGGCGCTGGACATGCTCAATACTTATTAAGCCTTCTTTCAGACCGTGGAAAATTATTGGCATTTGACCAAGATCTTATGGCAATTAATAATGCTAAAGTAACTTTAAAAGAGCAATTATCCCAAGGAAAAATAACTTTTTTTGAAAGAAATTTTCGTGATTTAGAAGTCGCCTTATCGGAGCAATCAATTCACCTAATTGATGGGATTTACTATGATTTGGGAGTATCTTCACCACAATTAGATATTGCGGAAAGAGGGTTCTCCTATCATCAAGAAGCAAGGCTAGATATGCGAATGGACCAAAGGCAAGAGCTCGATGCTTATGAAGTAGTAAATACTTGGGATTATAATGATTTGGTGCGTATTATCTTCCGGTATGGTGAAGAAAAATTTGCTAAAAGAATTGCAAGAAATATTGAACAAAGTCGTAAAAAACAAGCAATTGAAACAACTACTCAATTAGCAGAGATTATTAAAGAAGCGATTCCTGCCGCGACACGTCGGACCGGTGGACATCCAGCTAAGCGAGCTTTTCAAGCCATTCGAATAGCTGTTAACGATGAGCTTGGCGCAGTCGAAAGTTCAATTGAACAGGGGCTAAAACTGTTAAAAGTAGGTGGCAGGATGGCAGTTATTACCTTCCATTCCTTAGAAGATCGATTGGTTAAACAAATGTTTAAGCAAGTATCCACCTTACCAGAAACACCTAGAAATTTACCTGTTTTAAGTAATCAACAAGCAGATTATCGAATAGTTAATCGAAAACCGATACTACCTTCAAAAGAAGAGTTAAAGAATAACAATCGTTCAAGATCAGCAAAATTAAGAATTATTGAAAGAATTAGTATGTAGTATTGAGGAGGATAGCGATTGTGACTGAAAGTTATCAAAGAAGAAATTATTATAATAAAGACCAAGCCCAATCGCTAGTCGGTCAATCTACTGATACGTTTGATGGCTCAGCAGTCCGAAAGATTGAAGAGTGGGAACTTTCCCATCAATCTGATTGGTTTGATAATGAAGATAGGAGATCAAAAAGGCAAACGATTATAACGAATCGAAACTTAGCATTGCTAGGTATTTTTATAATGGTTAGCTGTTGCTTTGCGAGTCTTTATATTCATTGGCAAGTCAACCAGGTTAACCAAAGGATTCAAGAGATCCAGTTGGAAGAGGCTGAGCTTGTCAAAGAAACAGAAATGTTAATGGTTGAAAAGGCTGAAAACTTAAAGTATAAAAATATTGAGCTTGTAGCAGAAGCCAACGGTATGAAGGCAGAAATGGATCGCGTAAAGGATATCGATCAAAATGACTAATAATAATGCGAATAATAATCAAGGGATGAATTTGTTTTTTTTAGCTATCATTGTAATTTTAATCGGTTTAGTAATGATTGGTCGAATGGCACAAATAGCTTTATTCAAACAAGTAAATGGTGTTAATTTAACTAAACTAGAAATGCAAGTAGACAATAGAAGTAGTATTGCTAAAGCAAAAAGAGGCACAATTTATGATCAGTTTGGTCAGCCTATTGCAATGGATACTACTTCTTATTCTATGTACGCTGTTCTAGATGCTGATTGGGCAGAAGGTGAAACGGTTAAAGACATTGATTATACGGCGACCATTCTTGCTAAATATATCGATATGCCGAAAGAAAAAATATGGACGCAATTAAATAGTGATAATGTCAATCAAGTTGAGTTTGGCTCAGCTTCTAAAAACATATCAGCACAGACAAAATTAGCAATTGAAGCTGAAAACTTACCGGGAATCTTTTTCACTAGTCAGGTGAGCCGTTATTATTTCAATGACTACTTTGCCTCTCACTTAATAGGTTATGCAGAAGTTAATGAAAGTAACCAAGAAGGTTCTCAATCAAGTTTAGTTGGAGCCATGGGTATTGAAGCGGCATTTGATGATATATTATCGAGTGGGAAATCAAGCAAAAATTCAACTGACCTTCAATTGGCTAATGATATCTATTTAACTTTAGATAGTCGTATCCAAAATCAGACCGAGACTATTCTAGATAAGATTTTTAAGAAATATCAACCTGAGTCAATGGGGGCTTACTTGGTTGAATTAGAAACTGGTAAATTATTAACCTCAGCTCAAAGACCTTCATTTAATTTAAATACCAGAGAAGGAATCGACTCTCTTTGGCAGAATTTGTTAGTTGAAACAGCTAACGAACCAGGATCAACTGTTAAGATTTTGACCATGGCTAAAGCAAAAGAAATGGGTGTTTATCAACCGGGAGAAACGTTCTTATCGGGTATGGTAAAAGTGTTTGATCGTGAAGTAAGAGACCATAACCAATTCGGTTGGGGACAAATTTCATTTGAAGATGGCTTCATTCGCTCTTCAAATGTGGCAATGGTCGAATTAGTGAATCGTATGGGAGACCAAGTTTGGACTGAAGAATTAAAAAAATTTGGTTTTGGCGTTAGCACAAATAGTAAACTAGCGAATGAAAATCCCGGTTCACTCGATTTCACTAACCCTACATCACGAATAATGTCTGGCTTTGGCCAAGCATTTTCAGCTACACCGATGCAACTTTTGCAGGCTTATAGTGCGGTTGCTAACAAAGGGCAAATGATGAAAATTCAATATATTGATCATATTGATAAAAGCGGACAAAGCTATCAAAAACAAAACTTAGGGCAAGTTATTGAACCTGAAGTAACTTTCTATATTATTGACTTGATGACTAAAGCGGTTGAGGATCAAAATGGGACTTCAAGACCTTTTAAATCTGACATAGTCAGAGTGGCGGCAAAAACCGGAACGGCTCAAATTGCTAACGAAGAGGGAACAGGCTATCTAACGGGACAAAACGACTATTTTTATTCAGTCATCAGTTTCTTTCCTGCTGAAGAACCTAAATACATGTTATATTTATTTATTAAAAGGCCACAAAATGACTATGGTATTTATGGAACTCAGATGCTGTCCGAAGTTTTTCATCCAATGTTAGAGTCTATATTAATCAAGCAGTAGAGAGAAGGAAATGAAATGCGATTAAATAAACTAATATCAGTTTTAATTAACTACGAACTTTTAGGTGATTTAGATCTTAATAAAGAAATATACGATCTGACCAATGACAGTCGAAAGCTAACTGAAAATGCTGCCTTTATCGCTATAAAAGGTGAAAGGTTTGATGGCCATTCAGTAATTGATCAGCTGATGAAAGAAAACATTTCACTGATAGTAGCCGAAGAATTCTCTTCTAAACAAATAGAAAAGGCTTTGAATAAAAAAATAACGCTAGTCAAAGTCCCTTCAACTTATCGAGCGCAAGCAATACTATCTCATCAATTTTTCGGTCAACCATCTAGCCAGCTTCCTCTAGTAGCGGTTACTGGGACTAACGGAAAAACGACCACCACACATTTGATTTCTCAATTTTTAGAATTATTGAATCATAAGACAGGTGTGATAGGCACCCTGCATTACAAAGTTGGCGAGCGTCTGCTTCCGGCTATTAATACAACGCCAGAAGCAGTTAGTTTACAAAAGTATTATAAGTCGATGGTCGAGGAGGGTTGCAGTGATATCATAATTGAGGCCTCTTCTCACGCTTTGTCCTTAGGCCGTCTTTGGTATACCGATGTGGACTGTGCAATTTTTACTAACCTAACTCGAGAACACTTGGATTTTCATAAAACTATGGACAATTATGCTTATGCTAAGAGTTTGCTCTTTGCACAATTGGGACAGAGTTTTCACCATCAAAAACCAAGACTAGCGATTATTAATCAAGATGATCCTTATGCAGATGTAATGAGTCGAGCTACTGGGGCGGTTGTAATTACTTATAGTATGAAAGATCCTCAGGCCACAGTTTATGTGGATGAGCTGACGACAGAAGCTTCAATACAAAAATTCAAGCTTCACTATCAAGCTAGAACTTATCCAGTTGCTTTATCGATGATTGGTGCTTATAATGTTATGAATTATTTAGCAGCCTTTTTGTGTCTGGTAGTTTATTATGGCTATTCAGCTGAACAAATAGTTGATTTGACACCTAGATTAAAAGGTATCACTGGAAGAATGCAAGTTATTGATAAGGGTCAAGATTATCGAGTGGTGATTGATTTTGCACATACACCAGATGCTTTAGAAAATGTCTTAAGTGAATTAAAAGAAACCTCAAACGGAAAATTAAGAGTAATGTTTGGGCATTCCGGAGGTAATAGAGATTCGGCTGCTCGACCTGATTTGGGCGATATTTTATTTAAGTGGGCGGATCATATTGTATTTACGGCAGATAATCCTCGAAATGAACCCATTAAAAAGATTGTTTCTGAAATGGTAAGAGATCATCAAGAAGTTCCTTATGATTTAATTGAAGATCGAAAAAAAGCCATTCATCATTTAGTAAATCATGCCGAAGCTAATGATACACTTCTTTTTGCTGGTAAGGGAGGAGAGGCTTATCAAGTAATTGGTGATGATTATATACCTTATGATGAGGTTGCGATTGTAGAAGAGGAGTTAGAAAACAAATGGAAAAGATGATGCAGTTATTAATGGCTTTTATTAGTTCAGGCCTCTTAACCCTGGCTTTAGTGCCCCTTTTTATCCGTTTATTCTTAAATAAGAAAATGGGACAAGCTATTCGGCAAGAAGGCCCTTCATGGCACCAAGTAAAAACAGGTACTCCCACTATGGGAGGAACGGTGTTTATTGCAGTATCTATAATGATTACTTTGATGTTTGGCTGGCTATTTAATCTACTAGATGCCAATCTCTTGATGATTGTGCTAACTTGGTTATTTTTTGGTGGCATTGGGTTTGCCGATGATTTTATATCTATTTTTACCGGTAAAAATGAAGGGCTAACTGCTAAACAAAAATTTCTATTACAGCTTTTATTTTCTGGTATCGTCGTTCTAGCGGGTTATGTTTTAGGTAAAAGATTTGTATTGCCTATTTTCTCTTTGGAAATTAACTATTTAATAGTTGTAATAGCTTTTGCCTTCTTTTGGATTACTGGTTTTTCCAATGCTGTTAACTTAACCGATGGATTAGACGGTTTAGCCACAGGGTTAAATATCATTGCCTATGGAGCCTACTTTATGTTGGCTATTCGCCTAGAGCAAGCATCCGTTGCTATGGCTTGCTTAATTGTTACAGCAAGCCTTTTATCTTTTTTAATATTTAATCGCAAACCTGCTCAAATTTTCATGGGGGATGTGGGTTCGCTAGCTTTAGGGGCAGGATTAGCAATTATTTCAATACTTTTAAACAACCCATGGTCCCTATTAATCATCGGCATGGTTTTTGTAATAGAAACTTTATCTGTTATCTTACAAGTTGCTTCTTTCAAGACCAGAGGAAAGCGGATCTTTAAGATGTCACCCATTCACCATCACTTTGAAATGATTGGCTGGTCTGAAGAGCTAGTCGTGCTTGTTTTTTGGACAGTAGGATTACTTGCTAGCTTACTCTATTTCATTTTATAATAGGCATAATAAGCGAGAAAGTGTGAAAACAAATGACAAATAAATACGCTGGCCAACATATTCTAGTTATGGGTTATGCCCTAACTGGCAAGAGTGTTGTGAATTACTTACAAAAAGAAAACGCAAAAATTACGCTTAATGACCGAGGGGACCTTTCTCAGGACCCGTCGGTTAATTTGCTATTAAAGTCAGGAGTTAGAGTAGTGGATAAGGGACACCCGCTCGAAATATTAGAAGGAATTGACTTTATCGTTAAGACACCTGGGATACCTTATTCATTAGAGCTTATTCAAGAAGCTGAGCATCGTGGGATACCTATTTATACGGATGTTGAGCTAGCATATCGTGAAAGTCTAGCGCCTATTATCGGCATTACAGGCTCTAATGGAAAAACAACCACGACTTGCTTAGCCCACCATCTTCTAGAAGGTTCATGGAAAGGTAAAGTTGAATTAGCAGGAAACGTGGGCGTACCGTCAATTGAAGTGGCTCAAGAAGTAAATGAAACGGACTTAATCGTAATGGAACTATCTTCTTTCCAATTAATGGGTATCCATTCATTTCATCCACATATTGCGGTTTTTACCAATATTCATTCAGCACATTTAGATTACCACGGAACCAGGCAAGACTATATTGCAGCAAAATTAAAACTAATTCAGCAAATGACCGAGAGAGATTATTTAATTTATAATGCCGATCAAGCTGAACTTGAAGAATGGTTGAAGCATTCTCCAGCGATAAAGGTTCCGTTTTCTCGTCACAAACAAGTAAAAGCGGGTGCCTATATTAAAAATCATTCTTTTTATTTTCGAGGTCAAGAAGTCGCTTTAATCGAGCAGTTTAATCTACCTGGCCAGCATAATTTAGAAAACGCGCTAGCCGCAATTGCTATTGCAAAAATTCAAGGGGTAGATAATACAGCTATTCAAGAAAAATTAGCAAACTTTACTGGTATTCGTCACCGTATCCAAGCTCTGGGTACAATCAAGGGGATTGAATTTTATAATGACTCCAAAGCAACCAATACGGCTGCAACCATTACAGCCCTTAAAAGTTTTGACCAAGACATCATTTATATTGGTGGGGGTCTAGATCGTGGAAATGATTTTCAGGACTTAATACCTTATTTAAACAAAGTGAAAGCAGCCTTTTTATACGGTGAATCGAGAGAAAAAATGGCAAAAGATTTTAGACAAGCTAAAATCGAAACAATCAATTTATTTGAAAATTTAGACCAAGCGAGTCAAGCAGCGTTTGCTTATGCTAAAGAAGGACAAATTGTTTTGTTTTCACCAGCATGTGCTTCTTGGGATCAATTTAAGAATTATGAAATTAGAGGTGATCGGTTTATCGAGCAGGTCGAGTCTTTTAAAAGTGCATCAAAATAAAGGAGAAAGAAATGAATAAAGTGAAACGAATTGTTCTTTCGGGTGGTGGAACCGGAGGGCACATTTATCCAGCATTAGCTTTGTATCGAGTATTGAAAGAACGATCCGATGTGGAAGTGCTTTATATTGGAACACAAAGAGGATTGGAGTCGAAAATTGTTCCTCGAGCGGGAATACCTTTTAAAGCAGTCGAAATTACAGGTTTAAAAAGGTCAATTAGTATAGATAATTTAAAATTAATCTTTAAAATGTTTCATTCTACTCATAAGGCAAAGCAAATGATCCGTGATTTCCAACCGGACATTGTACTTGGAACAGGTGGGTATGTGTGTGGACCTGTTTTATTAGCTGCCAGTATGCTTAAAGTTCCGACTATTATTCATGAGCAAAATTCAGTAGCAGGAATTACGAATAAATTTTTAGCTCGTTTTGTTAATAAAATTGCTGTTTGTTTTGAAGAAGCGAGCCATCAATTTGGCAAAAACCAAAATAAAGTAGTTTTAACAGGAAACCCTAGAGGGCAAGAAGTGATATCGACACCGGCAATGCCTCACTGTTTGTCTGAACAATTTGAGTTAAAAGATAATCAACCGACAGTCTTAATTTTTGGAGGCTCTCGTGGAGCACCAGCTATTAATCAAGCAGGAATTGAGTCGCTGGATAAATGGTTAAGCGCTAATTATCAAGTGATTATTGCAACGGGACAAAATCACTTCCAAGAACTGAATGAAGAGATGGTTGAAGAAATTAATCAGAGTAATAATGTTCGAATCGTTCCATATATCGATAATATGCCAAGTGTTTTTCAAGCTATTAATTTGGTTGTTTGTCGAGCTGGAGCAACAACTTTAACTGAGTTAACAGCTCTTGGCTTGCCAAGTATTTTAATACCTAGTCCCTATGTAACAGATAATCACCAAGAACATAATGCCTTATCTTTAGTAAATAACAAGGCGGCTGTTATGATAAAGGAGTCAAAGCTTAGTGGACAGTCTTTATATCAAGAAGTTAGCCAATTAATGGTGGCCCCTGAAGATTTAAAAGTAATGGGTCAGGCGGCTAAAAGCATGGGAATTACGGATGCAAGTGATCGAATCATTCAAATGATGAACGAGATGGTATAACTATTTTAAAAGAGAGGAGGAATAGGGATGGTTAATTACCGGTTACCAGATAAGAACCAGAATCGGCAGAATAAAAGGACAATTTCAGAAAGAAATAATCAGCCAGTAACAGCCCCTATGGGGAATTATCGTTTGGATTCTCAAGGTAAACCTATTCTTCCGACTTCTTTTGAACATTCGCTTAATCAAGAGCGTTTAAATCGATCCAATATATATTCCTTAAATGATTATCGAGATAGTCAACAGCTTGATTATTACAATAGCTCGATGAATGAGCCTTATTATCGAGTAAGATCTTCACAAAATTATCGTATAGACGCTAATTCTCAAGAGTCATTTGTTTTTAAAAATAGACAAGATGGTCAAAGAATAACCCCTCATAATCCCACTCCTAGCTATTGGTTAGATGGATTACCAAGTAAAGAAGTATTGTTAAAAGGGTTTCCTAAAGGAAAGAGAAAAATTTTTATTCTCTATTTAATTATTTACAGTTTAATGGTTTGGTCTGGATGGCAAATATTACCTTATGATAATGTTAATACACTAAGTGTTTCGGGCAATCAAATCCTTCAGAGTGAGTCAATTCTCAATGGAGTTAAGATTCATTCGATGGATAAGGCAAAAGATATTTTAAAATGGCGCAAAGAAATTGAAGACCATATACTCACTAACAATCCTTTATTGGAGGATGTTCGTATTCAGCGCGACGATTGGAAGGCAATAAACATTATTGTTAAAGAACAAAAAATTGTTGGTATTTACTCTAGCAATGGTAAAAATTATGCGCTGATGAGTAAAGGTTATACTTCAGATGAAGCTGTTATTCAAAATCAATTAATTGCTGAACAAATGGCTCAACTTCCTCTAATTGAAGGGGAGTTTTCAGAAACAGCACTTAAACAACTTGCTATTGCTTTAGATCAGTTCGACACAAGCATTTTAGAAAGGGTTGAGAAAATAACACCTTCTTCCAAACCAGGTAAAGAGGGATATATCGAAATCAAGATGAAGGATGGTAATCTCATAAAAGCAGTGAGTTCAACAGTAGTGGAAAAAATAAATTATTATCCTAAAATGTTAGAACAACTCAACAATCGTAAAGGAATTATTGATCTTGAAGTGGGAGCTTATTTTACGCCTATGGCAAATGAAACTAATTCAGTCAAGCTTAATAATAATTAAGATAAGTATGATTACGAATTGATAACAAGGACTTCTTTTAATTTCATTGGCTTTATGGGTGTGTTAATATAAAAGTACTATAATGTGATAAAAACTCATGTTTTGTGCAAATGAAGGGGGTTCATCACCTGGATGAGAAATCAAGAGATAATTGTTAGTTTAGATATCGGAACAACATCGATTAAAGTTGTTGTTGCTGAGTATATGAACGGACATGTAAATATAATTGGTGTAGGTAATGAAAAATCACGTGGCTTAAGTCGTGGAGTTATTGTCGATATCGATGAGACAGTTCTTTCGATTCAAAAAGCTATTGAGCAAGCAGAGCGTAAAGCCAATGTTAAAATTAATGAAGTGGTCGTTGGGGTGCCTAGTAACAAGTTAGCTATTGATGACTGTCATGGCATGATAGCTGTAGCAAGTGAGAACCGCGAAATAACCTCGCGCGATGTAGATAATGTTATTTCGGCAGCAAAAGTACGTTCTGTTCCACCTGAGCGAGAAGTAATTGCCATTCTACCCGAAGAGTTCATTGTTGATGGTTTCAATGGTATTCGTGATCCTCGCGGAATGATTGGCGTTCGTTTAGAACTTTATGCCCGGTTAATGACAGGGCCACGTACCATTATTCATAATATTAGACGGTGTGTTGAAAAAGCAGGTCTTTCAATTTCTGAGTTTGTTATTCAGCCTCAAGCAATTGCAACCACCGCTTTAAATCAAGATGAGCGAGAATTTGGTACAGTGATTATTGATATGGGGGGCGGCCAAACCTCAGCTTCAATTATTTACGATAATCAATTGAAATATTCCTTTGTAGATCAAGAAGGCGGAGACTATGTCACTAAGGACATATCGGTTATTTTAAATACTTCACTAGATTCTGCTGAACGCATAAAACGTGAATACGGCTATGCCATTTCTAGTCAAACTTCACCAGAAGAGTATTTCCCGGTTGAAACAGTCGGCCGTAAAGAACCTGTTCGTGTAGACGAGCGCTATTTATCTGAAATTATTGAAGCTCGCTTAGTTCAAATTTTTGAAACTATTCATGAGGATCTTGAAGCTGTTGATGCTTTGGATTTACCGGGAGGCTTTGTCTTAACTGGGGGCGCTTCTTCTTTACCAGGCGTATTAGAATTGGCCAAAAAGTACTTTGGGCCACAAGTTCGTGTATATATCCCAGAACAAATGGGACTGCGCAACCCTGTCTATACGACCAGTATGGGGATGGTTGAATATGTGTCAAAATTAGACGAAGTGCATCAAATCGCTCAGGCAACTTTCCGAGCACAAAGGGTTCAGCACGCTGCAGCTAGGGATGCTGGTCCACTAATTTCCAATCCGTATGACGGGGGCCAAGGTCGTCCTTATGGTGAGTCAGATAACTCATATTATCAAGCTCGTAATGGCGGCGGACAACGAGGAGGGCTTCAAGGAGGATTTAGTAATCAAAGTCAAGCTCGACAAAAACCTAAAAGTCCTTCATTATCGCAACCCCATCCTAATGGTCAAGCTTTTTCAAATAATTCCAGTCACTCAGATTATTATGCCTACAACGATAGCCAAGCGCAATCTTATAATAATTATCCATCAGAAGACCAATATTCTGAAGAAGAATGGATGGATGCTTCGACTAAAAACCCATCAACTAACGAAGGTGGTTTTGTAAATAAATTAAGAGCATATTTTCAAACGTTTTTTGACTAATTAAGACAGCACAAGAGGAGGAATTTATTAATGGAATTATCATTTGATCCAACGGTTAATCCTGAAGGAGCAGTTATCAAAGTTATTGGTGTAGGGGGAGCGGGTGGCAATGCTGTCAACCGAATGATTTCCGAAGATGTTCAAGGAGTTGAATTCATCGTCGCTAACACTGACACACAGGCTTTAAAAAGTTCTCAAGCAGAAACTAAAATTCAATTAGGTCCAAAAGTTACTAAAGGCTTAGGAGCTGGCTCGATTCCTGAAATAGGATTAAGAGCTGCTGAAGAATCAGAAGAGCAATTACGACAAGTCCTTGAAGGGTCAGACCTTGTTTTTGTCACTGCTGGAATGGGTGGAGGAACTGGAACGGGTGCTGCGCCTGTTGTCGCTCGTATTGCAAAAGAATTAGGTGCTTTGACAGTTGGAGTCGTAACCCGTCCTTTCACTTTTGAAGGTCCAAAACGCGGTCGCTTTGCTGCTGAAGGATTACAAAACCTCAAGGAAGCTGTTGACACTTTAGTAGTCATCTCAAACAATCGATTGCTAGAAGTGGTAGATCGAAAAACACCAATGATGGAGGCTTTCTCTGAAGCAGATAATGTTTTACGCCAAGGTGTTCAGGGGATTTCTGATTTGATTGTCGCTCCTGGTTTTATTAACTTGGACTTTGCAGACGTGAAAACCGTTATGAAGGATCAAGGAACAGCTTTAATGGGAATTGGTACAGCTGCCGGGGAAAATCGCACAGCAGAAGCGACTAAGAAAGCTATTTCTTCTCCATTATTAGAAGTTTCAATTGATGGAGCTCAACAAATTCTACTGAATGTAACAGGTGGACCGGACTTAAGCTTATTTGAAGCACAAGATGCAAGTGATATTATTTCTTCTGCTTCTAGCGAAGATGTCAATATTATCTTTGGTACTTCAATTAATGAGAGCTTAGGTGATGAGGTGGTTGTTACTGTAATTGCTACCGGAATTGATGCTGAAAAGAATACCATCAATAAACAACAAGCAATGCGTCAAAACCGTCCGAATTTCTCTCATAACAACACTTTCCCGACAAACGAAAGTACCCCATCTGCATCAAGTTCCCCATCGATGAATTCATCTGACCGCTCAATCAACTTAAAACAAGCAAATCAAAAAGAGACTGAACGTGATTTATTCAGTGATTGGGATATTAAACGCGAACAAATTACCCGTGATGTGGCAGATATTGAACCTAAGGAAAAAAAGGTTGAAAGAACCTTTGAAAGATCGGAATCAGAAAGTAAGGTACGTCAAGCGGAATCTGACGAGCAAGACGAATTAGAAACACCTCCTTTCTTCCGTAAAAGAAATCGTCATTAATTTTCTTAGAGGAAGCAGCAGTGTTTCCTCTTTTCACCAATTTTTAGCAATAAAGTCGGAGGTATTATGAATATAAATGCAATTATCCAATTTGTGTCTACAATTTTTCGTGTCTATCAATGGGTCTTGATACTCTATGCCTTACTCTCCTGGTTACCTGGAGCAAGAGAAAGTTCGATTGGACGAATGATTGATTGTCTGGCAAGTCCATATCTCGATATTTTTGATCGCTATATTCCACCCATTGGTCCTATTTCAATCAATGTGATCATCGCTCTCTTCACATTGACTTTTATTGAGCAGGGCGTCATTTGGCTGATTATTACCATTTTAGGCTAGTAAATGAAAGAGTCTATTTATCAGCATTATCGTAAGGAAGAAATTCCTTTTGTAGACCAAGTTTATGATTGGATCGATCAAGTTGACCGTCTTTATACTCCCGTCTTAACATCTTTTTTAACGCCGAGAGAAGCAACTATTCTAAAAAACATTGTTAACGGCCGTGATGAGATGAATTATCATTTAGATGGAGGATATGAAGATAGTGAGCGTAAGAGAGCCTTAATCTATCCTAACTACTATCTATTGGATTTAGCAGATTTAGAATTAGGATTCTTAGAAATTACTTACCCTATTAAATTTGCTGAACTGTCTCATGGTAAAATACTTGGAACCATTCTCTCAACAGGGATTGAGCGGGGAAGGATAGGAGATATTATCACTGATAGTCAGGCATGGCAGCTAGTAGTTGATTTAAAAATGCAAACTTATTTAATGGATGAAGTAAAAAAGATAGCCAATGTAGGAGTCCATTTGAACCCCATAAAACGAGGGAACCTTTTGCAATCGATTGATGAATGGGAAGAAGCAACAGTCATTGTATCTTCTCTGAGATTAGATAGTTTAATATCTAAGGTATATAATATTTCGCGCCAAAGAGCCAAGGATGCAGTTAAAGCAGGACAAGTTAAAATTAATTTTACTGAGATAGATCGAAGTGATACTTTGGTTGGTATTTCTGATATTGTTTCACTCAGGCATTTTGGGCGCTTTCGTATTCAGTCAGTAGATGGTAAAACGAAAAAAGATAATTTTAGACTATCCATTGATTTGTTAAAAGTATCGTAAAATTTATAAAAAAGGAAGGATCTTTATGACAATTACACCAAATGATATTTTAGAAAAAGAATTTAATAATAAGTTCCGTGGCTATGATCCAGAACAAGTAAATGATTTTTTAGATATTGTGCGCGTAGAGTTAGAGAAAAAACTAGAAGAAAATCACAATTTAACGCGTGATTTAGCAGAAGCTAAAGATAAAATTGACTATTTTTCACAATTACAAGAATCTTTAAATTCTTCAATTATTATTGCACAAGAAGCAGCAGAACGTCTAAAACAAAATGCTCGTAAGGAAGCAGAATTAATTCTCTATGAAGCTGAAAGTGAAGCAGGACGAGTAATTGATGAAGCGAATGCGCAATCAAATGAAATTTTTGAAGAGGCAGAGAGGTTGAGAAGTGTAACGAAAAAATATCGTCAAGAATTACGTCGTTTAATTGAAAATCAATTATCCATTGTAAATAACACTTCATTTGAAGATTTGTTTGATGGTACAGCTTTAACACCTGCTCAGACACGTGAACAAAGATCAGTAACGAGTAATCGTCTGGAAGATTTAGAACAAAATGCTAAGCTTGAAGCCATAGATAGTGAAGAAAATGAAGATTTATCTATGACGCAAGTTTTTGATTTGAATGACTTAAGGGAAATTCATGTGGATGAAAAAGATGAAGATTCTTCTGAGTCTATGAAAACTATGCCTTTAAGTCGTGAAGAATTAGAGGCTTTTGAACGAAATCATTCATCAGAAAGAGACTCTGATGAAGCAGAAAAATCTGATGAAGCCTTACATGGTGAAACAATTCGTATTGACCTTCCAACAGAAGACTAATATAATTAAGAAAATTATTGGTAAAAGCTGAGATAGAAATAAGAAGATGGATATAATACATTAGCGACTTGAGGATGGTGCAAGCTCAAGAGTCCCTGTATCTTTCTTTATCATTCTATTCAATGACTAGTGAGTCAAAGTTGACTAGCTAGATCCGCTTCAAAAGCGTTATCATGAAGAGTGAATAGTTTAACTATTAAATTGGGTGGTACCGCGTATTTGACGTCCCTTCTTAGGAAGGGGCTTTTTTTATAGAGAGGAGAAAACTAATGAAATTAAAAGATACTTTGCACCTTGGAAAAACATCCTTTGATATGCGAGCGAATCTTCCTGTTAAAGAGGTAAGCTTACAAAAGGAATGGCAAGAAGCTGATGTTTATCACAAAATGTTAGAAAAAAATATGGATTCAGAACCATGGATTCTACACGATGGTCCGCCATATGCCAATGGTCGCGTACATATGGGACATGCTTTCAATAAAGTTTCAAAAGACTTTATTACACGTTTTCGTTCAATGACAGGCCATTATTCTCCATATGTCCCTGGTTGGGATACTCATGGTTTACCAATTGAGTCAGCCTTACAGAAGAATGAAGGTGTGAACCGTAAAGAACACTCAACAGCAGAATTTCGTAAACTTTGCGAAGCCTATGCTTTAAAACAAGTTGAAGGTCAAAAAGAAAGCTTTATGCGCTTGGGAGTTAATGGAGATTGGGAAAACCCATACTTAACTTTGCAACCTAAATATGAAGCACAGCAATTACGTATTTTTGGACAAATGGCTGATAAAGGCTATATCTATAAAGGTGCGAAGCCGGTATACTGGTCCTGGTCGTCAGAATCTTCATTAGCTGAAGCTGAAGTTGAATATCAAGACGTAAGCTCACCTTCAATTTATGTAGCTTTCAAAGTGAAAGACGGTGGTGGCATCCTTCCTCAAGAAGCAGAATTTATTATTTGGACGACTACACCCTGGACATTACCTGCTAACCTAGGGATTTCTGTTTTAGGACAGGCTAATTATGTGCAAGTCGCAGTTGGCGGCCGTCACTTTATTGTCGCTGAAGATTTATTAGAAGTAGTAGCATCGACGCTTGAATGGGAAAATTATCCAGTCGAAGCACATTATAAGGGGCAAGATTTTGACCGTTTGACTGCTCAACACCCATTCTATGACCGTGAATCCTTACTAATGGTAGGCGATCATGTTACTTTAGAAACAGGTACGGGATTAGTTCATACGGCTCCTGGTCACGGTGAAGATGACTATTGGATTGGTTTAGAGTACGGTTTGGATATTTTGTCGCCAGTAGATGGCAGAGGACATTTTACAAAAGAAGCGCCTGGTTTGGAAGGTGTCTTTTATCTGAAAGGTCAAAAGCAAATTGTTAAGACCTTAAAAGAAAATGGTAGCCTCTTGCATTATTCAGAATTTGTTCACTCTTATCCGCACGATTGGCGAACTAAAAAGCCGGTTATCTACCGTGCAACGCCTCAATGGTTTGCTTCGATTGATAAATTCCGTGAAGAACTGCTTGATAATGTTGAAAATGCAGTCACTTGGCACCATCCATCGGGTAAACGTCGTATTTATAATATGATTCGTGACCGTGGCGACTGGGTAATTTCTCGTCAACGTGTTTGGGGAGTGCCTTTACCAATTTTCTACGCAGAAAACGGAGAAGCTATTTTAGAATTAGATATTGTCAATCATGTAGCCGATTTAGTAGAAGAACATGGAACGAACATTTGGTTTGAGTGGGAGGCAAAAGACCTTTTACCAGAAGGCTTCCAACATCCTGCTTCGCCAAATGGTCAATTTACAAAAGAAATGGATATTATGGATGTATGGTTCGATTCGGGTACATCGTATGCTGGCGTTTTACAAGCGCGAGAAGATTTAAACTTCCCAGCTGATTTATACCTTGAAGGTTCTGACCAATATCGTGGTTGGTTTAACTCATCGTTCACTACCTCTGTGGCTGTCAATGGTTTTCCACCGTACAAGGCGGTTCTTTCACAAGGTTTTGTAAATGACGGTAAGGGTCAAAAGATGTCTAAGTCTTTAGGAAATGTTATTGATCCAGTTGAAGTAATGAATGATTTAGGAGCAGATATTATTCGTTTGTGGGTCGCTTCTGTGGACTATGAAGCTGATGTACGTGTCTCTAATGAAATCCTCAAACAAGTCTCTGAATCCTATCGTAAGATTCGTAACACGCTTCGTTTTATGTTAGGTCTTGTGAATGATTATCATCCAGCTGAAAATGCCGTTCCTAAGGAAGAACTCACCAATCTCGATCAATATATGAATGCTAACTTTAACTTGTTTAAAGCGGATATCTTAGAAGCTTATGACAAGTATAGGTTCCCAGAACTTTATAAGCGCACTATGAACTTTATTTCTTCTGATCTTTCAGCTTTCTATTTAAATGTGGCTAAAGATATTGTATATATTGAAGCTAAAGATAGCCATGCGCGTCGTTCTATGCAAACAGTGATTTATCAAATAGTTCATGATATGTTAATTTTATTGACACCATTAATTGTACATACAGCTGAAGAAGCATGGAAAGATTTACCAGCGGTAGATGGTTTTATTCAATTAGCTGAAATGCCTAAGGCAGAACAGCTTGAGCAAGCTAGAGAGATTGTTGCTAAATGGGATGTCTTTTTTAAATTACAAACAGGAGTAAACAAGGCTCTCGAAGAAGCTAAGAATCAGCCAGAACAGGCAATTAAGAAATCCTTTGAGGCAGCCGTTTCACTATATATTAATGAAGAAGATCAAAAAGCCTTCGATTTACTAAGTGATCAGCCTGCACAATTATTTACTGTATCACAATTAAACGTTCAATCCATTAATCAAGCACCACAAGATGCACATTCGTTTGAAGATTATGCCGTGAAAGTTGATTTTGCAAAAGGAGATGTTTGTGATCGTTGTCGTGCAGTAAGACCAGAAGTCGGCACAATTGAAGGAGCAGAAGAACTTTGTCATCGCTGCCATGAAATTGTGAAAGCGGACTATCCTGAATATTTTGAGAATAAGGAATAACTTTATAAAAAAAGACAGGGCCAAAGCCCTAAAAAACAGTGGCGAATTGATATGAGATTCGCCACTGTTTTTGTCGTATTTAGGACTTTTTACCTAGTTTCTTTTAATACTCCTAAAGAGTGTTTAAAGTAAAAATTAAAAATCATCAAAATAATTATCTTGTGACGTTTTAGGATTCATAGCTTGTTGTTTTTGTTCATTTGAAATAGCTAATAACCGTTCTTGCAGTTGACTTTCCATTGATTCTAATTCTATTTGAGCGGCTTGTCTTTGCTGTCGTCCTTCAGCTTGAATTTGTAATGTTGTTTCAATCGTTTCGATCAAATCAGCCTGCGTTTTTTGTAAGGTTTCGATATCGATAATACCTCTTTCAGTTTCTCTAGCTGTATCAATGGCCGATTGTTTCAACATAGCGGAATTGCGACGTAACAAATCATTGGTTGTTTCTGAGACCATTCTTTGAGAAGTGGCAGCGTCTTGCTGTCTCAAAAGTGCAAGGGCAATGGTAATTTGATTTTCCCAAAGAGGAATAGAGGTATGAACAGAGGCTTGAATTTTTTCAGCCAAGGCTTGGTTAGTATTTTGAATCATCCGAATTTGTGGAGCTTGCTGGATAGTCATTTGACGGGTAAGTCTTAGATCATGGGTGCGTTTGTCTAAACGATCTAAAAATTGGTTAAGGTCATGGACTTCCTGCACATCCATTTGGCTATTGCTTTCTTGAGCTTTTTTAATAGCTTGAGGAATCGTTTTGGATTGTAATTCTTCAATTTTAACTTCACCCGCTGCAATATAGACATTTAAAGCCTCAAAGTAGTCTTTGTTCTTTTGATAGAGTGTTTCTAACATCATATTGTCATTGAGTAATTCGTTTTTTTCTCTTTCTAAACGAATAACGACTTTGTCTAATTGATTACCGATTTTTTGATATTTCATTTGGGTATCAGAGATGGAGGTACGGACTTGGCCAAAAACTTTTTGAAAAAGATTAGGTCGACTGGTTAACTCCTTAGGATTCGACTGTTGTAAGGTAGTCATTAAATCCGTTAAAACATCACCGACTTCACCCGTATCTTTAAGTTGGACATTATGTAGCATTGAATGGGAGAATTCTGACAAACGCTTTTGTGCTTTAGCCCCATAGGTGATAACAGCAGAAAGGTTTTTCTCGTCAATCTGCTGGGCGAGTTTACGTGCTTGAGCTTGACGATTTTTACTCAAGCGGTCAATTGTTTTCTCATTGGTAACTTTTTTCTGTGAAAGAATTGAAGCTTTTGATAATTCGCTTTGCAAAGATTGAATGGGTTCAATCCGATCTTCTTCTTGGTCAAAGGGATCCGTCAGAAGATCATCAATTTCATCAAAAGAAGTGGTTTGAGTTAAATCCTGATTATTTGAGTTTAGTTCATTCATCGCTTTATTCTCCTTCATTATCTAGTTCTTTAAGCTCTTCAAAAGGGTCATCCATATCAAAATTATCCATTTTAGATTTTTTTGAATTTTGGCTGAATCGATTTGTTTGATTATTAGATTCATTATGTAACATTCGGTCGGCTAGTTTCAAGCCATCTTCCAATTCTTGATAGGTTTCGGAGTGAAATTTCAAATAATCCTCAACAATTTCTTGACTCAACTGATCGATTGTTTGGGCACTTTTTTCTAAAATTAAATAGCTTTGCTTATTTTTTGCCACATGTGAATTAATTTCATTATATTTTTCTAATAGATCGTCTAACTGTGGAAGATAATTGATGAGGAAATCAGAAGCATCCAGTCGACGATTGGGCTCTTCAACGATATCTTTAAAGTAATTCTTTGAAACTTTGACGATATTGTGTCGGATTTCAATGGCGCGCATTTTAGCCGTTTTTTGAAAGTTGGCTTCAATATTAATAATCTGTTTACGCGAATCAGCCATTTGACTTCTGAAAGCTTCAATTTCTTGTTTACTTAAGCCTGCTGCTTGATAATGCTCTAGCATGTTGCGACTAGGCTTTTTGTGAGTAGGATGGAAAAATGACTTCCTGTGGGTTTTAAATGTATTCGGTTTTGTTATAAGCGCTAAAAAAGCAACCCCAGCTGAACAAAATAGAATAGCAATGCTTAGATAATATAAGCTAATGGCAGAAGCAGTAAAATAACTCTCTAAACCAATATAACCATAAGATTTACTAGCAATAGCCAGACCCACTAATAAGGTAAGGACTTGACCAACATAATAGAAAAACCAAATCCATGCCGCAGAATTTATTTTACGAATAAAGTAAAAGAGAAAGGCTAAGAGAAGCCATCCGGCAACAATAGCTAAAGTGGAATAGACGAGGGCCATTATATAGTGGCTATTATAAAAAATGAATGTTAAAACATGCTCCATCACAATTAAAGTAAGTAAGGCAAGGATATTTTTCTTCAAAGTAACCGTCCAAATATCGGATAAATGATTTCCTTTTTTAACAAAATGATTGAATTTGCGAACAATATTTAGCAGAGGGCCTGCTAATAAGAATATAAAAATTATATTGATTAAAGCTAACATGATTGCAACCTCCCTTTTCTTAATTTTAGAATATCATAACTAGAAAAAAGTCTTATCGGACTTGAGGCCTATTCTTAAACTTAACCATTGAAAAGACTTGAAAGAAAGAATAGTAGTCGCTAAACTAAGTAGGAATTAATAGCTAAGGAAATAGTTTTAAGAGGTGAAAATTATGAAAGATAAGGCAGAGACAATTTCATTTATCAAAAATAATGAAACACTATCTGTTAACCAAATCTACGATGGGGCCATTTTACAACTCTATCAAAATGAAGTACGTCTACCCAACGGTCAAACGGCAAAACGTGAGTTGATTCATCACCTGCCAGCAGTGGGTATATTAGCTGAAACAAAAAATAATGAAGTTGTCCTGGTTAAACAGTATCGTCCTGCTATTGCTGATGAAATTTACGAAATTCCAGCTGGAATTATCGATCAAGTAGAAGGTCAACTCGAAGAGCCTCTTATAGCTGCCAAACGTGAGTTAAATGAAGAAACTGGTTACGCTTCAGCAGAGTGGATATTTAATTCTAAATTTTATATTTCACCGGGTTATATTGATGAGGCCATATACCTTTTCTTTGCTAAATCCATTGAAGAGGCAAAAGAAAAGCTAGATCAAGATGAAAATGAAGAAGTTTCGCATTACTTATTTACGGCCCAACAAGTGAGGGAAATGATTAAGAATGGTGAAATCATTGATTTAAAAACTTTATATGCTTTAAGCATTTGGTTAAATAGTTTGGAGGTTTAGTTATGGGACTATTTTCAAGCAAAAAGAAAAAACACGACGATTATCAAGCTTATTTAAATTATGAGCAAGAAGGAAATGATCGTTTAAATCATCAGCCTTCTTCAAACAACCAAGTGGATTGCTTTGATCGGTCGATCTATTCAGAAGATAGTGAGCTCTACCATGAATTTATTAATCGGGCAGAAGCCATGGATGATTCACAACCTTATCCAAATTATTATGAGGAAGTGACTTCACAATTTGATAGTCAGAATGACTTTGACATGACTAATGAGATGGATGCAGAAGGAGATGGAGTATACAAAGCTTTTAATGAGCAATCAGTTGATAAAGACCAAGCAAGTTCACTCGAGGATTATCACCATCAATCAATGGGGGAAGATATTAGTTCTATTAGAAAAAGAGCTAAATATTCAGCTAAAATTGACCGTTTTTTAAATAATGGCATTATCATAGTAGGTGTTCTATTAGTCTTAGTTTTGTTAATCGCTTTTTTGGCATAGGAGGGGTGGTTAGATGAAAAAAATTGGAATTATTGGTGCAATGGAAGAAGAAATTCGTCTCTTAAAAAATGAACTATCAAATTTAGAAGTTCATAATTACTATGGCTTTGAGTTTTATCAAGGAAGATTGAGTGGTAAAGAAGTTGTTCTAGTTCAATCAGGAATTGGAAAAGTTAATGCTAGCCTTTCAACTGTTTTAATGGTTGATCATTTTGAAGTGGATTTAATTATAAACACTGGAAGTGCCGGAGGTCTGTCACCAGACTTATCAGTGGGTGACTTGGTGATTGCTGATGGTTTAATCCACCACGATGTAAACCTTTTAGTCTTTGGATACGACCAAGGTCAAATGGCTGGCATGCCGACAATATATCAACCAGATGAAGATACCAGTCAATTGGCCTATCGATTGGCTAAAGAGAAAGGACAAACCGCAATTAGAGGACTGATTGCTTCAGGAGATCAATTCATTAGTGACAGTCAACAAGTAAACAATATTCGTCAAGTTTTTCCTAACGTAAAAGCAGTTGAGATGGAATCAGCGGCTATCGCACAAGCTGCCTATATTCTAAAAACACCATTTATTATCATTCGTTCAATCTCCGATAAAGCAGATGAAGAAGCTGGAATAAGTTTTGATGAATTTATTTTATTGGCCGGACGCAAATCAGCTGAGATGGTAATCGATTTACTGAGTAAAATTGATTAAAAAAACTTGCTAATCTTTTATTAATCGGTATAATAAAAAGAGTGTAAAATAATGCAGCATAGAAAAAGAAAGCGCGTCAACAGTTAGTAACGTCAACGTTAATGAGTAACCACGGCTGCACAAGGTGAAAAACTAACTGCACGCATTCGATTTTCTAACCACTTATTTTACTCCAATACATATTTTATGGAGGAATTTTAATGTCACGTTATACAGGACCCTCATGGAAACAATCTCGTCGTTTAGGAATTTCATTAACTGAAACTGGTAAGGAGTTATCAAAACGTCCGTTCCCACCAGGACAACACGGTAATCAACGTAAAAAATTATCAGAATATGCTTTACAAAAAAATGAAAAGCAAAAATTACGCTTTATGTATGGATTAAATGAACGCCAATTCCGCACTTTATTTAATCGCGCTGGCAAAATCTCCGAAGGTAAACATGGTGAAAACTTCATGGTTATGTTAGAGTGTCGTTTAGATAACTTAGTTTATCGATTAGGTTTAGCTACTACTCGTCGTCAAGCACGTCAACTAGTAAATCACGGCCATATTACTGTTGATGGCAAGCGTGTAGATATCCCGTCATATATTGTTGAACCAGGACAAGTAATTAGTGTTCGTGAACGCTCACGTAATTTAGCTATCATCAAGGAAGCATTAGAAACAACAGTTACTCGTTTAGAGTTTGTGAACTTTGATGCTGATAAATTAGAAGGTAGCTTAGTTCGTTTACCATTACGTAGCGAATTAAATGCTGAAATTGATGAAGCCCTAGTCGTAGAATACTACAATAAATTAGGCTAAATCTTAAAGAGATTGTTACATAAGATTGGGAGCTTTCCCAATCTTATTTTTTTCCATTAGAGCCTAAGGAAGTTTTTTTATTGAACAATGCCTTTAAAAGAAAGCCTTCAAATGTTATAATGTATGGTGATTATTTATGCAAAAGGCCAATAGGCAGGGGATTAGAAATAAGTAGAGGAGCGAAAAGGAATGAGTATTAAATTCACGGACATCCTGTTCTTGATCATTGTAGCAATACTCTTAATCTATGGATTAATTTATTATTTCCGTACACAGAGAAAGAAAGAAATTAAAGATTTGGAACAACGTAAAGATGAAATGATGTCTATTTCTGTTGCTGACCAGCTCTTTACTTTGAAGAATATGAATCTATCTGGTCAAACAAAAAGAAAATATGAAAGTTTAGTGGCTACTTGGCAAACCATTACCAACTTTCAATTTACTGAAATAGAAGCCGCTTTGGTAGGTTCTGAACAATTTGTAGAACAAATGAATCTAGTGAGAGCAAAAAACGCACTAAATCAAGCACGTGAAATTCTTGATGAAACAGAAATTCAAGTTCATCAATTGCACCAGGAATTAACAGAATTATTGGCAACAGAGGATGAAAATCAAGAACGTTATGAAGCCTTACTTGAACGTTATCAAACTGCTCGCAAAAGTGTCGTGAATCATTCTTTTGATTATGGGCCAGCGATTGAAACGCTTGAAAAAAACCTTCAATATTTAGAGTTGAACTTCACTAAATATAATGAACTAACTGCTAACGGTGATCATCTAGATGCTCAAGATATGCTAGATAACTTAGAGGCTGACTTATCGTCATTTGAAGAAATCTTACAAAAAATTCCAAGTATGTACGATAAGATTCAAAGTGAATATGAAGATTCACTTGAAGATATTAGAGATGGCTACGAAAAAATGGTGGCTAGTCGCTTTAACTTTGATAATATTAATGTTTTAGAAGAAATTGATAAAATTCAAGAGCAGTTAAACCAAGCCAAAAACGAGATTAAAAATGCTGATTTAGCTGACGCTAAAACCTTAATGGACAAAGCAGAGCGTGAAATTAATTCCTTATACGATCAGTTAGAATCAGAAATTATGGCTAAAGAATATGTGAATAGTCACCTTCATCAATTGAAGGGACGAATTGAAGCAGTAACTGAAAACAATCGTTATGCAGGAATAGAAGTCGATCGGATCTCTCAATCTTACATCTTACATAATAATGAATTAGACCAAGTCAATGACTTAACCGAAAGAATTCGCTTAGAGTATCAAAAATTCAAAGATATGGAAGTTGATATTGAACAAAATCATGCCGTATTTACTCAAATAGAAAGCAAAATGCGTAAAATCGAGCGTTCTATTGAAGAAATAGCAGATGAACAAAATCAGTTAGTAAAATCGATAGCTGGCTTAACCAGTCGAGAGAAAGAAGCTAAATCAAATCTTGATTTATATGAATTAGACCTTAGAAATATGAAGCGTAAGTTAGAAAAAAACCATTTACCTGGCTTACATGATAGCTATTATGAATTGTTTTATAAGGTAACTGATCATATTGAGAACCTCTCTCAACAACTCAATCGTGTCCGAGTGGATATGAATCAAATTGATGAGATGGAAGGTAATTTAGAACAAGGTTTAGATGAATTGGAGGCTATGACTGAAGAAACCATCGATTCAGCCATGCTCACCGAATATATGATTCAACATTCCAATCGTTTTCGCTACGATTACCCAGAGGTAGACCAAGCAATTAAAGAAGCGCAATACTACTTCCACCAAGAATTCCGTTACCGTGAAGCTTTGGCAACCATTGAAAAAGTCCTTCGTCAAGTCGATCCAGATGCACCGACGCAAGTTCGAAGGATGTATCATCAAGAAAAACAAATCCGATTTTATTAAAAGTAAAGTCCGAATAGATTCCTTGGTTTTGGGATCTGTTCGGTTTTTTCTTGAGTCAATTGTCGTTACTAAATAGAAGTAAGAAAGGATTACAGATGTTATATTTTGATCATGCCGCAACCACTCCAGCTCGTGCTACTGTTTTAGACACCTACAATCAAGTAGCTCAAAAATATTTTGCTAACCCTTCAAGTGCCCACAAATTAGGTCAAGAGGCCAACAGTCTGTTGAATAATGCTCGCCAACAAATTGCAGACTTATTACTTTTTAAAAGCAATGAAATTTTTTGTACCTCATCAGGGACTGAATCTAACAATTGGACACTTCAAAGTCTATTATCAGCTCACGCTAAGCTTCATCCTAATAGGCGACAAATTATCCTATCAGCTATTGAGCACCCTTCTATTCGCTCGCAAATTGACCACTTAAAAACAAGAGGCTTTGAAGTAATCCTAGCACCGGTGGATCATAATGGTCAATTGGATTTAAACAGCTTTGAAAATCTACTGAGTGATCAAGTATTACTTGTTTCTACTATGTTAGTCAATAATGAGGTAGGATCTTTTTTACCAGTTGAACCATTGGCACAAAAATTAGAAAACTATCCACAAATCCTTTGGCATGTTGACGCTGTTCAAGCCATAACTTGTAGGATGAAAGCTATGCATCATAGTAGAATTGATTTATTAACTCTTTCTAGCCATAAATTTCACTCGGTAAGAGGGGTGGGACTCTTAGCCATTCGCCAACGTGTTACGAAAGCACCTTTATTATTTGGAGGCGGTCAAGAGTTTGGTATGCGCTCTTCTACTGAAAACCTACCAGCGATTGTAGCAACGGCCAAAGCTTTAAGATTAGCTTGGGAAAACCAAGCAGAAAGTATCAAACACATAAATCATTATCGCACTCAAATAACTCAAGCACTTAAAAAAATGAATTGGCAAGTCTTTGGTGGTAGCCAGGAGCAAGTGAGTCCACATATTATCTGTGCGGCCTTTCCAGGTGTGCCAGGCGAGGTATTACTTCAAGCTTTTTCCAATGCTGATATCATGATTTCGACAACTTCTGCTTGCTCAAGTCGTAAGAAAAATGACCATCATACCCTTAAAGCGATGGGCATTGATAACAATTTAGCTAATTCTTCAATAAGAATTTCTTTATCGCAGACAACCAGCCAAGCAGAAGTAGATCAATTAATTAAACCAATCCATGAGATTTCAACAAAGTTTAAGCAAGATTTGAAAGGAGCCTAAAAGATTGAAAGAGATGTTAATTCACTATGGGGAGCTCTCAACAAAAGGGCGTAACCGTAAAATGTTTCAAAATAAAATTGCTGAGCATATACGCTATAAAACCAAACATTTAGAGAAAATTAAAATACATGCACATCATGATTTCATGCATCTTTATTGGCACGAAACAGCTTACGATGAACTGATTGAAATCATTAAAACAATTCCAGGAATTCAAAGGTTTGAACCTGTTTTTCCTGTTGAAAAGGATCTTCAAGAAATTGGAAAAAAAGCCCTTGAACTTTTTGCTGAGTTAAATGCTCAACCGGGAGATAGCTTTAAAGTAATTGCTAAGCGATCGGATAAAAGCTTTGAGCATGATAGTATTGCCATTCAAAGAGAAATAGGGAGCATCATTCTGCAAGCCCATCCGGAATTAACGGTTGATCTGAGAAAAGCTAAACACAAAGTGGTCATATCCATCCATCAAGATATAGCCTATCTCAGTTTAAAAAATTATCCAGGTATGGGTGGCTTACCTTATGGTTCAAGTGGGAAAGGCTTATTAATGCTTTCGGGTGGTTTTGATTCACCGATTGCTGGTTATCAAATGATAAAAAGGGGAATGAAGTTGGAAATGGTTCATTTTGCCAGTCCACCTTATACTTCTTTACAAGCGCTTGAAAAAGCTAAACGATTAACAGCAGTTCTCGCTCAGTACGCCACTGCGATTACTTTTCACGAGGTTCCTTTTGCTCATATTCAGTTGGCGATTCGAGAACATGTTCCCGACAATTTATCCATGACTATTATGCGTCGGATCATGTTACGCCTAATGGATGCTTTGTTAAAAGAGCATAAAGCCCGAGCAATTGTTAATGGGGAGTCGCTAGGTCAAGTTGCCTCACAAACTTTACAATCGATGCAAGTGATTAATGAAGTGACCCATTCTTTAATATTAAGACCTTTAATTGCAGTTGATAAAAATGATATAATAGCAATGGCTGAAACCATTGGAACTTACGATATTTCTAATGAGCCCTATGAAGATTGCTGTACGGTCTTTGCACCAAAGTCACCTTGGACTAAGCCTAGACTTCATACTGTTAAAGAGTATGAGGCGCTCTTACCAATTGACCAACTAGTGAAAGAAGCCTTGGAAAATATCAAGACAAGTGAAATCACTGCTAGTTATCAAAGCGAAGCGGCTACAGCCTTCAATGATTTACTATAAGTTGTTGTCGCAAGAATTCATTAAGAAAGAGGAGTAATTATGACAGAAATTAAAACAATCAATACAAAAAAAGCCCCAGCAGCAATTGGACCATACTCTCAAGCAAAACAAGTAGGAGAGCTACTTTTCTGTTCAGGTCAAATCCCAATCAATCCAGCCTCAGGTGAAATAGAAGCAAAAGAAATAACAAATCAAACAAAGCAAGTAATTGCTAATATCGATGCTCTACTAAATGCAGCAGGATACTCTGCAGAAAATGTTGTAAAAACCACATGTTTCTTGGCAGATATGGGTGATTTCGCCGTTTTTAATGAAATTTATGCTGAATATTTCACATCCAAACCAGCTCGTTCAGCAGTGGCTGTTAAGACCTTACCTAAGAATGTTTTAGTAGAAATTGAAGTAATCGCTAGTTTATAATTTATAAGATATTAAAAAGAGCTGTCTAACGACTGATGTAAGTGGTTGTTGACGGTTCTTTTTTAAAATTTAAAGGAGATTGAAAATAATGATCGAAAATCAGATCAAAGAATTTGCTCAAATCATTCAGAAAAGTCGCAAGATTGTCTTTTTTGGTGGAGCCGGTGTTTCAACCGCATCTGGTATTCCAGATTTTCGTTCTGCAGATGGTTTGTTTATGCAAGAAACCAATTACCAATACTCAGCGGAAGAAATAATCTCGCATTCCTTCTATAAACAACATCCTCAAATCTTTTTTGAATACTATTTTGAGCATTTAGTCTATCCAGAAATACAACCCAATTTGGCTCATTTTTTTCTAAAAGAATTAGAAAACAAAGGAAAAGAAGTGACAGTTGTCACCCAAAATATCGATGGCCTCCATCAAAAGGCTGGTTCAAGTCGAGTCTTAGAACTTCATGGGTCTGTTTTAAATAATTATTGTACGCAATGTGGTAGCTACTATGCTCTGGATCAATTAGAAAAAGATGCTCAGGGCATTCCACGCTGTCCTAAAGATCAAGCGATTATTAAGCCGGACGTGGTGTTATATGAAGAAAGCTTGAATGAAGAGACCATTAATCAATCAATCCAAGCCATTAGTCAAGCAGACCTCATGATTATCGCAGGAACTTCCTTAAATGTTTATCCGGCCGCTTCATTTATTCATTATTTTAGAGGAAATTCTCAAGTAATCATTAATCAGACACCAATTCTAATTAGCAAGCCCAATTCTTTGATTTTTGAAGATAAAATTGAGGCAGTTTTTCAGTTAGTGAAAGATTATTTAGCAAATAATGATTAAATGGCGAAGGCCTTGTTCAAAGCTGTAAAGAATGATAAAATAAGTCCAACTTAAATTTTAATTTGACTAAGAAGAGAAGAGTAATTCATCACCATCCAGAGAGGAAACCTTGCGCTGAAAGTTTCTCGATGAATGAAGGTAGCTTGGAGTCATAAGACATGAGAAATCAACAATAGTGTCTTACGGAGTCTGCTCCGTTAACAAGAAAGAGTGATTAAGTAACTTTTTTACTTGATTAAATTTAGGTGGTACCACGTAATTGACGTCCTATGCAAAGCATAGGATTTTTTTTATGAAAATGAATTAAGGAAGGTGTAACGATGGTAGAAAATACGAAGCAAATGCCAAGTAAGTACCAACCTCAGACGGTTGAAGCAGGTAAATATCAAAAATGGATAGAACAAGGTGTATTTAAGCCTTCAGGAGATTCTAAAGCAGAGCCATATTCAATTGTAATTCCACCCCCTAACGTAACGGGTAAATTACATTTAGGTCACGCTTGGGATGTGACTTTGCAGGATATGATTATCCGTTCTAAAAGAATGCAAGGCTATGATACTTTATGGTTACCTGGTATGGACCATGCTGGAATTGCGACTCAAGCTAAAGTGGAAGAGCGTTTAGCAGAAGATGAAAACTTAAGTCGTCATGATTTAGGGCGAGAGAAATTCCTAGAAAAAACTTGGTCTTGGAAGGAAGAATATGCAACCATTATCCGCCAGCAATGGGGGAAAATGGGTATTTCAGTCGATTATGCGCGTGAACGTTTTACGCTGGATGACGGTTTAAACAAAGCAGTTAATAAAGTCTTTGTTAAACTTTATGAAAAAGGACTTATCTATCGGGGAGAATATATTATTAACTGGGATCCAAAAGCCCAAACGGCTCTATCCGATATTGAAGTGATCCATAAAGATGTACCAGGTGCTTTTTATCATGTTAATTATCCAATGGTTGGTAGTGATGAAGTGGTTCAAATTGCCACCACCCGTCCTGAAACACTTTTAGGCGACACAGCGATTGCTGTACACCCTGCTGATGAGCGTTATCAACATTTGATCGGTAAAAAAGTACTCTTACCATTAATGAATCGTGAAATTCCTGTCGTAGCAGATGAGTATGTGGATCGAGAATTTGGTACAGGTGTAGTGAAGATTACCCCAGCTCATGACCCGAATGACTTTGAAGTCGGTAACCGTCATCATCTACCACGAATGAATGTGATGAAAAAAGATGGCACTATTAACGAATTAGGTGGAAAATATGCAGGCATGGATCGCTTCGATGCACGCAAGCAAATTGTAAAAGATTTAAAAGAGCAAGGCTACTTAGTTAAGATTGAAGAACATACGCATTCAGTGGGCCATTCTGAGCGTTCTGGGGCGGTCGTAGAGCCTTATCTATCTACTCAGTGGTTTGTCAAGATGAAACCTTTAGCCCAGCAAGCTTTGGCTAATCAAGCAACCGATCAAGCAGTTGAATTTTACCCACCACGCTTTAATCAAACTTTCCAAACTTGGATGGAAAATGTTCATGATTGGGTGATCTCACGTCAACTTTGGTGGGGACATCAAATTCCAGCCTGGTACCATAAAGAAACAGGTGAAGTTTATGTTGGCGAACAAGCCCCCAGTGATGAAGAAAATTGGTTAAGAGATCCGGATGTTTTAGATACATGGTTCTCATCTGCCTTGTGGCCATTTTCAACCATGGGTTGGCCAGAAGAAGGTCACGATTATCGTCGCTACTTCCCAACCAGTACCCTAGTGACCGGTTATGATATTATTTTCTTCTGGGTGTCGCGTATGATTTTCCAATCTTTAGAGTTTACGGGTAAACGACCTTTCCAAAATGTTTTAATTCATGGATTAATCCGTGATAGCCAGGGGCGTAAGATGTCAAAATCGCTAGGCAATGGAATTGATCCAATGGACGTTATTGATGAATATGGGGTGGATTCCCTTCGCTGGTTCTTAGCCACAGGGTCGACTCCCGGACAAGATATTCGTTACTCCACTGAAAAGATGGGAGCAGCTTGGAACTTTATTAATAAAATCTGGAATGCTTCACGTTATGTATTAATGAATGTGGGTGATTTAACCATTGAAAATTTAGAAAACAAGCAAGATTTGACACTTGCCGATCAGTGGATTCTTTCCCGTTTACAAACAACAATTGAAGAAGTAAGCCGTTTATTTGAACGCTTTGAATTTGGAGAAGCAGGTAGGGTCTTATATCATTTCATTTGGGATGATTACTGTGACTGGTATATCGAAATGACTAAAGAACAGTTGCAAGATCAAGAACATGATCATTTTGCCACTAAATCAGTTCTTGTTTATGTCTTGGACCAATTCTTACGTCTATTACATCCAATTATGCCCTTTGTAACTGAAGAAATTTGGCAGCAAATTGCTCCACAAGCTGCATCAATCGTTACAGCAGCTTATCCAACCGTTAAAGAAGAATACAAAAACGATATTGCTGAAAAACAAATGCAGGAATTGATTGAAGTCATTACAGCGGTGCGTCAAATCAGAAATGAAATGAACACACCATTATCTAAAGCTTTAAAAATGATTATTAAAGTTCAAAATAAGGGTATTGAAGAAAGTTTAGAAAGTAACCGGGCATACATTAATCGTTTCTGTCACACAGACCACTTAGAAATTGCCGCTAATCCTGAAATAGAAGGAGAAATGGTTACACAGACACTTTCATTTGCACAAATTTTCATCCCATTAGCTGGATTAGTCAAAATAGAGGATGAGATTAAGCGCTTGGAGCAAGAAGTCACTAAGTTAGAAAAAGAAGTCGAACGTCTAGTGAAGAAACTTTCGAATGAAGGATTTGTTGCTAAAGCACCTGCTCAAGTAGTTGAAGGTGAACGCACTAAATTAGCTGAATATGAACAAAGGTTAAAAGCAGTGCAAGAAAGAATTGAAGAATTAAAACCATTAATCTAAATAGTTAGAAAAAGAGGAATCAAAATGACGTTTACAAATGTTGATGAGGCGACTCATTGGTTGTTAAACCAAATCAATCCTATCCCAAGACCTGATATGACTAAAATATATCAAGCTTTGGAATATGTGGGAAATCCTCACAAAGGTTTACCAATTATCCATATCACCGGGACTAATGGTAAAGGATCAACGGTAGCTTATTTAAGAGATTTACTGTCGAGCCAGGGCTATAAAGTAGGATCTTTCACCTCGCCACATATTGAGCGGTTTAATGAGAGAATTACTTTTGATGGTCAACAAATTAGTGACGAAGCGCTCATTCGTTTAACCAATCAATTGGTTGAATTAAATGATTACATGGAAGCCTACTCTCCTTATGGTCGTTTAATATATTTTGAACTATTTACTATTATGATGTGCTTATATTTTCAAGAAAAAAAACCGGATGTTTGCTTGATTGAAGCAGGAATCGGAGGCATGTCGGATTGTACTAATGTTTTAGACGGAGAGATTGCCGTTGTTACTTCTATTGGTATGGATCACGCGGATATGTTAGGAGACACCTTAGAGTCCGTTGCTCTTGAAAAAGCGGGCATCATCAAGCCGCAAAAAGAGGTTGTCACAGGACTTATTCAAAAAAGTCCTCTAAGCATTATTGATAAATGGGCAAATGCTCGCACAGCTGTCCACCACTCTTATGACCAAACTTTCGGTGTCAAAAATATTAACAAGTTAAGCCCTTTTAAGACTCAATTCCAATTTTGGACTGACAGTCAAGCAATTCCACAAGAAGCTTTTGAAATAAATATGGTGGGAGATCATCAGGTGAGAAATGCGGCCGTTTCTTTGCAAGTATTTATTTCATGGATGGCTCACCAAAAGCAAACGATTGATTGGCCCAAAGCGAGAGAGGCTTTGCAAAAGACAAAATGGATTGGTCGATTAGAAAAGATTTTTGAAAATCCATACATCTTTTTAGATGGGGCGCATAATATGGAAGGGCTGACTGCACTGAAAAGTGTGGTAGATGAGAATTTTTCTGCTTTCGAGATCACCATTATTTATGGAGGTTTAAAGAAGAAAAATCAAGCAGAACAAGTTCCTTTATTGTTGAATTTTCATGCCGAAAAAGTTTATTTGACTTCCTTCCACCATTTCGAAGCTATGAAAGAAAAAGATTTTGCAGAAGTTTTACAAGCCAAATCAATTGTCAATCGTCATAAAGCCCATTACGTTGATGATTGGAAAAGTTGGATGAATGATTATCAATTAAATAATCAAAATAATAAGCAGGCCCTCTTATTAATAACGGGCTCTCTATACTTTGTCTCAGAAGCTAGAGCCTATCTCTTAGCTCACCAAATGATTTAACTTATTGAATAATAGCGAGCACTTTTCCTCCTTACTTCTTGTATTTATTGATACTAGCAGTAAGGGGGAATTCTTTTGTCATCGAATAACTCTTGTATCCGTCAAATGACCCAGCAAGACCAGCCGCGCGAACGTCTCAGACAATACGGTGCTAAAAATTTATCCAATCATGAATTGTTGGCTATTCTCCTTAGAACAGGAAGCAAAAAAGAAAATGTCTTAAACTTAGCCATTCGTTTGCTTAGTCATTTTGAACCACTCAACACTTTAAAAATTGCCTCACTTAGTGAACTCCAATCGATTAAAGGAATTGGTCCTGCTAAAGCAGTTGAGATAAAAGCAGCGATTGAGTTTGGGAGTAGAGTGCAAGATGCCCAATTTAAAAAACAGGGCGTTCTAACTTCAACTTCTCAAGCAGGGCAATGGTTGATTAAAGAGATGGGAGACCTTCATCAAGAACATTTAGTCGCTCTTTTTCTAAATAGTAAGAATGAAATTATCAAAAAACAAACCATCTTTATCGGTTCGGTCAATAGTTCGGTAGCTTGCCCAAGAGAAATTTTTAAAGAAGCGGTAAAATATCCAACTGCAAGGCTAATTATTGCTCACAACCATCCTTCTGGTAATCCAGATCCTTCACAGGCAGATTTACTATTTACCAAGCGAATGATAGCGTGTGGGGAGATGATGGGGATTGAACTTTTGGATCATTTGATTATTGGAAACGATCGCTATTTGAGTTTGCGTGAAGCGAGTGATTGTTTTATTTAGTTATCTTTAAATGCTAAATGATAAAATACTTGAAAACTATTGAAATAGAATAGCCAGCTATGTTAGAATTTAGATATGTTTTTGTAAGGGGTATCATAGTTTGGGAATTCCACTTCGTACCAAGAGCAAGAATATAATTAATACAGGTGCTTAGGCACGAGGAGGATATTTGTAAATGGAACAAGGTACAGTAAAATGGTTTAACGAATCTAAAGGTTTTGGCTTTATCGAACGTGAGGGTGACTCAGACGTATTTGTACACTTCTCAGCCATCCAAGGTGAAGGCTTCAAAACTTTAGCAGAAGGACAAGCAGTTCAATTCGAAGTTGAGGAAGGCGCTCGTGGACCTCAAGCAGTTAATGTTGAAAAATTAGCCTAGACTTTCGACCAATCTAATCTATCGAATCAAAAAATACCGTAAGGGAACTAAATAACCTTGCGGTATTTTTTGATAGCTATAATCGTGCTCAAGCAGTTGTTTAAAAACCAAATGAAATTTCTAAAATTTAAAATTCAGTTGAGCAAAGAAAGGGTTCGCTAGTTTTTAAACTTTTTTTTTGCTATAATTTACAAAGCTATTGCTATTGTTTGAAAGGCGGATGAATGCATGGGGATTTTTGGCAAACAGCAAATTGGAATTGACTTAGGCACTTCAACAACCATCATTTACATTGCACGAAAGGGTATTGCATTGCGCCAACCCTCTATAGTAGCAATTGACAAAGAATCAGGAGAAGTTGTTGCCTATGGAAAAGAAGCATCGAAACTAGTTGGAAGAACGTCAAACCGTTATGAAATGATTTACCCCATTCGTAAGGGCGTTATCGCTAACTTCTCAATGACCAAAATGATGTTGGGCCATTTTATTACTCAAGCCTTACGTCATTCCTTCTCAAAACCAGAAGTTGTCATTAGTTCGCCAAGCCAAATTTCTAAAGTAGAAAGAAAGGCACTAATTGATGCAATCAAATCATTAGGAATCAACCGAGCAATGATTGTTGAGGAGGCTTTTGTAGCAGCTCTAGGAGCGAATTTAGCAATTGAAGAAGCAAGAGGAAAAATGATTGTGGATATCGGTGGAGGTACTACCGACATCGCCACTTTATCATATGGCGAGATTGTAGATTCCTTAACGCTTAGTGCAGCCAGTAATAATATGAATGAAGAAATTCAATCTCAAGTTCGCCAAGAACACAATTTAATTATAGGAAATTATACGGCAGAGACTTTAAAAATAGTGATAGGGGAAGCCTTGTATGATCCTAAAGAAGAAAATGATCATTTAATTGTAAAAGGTAGAGATGTTATAACCGGCGTGCCCAATGAAGCCAAAGTATCCACTCAGACAGTTGCAAAAGCAATTGATGTAGTAATTCATCAAATTATTTTAGGAATAAAACAGGTGTTAGAATTAACCCCCCCTGAATTATCTGCAGACATCATGGAAACAGGTATTATTTTGACTGGTGGCGGGTCTTTACTTAAACATCTACCAGAACGAATTGAAAAAGAATTAGGCCTTTTTGTACGAAGAGCCGATTTACCCATCGACTGTGTCGCTATGGGTGCAGGACGTATGTTTAATGAGTTGGATCGTCAATCATCAGCGATTGAGCGGAGTTTAAGATAATTGTTTACTAGTAGAAAGAAGGCAAAATATGCTTAATAATAAGAAGTTAATTGGAATTCTTCTGGGTGGGATTGTCATTAGCAGTTTAATCGCTTATTCTCTTTTCAATGGAACGAATAATGTGGTCAAAATAGCTGTTAATGAAACAATCTCCTGGACCGGTAGAGTTTTTTCTGAACCAGTAAGCATGGTGGTTCAGTTTGTGAATTCTGTGGACGATTTAGTCAATACTTTTGAAGAAAATGAAGCACTCAAATCAAAAATTGATAAATCTTATGAAATGCAAGTGCGTATTGCCGATTTGGAGACTGAAAATGAAAAATTACGACAAGAACTTGACTTGTCAGAAACTCTTTCTAAATTCACCAGTATTCATGGTACTGTTATTTCAAGAAACCCTGATCAATGGACAGAAACCCTTATTATCAATTTAGGCTCCAAACAGGGTATGGAAGAAAATATGGCTGTTATGGCTGGAAACGGTCTGATTGGACGTATTATAGAGGTATATCCTTCATCTTCTAAGGTTCTTTTATTAACTAGCAACCAATCAAAAGACGGTATGGTATCGGCTCGTGTTCAAACGGATAAAGATGGATCTTCTGCAATTGGTGTGATCAGTGACTATGACCCGAAGGACAAAGAATTCATCATGACTCAAGTTTTGCCAGATGCTAAAGTAAAAGCGGGAGATATGGTCATTACTTCTGGTTTAGGGGGGGTAATACCATCCTCGCTCTTTGTTGGAGAAGTTACCCAAACAGAAATGGATGCCCAAGGATTATTCCAAACGGTAAGAGTAAAACCGGCTGGAGAGATGACTGATATTCGATTTGTAACAGTGATCTTACGTGAAGGAGCTCAGCAAGATGAATAATTTTTCGACTAAATTTGGCTATCAAAGAGAAAGAAACATTGTGGGTATTGTTCCACTTGTCTTACTCTTTGCCTTAGTAATCGATTCAGCCCTGCCCTCTATCTTTCCCACAGCCTTTTTAGGAAATGAACAAATCATTGTTTCACATCTACTGCTCTATTTTATTGTAACCTTTTCCTTTTATTTACGTAATACTTCAATTATGATCTATGCTTTCTTTATAGGGTTAATAGCAGATGCTTATAATTCAACCATTTTAGGCCTATACGCCATTCTTTATTTTCTCATCGCATATTTTATTCTTTCAATCAGGCGTCACTTTCCACGCAACGCTATTATCCATATGATGTTATTTATCGTTTCAATAACTATTATTGATTTCATTGTTTATCTTTTCTATCAACAAGTAGGACTAAGTAGGCTTCTTTTTGAAGACTATGTTGTGATGCGTTTAGGACCAACTCTAATCTTTAATATGGCCTTAACCTTTTTCATGTATCTTCCTAATCGGTTGCTTGTGCGTTGGTTAGGTTATGATGATCATATTATCTTTTAAAAGAAGATCGGGAACTATTTCCCGGTTTTTTTATGCATTTGAAATAAAATGTTATAATTAAGAGAATAAAACAACAAAAGAGGAGGAATTATTATGGCGATCAATCACTCTTTATTAAAAGATGATTTATATCAAGCGGTAAATGGGGAATGGCTAGAAGAAGCGGTGATTCCTTCAGACAAACCAGCTACAGGTGGATTTATGTCATTAGCCGAGAAAGTTGAAGAAGTTTGTTTGAAGGATATCAACGCGTTAGTTGAAGGGAAACTAACTACTACGGATCCTTTAATGTTAGAGTTTATCAAGCTTTATAAAAAAGCACTTGATTTTGAACATCAAGAGAAAGACAATTTGGCAGAAGCTAAAGACTTTTTAAATAGTATCCTTTCACAAGCAGATTATCAAGCTATTACAGCTAAAATGGTGGAACTATTAAACTATAAATTACCTTCGTTAATTAACTTATCCGTTGAACCAGACATGAAAAATGCGGAACAAAATTGCCTTTATATGGATGTCCCAAGGTTAATTTTGCCAGATACTCCATATTACGATGAAGAAAATGAAAAAGGACAATTTCTTTTGAACATATACCAAAAACAAAGCGAAAAATTATTAATAAGTCTTGGTTATAATAAGGACCAAAGTCAACAATGGGTAAAAAACTGTATAGAATTTGATCGTAAATTAGCTAGCTATCAGAAAACGCAAGAAGAATTAGCGGACTATACCCAAAATTATAATGTACGATCCATTGCTGAAGTGAAAGATTATTGTCAAGAAATTGCAATTGATTCTTTTATTAAGCAGATTATCAAAGAAGTGCCAGAAAAAATTATTGTTACTCAACCTTCTTTTTTTGAACATCTAGATGAAATTGTTCAGTCGGATAATATTGAACTTCTTAAATCTTGGATAATAGTAAGCACAATTAATGACCTATCCGGAGTGTTAGGTGAAGATTTTCGTTTAAAAGGCAGTGAGTTTTCATTGGCTCTATCGGGAACGCCTGAACCGATGAAAGCGAAAAAATTTTATTTTTACCTAGTAAGGGATCTGTTTGATCAAGTGATAGGCACCTATTATGGCAAAAAATATCTAGGATTCGAAGCTCGTAGGGATATAGAGAGCATGGTCAAAGCGATGATTGAAGTTTACAAAAAAAGATTGGAAAAGAACCAATGGTTAAGTGATGAAACCATTCAATTAGCAATTAGAAAGTTAGAAAAATTTAACTATCTAATTGGCTTTCCAAACGACTATCCAGAATATTATAAAGACTTAAAAGTGAATGCAGAGAGCTCTCTTTTTAAAAATTGTTTATCGTTAAAGAGGATTCATCAAAAGGACCATTTTTCACAATACAAGCAAGCGGTGGACCGAGATAAATGGTTGATGCCAGCAGATAGAGTGAACGCCTATTACAATCCCACTTTAAACAATATTTGTTTCCCAGCCGCTATTTTACAAGCTCCTTTCTATAGTCTGGATCAATCAAGAGCGGCGAATTATGGAGGAATTGGAGCTGTCATAGCTCATGAGATTTCGCATGCTTTCGATAATAATGGCGCTAAAATTGATGAAAATGGTAACTTGAATAACTGGTGGGCTGAGCAAGACTTTGAAGCTTTTAACCAAAAAGCTCAAGCGGTGGTTGATCAATGGGATGGTATACCGTTTGGCCAAGGGAAAGTAAATGGCAAGTTAACCGTTTCTGAAAACATTGCAGATGGAGGTGGTTTGACAGCTGCATTAAATGCCTTAAAAAATGAAGGAGAAACAGATTATAAGGAGTTCTTTATCAATTGGGCCCGTATTTGGTGTCAAAAAGCGCGTCCAGAGTATGAATTAATGTTGCTTCAAGTAGATGTTCATGCACCGGCAGAATTACGCGCCAATGTCCAAGTGAAGAATCTTGATGAATTTCATGAAACATTTGAAACGTCAGAAGGGGACGGCATGTGGCTAGCTCCAGAGGAGCGCGTTCGCATTTGGTAATTTACCAAAGATATCTTTCCTTAGAATTATTGACAGTCTAAAGTAATTCTGATATCCTACTAATGTTGTATTTGTGTAGCACCACAACTGCAACCGCTCATCCTTGAGTTTAAGTGCATTAGCCACTCAAGTTGGCGAGTCTAAGTGTAGGTATTTATACCGAAAATCTAATAATAGGAGGTGCTTGAATGTACGCAATTATAAAAACAGGCGGCAAGCAAATTAAGGTAGAAGAAGGACAAACAATCTTCGTTGAGAAGCTAGACGTTGCTGAAGGCGATAAAGTAACTTTTGATGAAGTCGTTTTAGTAGGTGGTGAAGGTGAAACAAAGGTAGGTTCACCATTAGTTGCTGGAGCAAGTGTAGAAGCGACTGTTGAGAAACAAGGACGCGAAAAGAAAGTGGTTACTTTCAAATATTTACGTCGTAAAGATTCTCACCGTAAGCAAGGACACCGTCAACCATACACTAAATTAACTGTTAACGCGATTAAGGCTTAATCATGATTCAAGTACAAATCAGCCTTTCAAAAGAGGGTCAAGAAGTTAAAGAAATCGAAATGACAGGACATGCTGGTTATGGTGAACATGGACAAGATATTGTCTGTGCCGCAGTATCTAGCCAAGTTATTTCAGTAGAAAACTCTCTTTACCAACTCTTGCAAGTGCCTGTAGAAACCACTGTTAATGAAATGGAAGGTGGTTATCTCAAGCTCGTACTACCATGGATTGAACAAAAGAAGTTAAAACATGATGTGCAACTTTTGATGCGTCATTTAATTTTAGCTTTAGAAGTGACAGAACAAGCTTATCCCGAATATATCCAGATTAAACAAACTATACTATAGGAGGTGCTCTCTATGTTGAAATTAGACTTACAACTATTCGCTACTAAAAAAGGTGGAGGTTCTACTCAGAACGGTCGTGATTCCATTGCTAAGCGTTTAGGCGCTAAAGTTGGCGACGGTGAAGAAGTAACAGGTGGATCAATTATCTACCGTCAACGTGGAACAAAAATCCATCCAGGCGAAAATGTTGGCCGTGGTGGCGATGATACATTATTTGCAAAAATTGATGGAATCGTTAAATTCGAACGCAAGGGTAAAAAAGCTAAGAAAGTTTCAGTTTACCCAGTAGCTGTTGAAGCTTAATCGAAGTTTTTAAAATGCCTAACATCTTAAAAGCAGTCCTAGTTAAACTAAGACTGCTTTTTTGTTTGTCTAATGATTTGTTGAAGTGATAGTTAAGCCGTAGTCATCATTGGTCGTTTATTTCAATTTCTTTGAATGCTATATTATAAAAGTCTGTCTTATCAATTAAAATAATACTTTCTGATTCTTTGCTTTTATCGGCTATTAACTCATCTTCTGTTGACTGTTTAATTGCTCTTTTTTGATTGAAGTATTTTCTCAAATTTTGAAATTTCTTCCTCTAGTTTTCTGCTTTCTTTTTCCCTTGCGCAAAGCAGTTGTGTCACCCGAGGTCATCATGCTCACCAGCCGTAAAAGCCTCTTTCATTTCACTTCCTCTTTAAATAGTTGATGGCTAAAATATTTCCAGTAATTTAAAGTGACTATTTGATGGGGAATATAGCTAAGAAGCATAAATAAATATCTAATTATAATGTAACTTTAAGTAATAAAAAGGAAATGGTTTTCTTTTAAAATTAAAGGCATAACTTTTTTAAAATAAAAGGAGGCTGTGACATTAGTCAGCCTCCTTTAAAGTACAATATGGGTGCGTATGATTCTTTAATTCCAAATTAAAAGATCTAAATAATTCTGATACTCTTTAGGAAAATCGATTCTAAAGAGTGACTGGCTTTGTCCGGTGTTTAAATCGTAATAGCCATAATATTTCTTGCCAGAATCATTGAGGGAGAGAAGAGATGGCCCCTTACTGTTATAGTCAATCACTTGAATGCCTAGCCCAACTTCCAAAGATTCAAAATGTTCAATCGGAATCTCACCGATATAATTATCTTCCTTTATTGAGTAGCGGCCAAAGTGAGGCTTATTTTTTTGATATTCGATGATATAAATATGGTTAGAGTCAGCAGTCAGGATTTCGAAGCTATTTGAACTTGGAATGGTTACTTTAGTTTCTTGCCATGATTGGTCTTTAAAATCAAACAGAAAGAAGGGACCATTCTCGTCATTTTCAAGATTATAGCTAGTTTGAATAAAGGGAGCATCAAGAGAGAGGTTACTACTTAAGAATGGACTATTGAACCAAACATCTTTAGCTAGAGTTTCCTCATCACTATATACAGTATAGTCTTCTTCATTAATGAGTTTAAATTGGTTTTCTTTGTTGACTTCATCAAGTTGGTAAATTGTAATTTTGTTTTTAAAGGAAAATTTGTCGCTATTGCTGTTTCCCGATTCGATATTGTAAAGACACATTAGATAATATTTACCATCAACTTGTCGGACTTGAACATTTTGCAGATAGATTTTATTCGAGTCCTTAATTGAAGATTTGATTGTAGGAATATCTTTGATAAGCTCCTTTTTATTTGTAAAGTCTAAAAAGTGAACTTTGATGGGTTTTTCTTCATTAGAAAACAAATCACTTTCAATCCAGAAATAGTGCTTATCTCCTTGATAGATTTGTTCTAGTGAATCTATTCCTTTGAAAAAGTTGGGGGCTTCTTTAGCTAATGCTTTTAATTCTTTATTTCCCTCAAAATCAAGGCTTTTGAATTTAAGATTTGAACGACTCAACTGAAAATCTCCACTTTTATTTTGGAACATTTCTTCTGGCAGAGAGAAGAAACTGTTTTGACTACTTAGTTGGACATACTCTTCAGGTAGATTGGTTAGTTTTTCATCTCCTTTTATTGAGGTTAATTTCCCAATAATCGGCGAGTTAAGACCATAGAGACTTCCTACTAATAAGATTAAACCCATGCCAATGATTGCAAAGTATTTAATCATTTGTTTATAATAATTCATCTGTCTACCTCCTTTAAATATGCAGATCTTTTGCGACATATTGACTGCCAATCCAGTAAGTGATACTTCCTACAAGGATAAAACTGAGTGGATAAAACGCATGAAACTCGAGATTAGTAGGTAGCATACCAAAAGCTATGAGTTTTCCAGTAAGATATGTTCCTGCTACTAGGATGAGCAAGTAGAGGACAGACCATTTCCAGGAATAGGCGCGTTCAAGCAGTACAAATAGAAGGGTGATTGGAATCAAGGCAAGCCAGGCTAAGATATTAACAAGCGATACCCAGATGGATTCGGTGAAAAGATTGGTGAAATAAGAAAAGTTGAAAACGAGATAGAGGGGCATATCATTTGAATACCGCTCTTGTAAGATCATTTGTAAGAGAAAATGAAAAACATATACTGTAAAATAAACGAATAAAATATTCAGGAAAAAATAAAAGACGAGGCTTAGAAATTTTGCATGGTAGAGGCTGGAGCGTTTAAAAGGGCCAGCTAACCAGCGAGAAATCATTTTACCTTGGCTAAACCAATCTTTTAACCAGACTAAAAGGGTCGCAATGGCCGTACTAATAACTCCGATAATAAAGGCGATATTTATGATATTCAGCAATATACTTGGCTGAATAACCATATTTTGTTGAAAATTGCTTTGTATATTATTATTAATAGAAATTAAGGATAGGACGAGATAGATTAAAGCGATGGATAACCAGTAAAGTTTCTGTCTTTGTATTTCAAAATAAGTTAAACTTAATATTTCTTTCATTTAATTTAACTCCTTTCTTAACCATTCAACTAAGGATAGTTCTTCATTTTCACGCATATCTTCTAAATAGATAGAGTGTTTGATTTGGCCCTCACTCATTAAAACGGCTCGGTCGATAAAGTGTTCGACATCGTAAAGTTCATGAGTGGTTACTAAGACACCACAGTCTTTTTGGATAAATGAACCAAAGAGTTCAAGAATTTCTTCCCGGCTAAAGACATCGATGCCAGCAAAGGGTTCATCTAACAGAAGATAATCTGCCTCTAAAGATAAGCCTAACATTAAATTAAGTTTTGCTTGATTCCCCTTGGATAGTTCTTTAATGCGCTTACTATCTTCTAATTGGAAAAAATCTTGGATATCTTGTGCTCTAGTAGGATTCCAAGCAGGATAGAGATTGTACATAAATTCTTTGCATGCTTTAACCGTCATCGAAGGGGGAAAGTTGAGGTAATCGGGAACATGCCATATTCTAGCTTTAGCATCTCGCAATTTTATTTCATCAATATAAATTTCCCCTTGATAAGGCAAAAGTCTGGCAATACAGTTAATGAGGGTCGATTTTCCTGTACCATTAATGCCGATCAATCCAGTGATTTCACCTGGTTTAACTTCTAAATTGATGTCTTTAAGGACCTTATGCTTACTGAAAGACTTGTTGAGGTTTTCGATTTTAATCATGGTTAATGGCCTCCTTTTTAATTTGATAGCTATGGGTAAGGCGTTGGATGATATCTTCTAATTGCAAATCCATGGGAATTAAAACATCGACTAGGTTTTCGATGGCTTGATCAATGGATTCATATTTAAGTTGAGAAATTAATTGCGTGTCAGTTGTTATGGTGCTAGGTCTTTGAGCTTGAGTAACAATCATACCTAAGTCCTCCATTTCTTTAAATGCCTTTTGAACGGTATTGGGATTGACTTTCCATTCCTTTGCTAATTGTCTTCTTGAGGGCAATTGATAACCCGGCGTATATTTGCCTGTGATGATCTGATCTTTTACCCAAGTAATAATTTGGGTATAGATGGGTAGATTGGGTGCAAGTTTCATTATTTTACCTCCATTAAAGCTTTATTATATTCCAAGATGTGTCCCACAATCATAATACAGCTTGTTTAAGTGTATTATACGAGTCATACACTTTTAAGTCAAGGTATGAAGGTAAAAATGCAAGTAAAAGATGAACGGAATGAATGGTGATAAAGATTTAAGCAAAAGTCAAGCTAAGCTATGGTATGATGAAGGAGAAATAATATTTATGAAGGAGGAATGTTATGGATTTATTAGTCGATAAATTAAAAGAAGTGTTAGCTTCTGTACTGCCTATTATACTTATAGTTGTGATCATTTCATTGACCATGGTCAATGTGTCGGCAGATATGATGATTCGTTTTTTAATAGGGGCTGTCTTTTTAATTATAGGTTTAACGATCTTCTTATTTGGTGTGGAAGTTGGTATGAGTCCTATAGGAGATTTGATGGGGAAAAGTGTAGCAGATGCTCCCAATATTTGGGCCATTACAGGGCTAGCCTTTGTAATTGGTTTTTCGGTCACGGTCGCAGAACCTGATTTACTTATTTTAGGCCAACAGGTGGCTGATGCGATGGGAGGAGCTCTTACTTCAACGGTGATTGTTGCAATGGTCTCACTTGGTGTCGGCTTCTTAATTGCTTTTGGTATCGTGCGGATTTTGTCTTCCTTTTCGATTAAGTATTTTTTCTTAATTGCTTATGGGTTGATCGCCTTAATGGCCTTATTGGTTTCTAATGATTTTATAGCCATTGCTTTCGATGCGTCAGGTGCCACGACAGGTGCCTTAACCACACCTTTTATCTTAGCATTGTCAGCGGCTGTTTCATCTCGTAAAGGGGGGCACATGGCTGAGGAAGATTCTTTTGGTTTAGTAGGTGCCATGAGTGTCGGGCCAATTTTAGCAGTTATTTTATTATCAGTTATTACAGGAGTAAGTTTCCAAGGGCAAGCAGAAGTTTATCGTTATACGGAGGGAATTATTGCCCCATTCTTTTTGGCTATTGGACACACCTTGCTTGAGTCTTTAATGGCCCTCGCTCCCTTAGCCATTTTGTTTGCGATTATGAATTGGAAACAATTTAAGCTCAAAAAGCGTGAACTCAAACGGATTATCAAAGGGGTTACTTACACTTTGATTGGACTGGTTCTCTTTCTAATAGGTGTCAATCAAGGCTTTATGGATATGGGGCGTTTTCTAGGTAATATGTTAGCGCGTGACTATCAGGCATGGTTACCCGTAATTGGTTTGATTATGGGCTTGGTGATTGTTTTGGCTGAGCCAGCCGTTCACGTATTGGGAGACCAAGTTGAAGCGGTAACGGGTGGTTTTATTAAGAATAAACTTTTACTTGTCTTTCTATCTATTGGAGTAGGCCTAGCTGTCAGTGGGTCACTGGTTCGTATCCTAGTGCCTAGTATTCAAATCTGGTATTATTTATTACCTGGCTTTCTTTTAGCCATCTGTTTATCCTTTTTTGTAGATGATTTATTTGGAGGGATTGCTTTTGATGCGGGAGGCGTAGCTTCCGGACCAATGACGGCAACTTTCATCCTGTCCTTTGCACAAGGGGCAGCGGATCGGATTCCAACGGCAGATGTGGTAACGGATGGCTTTGGTGTCATCGCAACGGTTGCAATGGCGCCAATCGTCATGATATTATTACTCGGAATCATCTATAAGTGGAAATTAAAACAAGAAAAAATAGCATAGGAGGGTATTTATGCAGACAGTCTTATTTTTTGCAATTGTTAAGAAGGGTACAGCCTCCTATTACCTTGAGCAGGCACGCCTGGCAGGAGCCACCGGTGGAACGATCTTTCAAGCAGAAGGAACAGTTGCCAATCCTTTCTTAGATTTATTAGGTTTGAATGATTCCAAGCGTGAAGCCTTATTGATGTTGGTTGATCATTCAAATGAAGAAAGAATTCATCAAGTCTTAACCGAAAAGTGTGAATTACCTAAAAAAGGAAAGGGCATTCTCTTTTCAATTAATACAAGTAGTGTCTATGGCAGTCACCAGTTAATGCATGAATTTAATGAGGGAGGTCAAGAAATGAGTAAGTATCAATTAGTAGCTACAATTGTTGATCGTGATTCAGGGGATGAAGTAGTGGAAACTGCTCGTGAAGAAGGAGCAGGTGGAGCAACTATCCTCCATGGTCGAGGACTAGGTTCGAAGAAAGCTCCTAAGATTTTTAATGTTCAAATTGAACCGGAAAAAGAGCTTGTCTTAATGATTGTTGAGACACAAAAAGTGCCTGAAATCATTGAAAAAGTTTCTAAAGCCATGGATATTGACCAACCGGGTAAGGGAATCCTTTTTACTATCGATGTCAACGATGTAAGCGGGCTTTTCCAACAAATAAACTAATTATGTAAAACTAAAAAAGTGGATTAAGACGAATGATTAGCTTATGATACATTTATTAAAAGGGAAAAATGACAAAAGAAGTTTGTCGTAACACCGAAAATAAAGCTATTTAATATAGTGTCAATTCGAAAAGCCATTTTTTGAAAAAATAAATATTAAAAAAGCAAGATGAATTAAATTAATAATTTATCTTGCTTTTTAGTATTGCTAAATTTTTGCTAATCTTATGATACCTCTAAATAAAAATTGTAATTTAACAGGAGCGACAGTATATATTTTTTTAGCACCTGTCCATGATATATATCCTTCATATTTTATGCCGTTCTTATACTCTACATACCATTGTTTATAGGATCTAGGGACCGGACCCGGGTCAGTTGGTACCACTTTCCATACTTCTACAAAAAGAGTACGCGGAGGCCAAACTTTCGACCTGAATATATAATCCTCTTTTGTTACATCTGTATCTTCAGTAGAAACAGATTATGTAGTTATATAATCCTCTTTTGTTAGATCATTATCTTCAACAGAAACAGATTATGTAGTTATATAATCCTCTTTTGTTAGATCGTTTTCCTCAGCAGAAACAGATATAGTTGATAGACCTAAAAATATAGTTAGAATTAATATTGATTTTATATAATTATTTTTTTTCATAATTATTTTCCTTTCTATGTTTTTTATCTACAAAATAAAATAATGAATACACAAACACAAATCCTATTATTCTATACAATAAGTTATCAAAAAAATATGAAATCGTTAATTTCCCTTGGAAAAATGATATTAATACGCTTACCAAAATATATACTCCTACAAAAAGTAACTCATTTATTATTTTGCTTAGTTTCTTCATAAAATTCACCTAATGATCCTTTTAAGTTACGATTATTGTAAATAATTGTATTGATAACGAAATCCTCTTACAACAAATACTCTTGCATAGTCAGAAAAACCGATAGCACCAATAGCTCCATCTATAGCCGCTGCTGCAAGTTTAAATTGTGGTGGTAACAACATAAGTATAAATCTTGTTGCAACTCCCGTACCAGCTCCACCTAGAATACTAAACGTTGACACACTTATATATACATCCACATTACCTTTTGATGCTTTTCCATGCCATACCAACTTTGTTACCCCGTTACTTTGTCTTCTTAACATGCTAGTACTATCATTTGAAAATTTAGAAGTATCTATTCCTAGATCATTAAAATACTTTATAAGTTTATCATCTGTGATAGTTACAACTGTCTCATCACCATTTTCCGAAGTGTCAAAATACTCTGAATTTTCTTTATAAAAATCCATTACAACATTATCATTAACATTAGCTGTTTCCTTTATTGAAGTACTTGCATGGGCATTAACATCAAAATTAAAGAGAGAACTTACCATTATCATTAAACTTACTGCTATCACACTCAACTTATTCTTTGCACACATCAACACCAACCATCTTTCAAAAATTTATTGTTAATAGTATATACAAAAAAATCAGATATAACAATTCTTTTTTTAAAAAATATAAATAATTAAATTTGTTGTATAAAAATTTATTGTTTTTAACTTAAATAAAAGTCTTAACAAGAGAAAAAATATACCATCATTACTTTTGCAAATTATTAGGAATGGTAACTCAGCGCTGTCAATAACTATTGAAACAATAAAATAAATTAATGATTGATTATAATTTACTAAGATTTTAAAAACCTACTTGAAAGTGATTACATTCTTGTCAAAAAAGGGTATAATATCCTTGATAGTAAAGGAGTGGTGGCAATGGTAAAAAAAGTAATGGACTATTTTGAAATAACACCGAAAGGGATTCTTTATTCTGTTTTGATAATGACTTTAGGTTGCATTGTTTATGCCTATGGGGTTAATTATTTCCTCATTCCTAATCATTTTGGTAACGGTGGTGTAACGGGTGTTTCTATGTTGGCCTATTATTTACTTAAAATACCAACCGGTACAAGCAACTTCATCGTTAATGCCATTTTATTAGTGGTTGGATGGAAATATCTAAGTAGGCGAACCTTGCTTTATACAATTTATGCTTCAACTTGTTTAAGTTTTTGTTTAAATGTTATCCAACCAGCCCCTTATATTGCAACTAATATTATTATTCCAGCTGTAGCGGGTGGAGTTCTTTTAGGAGCAGGTATTGGTTTAGTTCTTAGAGGCAACGGGACGACTGCTGGTACGGACATTGTCGCAATGATTATGCAGCAGTATCTAGGAATCAGTTTCTCTGCTGGTTTGTTAATGTGTGATATGCTAGTTATTTTGGCTTCCAGCTTCATTATTGGAGTAGATATGACGATTGTGACGATCATGATGATGTTTATTGCGAGTCAGACCGTAAACTTTGTGACAGATGGGGTCAACCGTCGAAAGTCCGTGATGATATTCTCCTCTAAGAAAGAAGAAATTGCGGATATAGTAATTAAAGAGATGGTGCGAGGTATCACTGTATTTAGGGCATATGGTTACTATTCTAAGCAAGAAAGGGAAGTCTTACTGGCAATAGTGAATCGTAATCAGGTTGTTCAATTACAAAGATTAGTGACTCAAATTGACCCCAAAGCCTTCGTCACTATTTCAGACGTTCAACAAGTGATTGGTGAAGGATTCACCTTCTTTTCCTATGAAAGTCCACACAAAAATAGATACCATTAACCATTAGTAATTAATTGATCTAAGGAACTCGATTGAAAGGTGAAGCCCCCTTTTTAATCGAGTTTTTATCTTGCTACATAAGGAAATAAATGAAGAAGCTAATAATATTTCCCTGCTTCAAAAGCAATGGATACCATTGATCGAGCTGTGCTCTTTAATCCAGCCATCTTAGCATTGGATGAAGTACGTTCTTCAGTCGATAGTTTTTTAGAAAGATTAAATGAAGAAGGTATGGATAAGGTAAGGGAGGGGGACCTCCTTCGTAATGCCTTACCGCTTATCGACCATTTGTAATGCCGATATTATCTTGTTGATGAAGAATGGTAATATTAGTGAAAAAGGAAACATGATTTGCTTTAAGTAGCTAATGGATGTTATGCAGACGGCTATTAAAGTCAGTTTGCTAATCAAGCTTAGAAAAAAGCTCACTCAAATGAGTGGGCTTTTTGAATAGAAAGATGGATAGCACTAAAATCCTAGCTTGATAGGCTGGGATTGAGGGTAGAACTTTAATCAACATAATGATACTGATATTGGTAAATGCGAATTAAATGGTTGCGCTTATCGGTACGCACCTTGAAAACAAAAGTGTGAGTACGTTGGTCGAGACTGTGTTTTTGAGGGATACGAAAATAATTAATGGTTGATGCCGACATCATTCGTAATAACTCATCCTCTAGAAAAGCAAGAGGAACTTTCAGCTTAGAATAACGATAGAAATCCTCTTGAAATCGTTGATAATTTTCACTGAAATAATCAAATTGTGTTTGATTATGGTGGTAGTCATTGGTTTTCATTATTCCACCTCCTCAGCAAGTGTAATATCGATAATTTGTTCAAAAGCTAAAAGGAGATAGTTTCTAGAAAGGGGGTCTTCAATCGCACAATGGTCTAGATTTAGCTCTTTAAGAGTGCCGGTAAATGATTGGTGGGCCTTATTTGGATGATTGCCTTGATAAATAAGGCTAATGGAGAGTTTTTGAACATAGGCTTGGCTGAGTAAAAGAAATTTCTCCTTAGGAGACAGTCTGGCCGGGCTTGAGTCAGTAAAGCTGTGTGACAGAGCAGAGCTATGTTCTGATAAGAAAAAGCCCATCCATTTAGCCATTTTGCGATCTTGATATTGACGTGCAGCTTTAGATGATAAGTAAGACCGATCTACACTCATTCTAAACCATCCAATCCGCCTGCTCCGCCTGCTGCATGACCACCCATCAACTTGCTTCGAGCAATGGAACGAGAACTTTCTAGTAAGGCGCTAGCTTTTAAAACAGAGACGTAGCCAAAACGTTTTCGAATAGCATCTACTGTTTTATCGAGGCGCTCTTCTTTTGATATTTGTCTTGGCTCTTCAAAAAGCGAAAAGTAATGGATGTTTTCTTCTACCAAGCCCGAATAACGAACACCAATATGGCGAACGGGTCCGTTTTTATATTTAGAGCGAAAGAGCTCAATCACAGTGGCTGTTAAGACTTTTGTTTGCTGGCTAGGATCGATTTTGGTTTGAGCTCGAAGAGGAGATAGGTCAACTGCTTTGGAATAACCGACAGAGACAGAGACCAGCTGTGCTTTTTTGCCAGCCCGTCTTAAACGAATGGCCACTTGTTCTGCCATTTCACTCAAAAGCAATTCAATATCTGCTTGCTGAGTATAATCATGGGGTAAAATTTGCGAATTACCGATAGCTTTAGACTTCGGACGATAAGGCTCACTAACTTTACTTTCGTCGACCCCATTAGCATGAAAGAATAATTGCAAGCCAATTACACCGAACTCCTTTTTTAATTGTTCAGGATTAGCATGGGCTAGATCATAAATGGAATGAATCCCTAACTGATTGAGTCGTTTGGCTGTGCGCTTACCAATCCCCCAAAAATCAGTTAAATTTGGAATGGCCCATACTTTGCTTGCAACATCTTCATAGGACCAATTTGCTCGCATGGTCGGCTTCTTTTTAGCCTCGTTATCTAAAGCGAGCTTAGCCAATAAAGGATTGGCATTAGAAAGACCAATGGTTGAAGCGATTCCTGTTTTACGCCAGATATCCAGTTGAATTTTACTAGCTAACATTTCTAATTTGTCTCGACGTGACACCTGACGATCAGGAATAAAGTAGTTCAAAACATGCGTTAAATCAATAAAGCTTTCATCAATTGAATAGGGGAGAATATCTTCTTCAGAAGCATACTGGGTTAACAGCTTTAAAATGTCGATATTCTTTTTAATATAAAGGTCCATCCTGGGTGGCACAAATAATGAACGTTTGGCCCAAGATTCAATATAACGAACATAGGCAGGATCCGTTCGTAAGCCATTACGTCGAGCGTTGCGATAGTTGAATCGTCGATTATGAAGAGAGAAGGGTAAATCATAAGTTCGTCCCACATTGCTACGCCCAAAAACTTGCTTAAAAATGGGAGAAGAAGCCAAAATCAGACCTTGAGAAGTGTCTGTTTGACTCATGACACAAAGGCTTGTTCTTAGAGGATGCAAGCCACGCTCAACACACTCTACGCTCGCATAGAAGGATTTCATATCGATAAAAGCAATATCAGATTTAGGTTCACGGCTATAATCAATAATAGTCATTACAAATTCCTCCTGTAAGCAACAGTTTAATACGAACGGATGTTCGTGTCAATAGCGAAAATAATTTAAAGAATTTTATGAGATAGGAAACATTTTAAAAAGAGTATTTTATTACTGTTTTTAAAATAAAATTTCTTAAAAAGAGCTACAATTATTACTATTCAGCAAAATACAGTTAAAAAATAAGATAATTTAAAAAACGCTTTCATATAACTTTTTTTCGTGTATAATATAAGCATAGTAATAACTCGAGTTTGCTAAAAAATTCCAAATGGAGGGGAAAAAATGTCAGAGAATAAAAATGACAGAATTAAAATCAAAACGGGTTTAGTCGGTCGGTTGCTGATAGCTATTGCAATGGGTATTTTGATTGGGCGTTTGCCATTTGTTCCTGAATGGTTTATTAGAATTTTAGTTACTTTATCTAGCCTGTTTTCAGCCTTTTTAGGTTTCTTTATTCCTTTAATGATTATTGGTTTAGTAACTAAAGGAATTGCAGATCTTACAGAAGGAGCAGGCAAATTACTAGGTATGACAGCTTTAACAGCTTATGGATCAACCCTTATAGGGGGGACTTTTGCTTACTTTGTGGCAACAAGTATTTTCCCTAGTTTTATTACCAGTGATTTAGTCAATAAGATTACTGAAGCAGGAGAAGGAGCTACTCCATTCTTTACGGTTCCGATAACGCCTATTTTAGAAGTTACAACAGCGGTTGTGCTGGCTTTTATGATGGGGCTTGTTATTTCGTGGTTACGGGCTAATCGAAATTCTGGACAGGTACTTTACCAATTGACTGTTGAGTTTGAAGAAGTGGTAGTTAAAGTATTAGAAACGGTAATTATTCCCTTGTTGCCAATTTATATTCTAGGAAATTTTGCAAATATGTCTTATTCTGGATCGGTATTTGCAGTACTATCTATCTTCTGGAAAGTATTCGTTATTGTCATCATTATGCATTTACTTTATGTTAGTTTATTATTCATTGGTGCAGGAAGCTATGCTGGAAAAAACCCATTACGACTCATTAAAAATCAAATTCCAGGTTATATGACGGCAGTTGGGACCCAGTCATCTGCTGCAACTATTCCGGTGAACTTAGATTGTGCAGAAAATAATGGTGTATCTGAAGAAATTCGTAATTTCGTTGTCCCTCTATGTGCAACTATTCATTTAGCAGGTTCGATGATTACTATTACTTCCTGTGCGACAGCCTTATTATTAATGTATGATCTTCCGCACAGCTTTAGTGTAATTTTTGGCTTTATCTGCATGTTAGGTATTGCGATGGTAGCAGCTCCAGGAGCACCTGGAGGAGCTATTATGTCAGCTGTACCATTCTTACCAATGGTAGGAATTGTTGGAGATGCTATGCAACAATTAATGATTTCGCTGTATTTAACTCAAGACTCTTTTGGTACTGCAGCGAATGTTTCAGGAGATAATGCCATAGCAGTTTTTATTGATAAAATATATTCCGATAAGATTAAAAGCTAAAAATAGCACTGTAATAAGCTCTTCATTAGTTAGCCAGCGACCTAACTAATGAGGAGTTTTTTAATACTTAAGAATAAATACATTATTCAGACTTTATTTTTAGAAGTAAGAAGCATAAGATAGGAGTATGAAAGTGAGGGATTAATATGGGATGTACAACAATTTTAGTAGGTAAAAAAGCCTCTTATGATGGGTCAACGCTTGTCGCACGAAACGAAGACTCTGTTTCGGGACAATTTAATGTTAAAAAAATGGTCAAAGTCGATAGTCAAGGACATCCGTCTCACTATCGGTCGGTGTTAGCTCACTTAGAAATTGAGTTGCCAAGTGACCCATTAGCTTATAGTATGACCCCTGATGCTGTAGGAGACCAGGGAGTTTGGGGAGCGTGTGGGGTCAATGCCGCAAATGTTGCCATGACTGCGACCGAAACGATCACTTCCAATGCGCGAGTGTTAGCTGCTGACCCATTGGTAAGCTACCAAGAAGCTAGGGGTGAGCAGGGGAGCGATAGTTATCAAGCAGAAATTCCTGGAGGTATCTCAGAAGAAGATATGGTATCGCTCGTCTTACCTTTTATACGGTCTGCTCGTGAAGGGGTAAAGCGGTTGGCAAGTTTGTTAGAAGAATACGGCACTTCCGAGATGAATGGGATTGCTTTTCAAGATGTCGATGAAATTTGGTGGTTGGAAACAATAGGGGGTCATCATTGGTTAGCTAAACGGGTACCAGATGATTCCTATGTAGTGATGCCTAATCAATTTGGAATAGATTCCTTTGATTTAGAAGATGCATTCGGTCAACAAAAAGAGCATATGTGTTCAGCTGATTTAAAAGAGTTTATTCAAGAAAATCACTTAGATTTATCAAAAGATGGTCCATTTCAGCCACGTTTGGCCTTTGGCTCAAGAACTGGCGCAGATTTAGTATATAACACGCCACGAGCTTGGGTAATGGGACGCTTTTTCAATCCAACAACTTATAAGTGGGAAGGCTCAGAGGCAGATTACACACCACAATCCTTTGATATCCCATGGTCCTTTGTGCCTGAACATAAAATTACTGTCCAAGAAATAAAAGAGATCCTTTCCAATCATTACCAAGGAACCCCGTATGATCCATATCTTACTAAGGGCTCAAGCGAAATGCGAGGCGCTTACCGGACAATTGGAATCAATCGCAATAATTTTTTAGGTCTAACTCAAATTCGGCCTTATATACCGGAAAACAATCGCAGTCTACAATGGATGGCTTTTGGATCAAATGTCTTTAACGCCATGATTCCTCTATATCCTCAAGCGAGTGAATTTCCAGCCTATCTTAGTCAGACGGATGATCAAATCACAACGGACAGTCTGTATTGGTCTGCTAGAATGATTGCTGCTTTAGCGGACGCGCATTATTATCAAACGCAAACAGTGATAGAGTCTTATCAGTCCAAGGTGGACCATCAAGCTTTAGCAATCATTAAAGCCTATGATCAAAAACTTGCAACAAGCCCTAGCTCTCAAAGTCAGCAAGTATGTGAGCAAGCCAATCATAAACTGGTCGCTATGTTACAAGAAGAAACACATCAGACGCTTAAAAAGGTATTAGATATTGCTTCCAATGGCATGAAGAATGCCTATGCTCGATCTGATCAATAAGTTTTATGTCTAGCAAATAGGAACCGACCCCCAACCGTTAGCTTTTTGTCTAACGGTTGGGGGTCTTTTGGTTTGATAAAGTCTGCCTAAGAAGCCAGCAAAAGAAGAGGGTGGCTGTATGAGTGAGTAGGGTCTGATTATTAGTTTTTGAGTGATCGGCAATCACATTGGTTTGATAAGCAGATTCAATCATCGTTCTTGTTAATTCAGCAGTTTGAGAATTAGGACGAAAGAGTCTTTTAACGAAGTCAGTCGTTCGCACATTCATAAAAGATTTATCGACTGGAAGTGGTTGATAGATTGGACTAGTTAGGGCGCTTAAAGTAATGTATTTTACTTATTTGAGAGGCGCGTCTTTATCATTTATCCAATCGCAACATAAGACTTTGGGAAAGTATCCGACGATTTTTTCTTCTCTTAAATTAAAAAAGTTCGGTGTTGTTCAATGTTTTAGAGACATTATTTTTTATTCAGTATAATGATATGGACTTTATCAAATGCTTGGAGTAAAATAAGATTACATAAATTATTTAATTTTATATTTTAAGGAGGAATAATATGTTAGGAAAGAATAACGTTACAGAGTTACAAAAGAAAAATGCTAGAAAGAAAAAAATCTATAGTTTAAGAAAATATAGTGCAGGCTTAGCATCCGTTGCTATTTCAAGTATGTTCTTTTTGGGTTCGAATAGTGTTTTAGCAGCAGAAAACACTACGGAAACTTCCCAAATTGAAGAATTAGGATATGATGATAAGGAGCAAGGTATTCAACCTTTAAGTAAGCCGGTTGAGGTAAAAAAACAAGTTGAAACCCCTGCAGTCATTAAAATTGATGATGCAGAAATATCGGCTGTTGATCAGAGTTTATCAACAGCAATTGTAGAAACTGTAGAATCAGTTGATTCTAACGAGATTCATAGTGAAGAAGTGTTAGCAGAGACTAACAGTACCGAAATGAGTGTGGAATCATCAACTGATGAGAAAACAGTAGAGCAGGAGAGCGTCTCAACTTCTATTCCAGAAACAGTCGGCAGCTTAGTTGAAGAGACAACTGAGAGTTCTACTGAAGAATCTATATCTACTGAAGAAGAAATAGTTTCAGAGGAAGAGCTAATCATTGATGAAGAAGCCGCTGTGATTGAAGAAAGTGTAGTCAATGAGTCAGACTCCATCGTTAATTCAGAAGAAAAAAGTTTGGCAGAATCAGATGGTCACTTAAGTGAACTTCATCAATTAATTGATGGTGAAATTGATCGCGAGGCGGTGATCCGTCAACAATTAGCAGAGATATACAGTGCTGAAGAAATTGAAGGAATCCTTTCAGGCGTTGATAAAGAGACCCTTCAAAATGCGTCCGCAGAAGTTTTGATGGAGAAAATTACTCAAGCTGGGATTGATTATGCTGAAAAACACTCTGGCTTTCAAATGTTTGCTATCCAAAATGCTACAGGAAGAGATGTAAAGGATTTAATCCAATTTAGTGATTTGCAATTTAAAATACTTGGTGGGAATAACCCAAATGAATTGCAACCGACTTCACAGGGGAAAATTGCGTTTACTGGTAAGTACCAATTAGACAATGCTATTAAAGCAGGCGATTTTTTTGATGTTAACTACGGCGAATATGTATTACCTGGAGGCATAGATGTACCTCGAAATAGTGTTCATTTGCTAGATAGTCAAGGCAATTTAATTGCACAAGCATTTTATGATCCGGAATCCAATACCACTCGTTACATATTCACTCAATATGTGGATCATAACAAGGATATAAAAGGATCTTTTAATGATCAACTGGTGGCCAATCGAGATACAGCTGTAGTTGATAAGAAATCGTATCCTGTTACAGTAATTATTGGAAATCAAACCAAGAGTCAAGATATAATTGTGGATTATGGAAATAATAAGAATAAAAAAGTAGTTCAAGCAATTAGTGAATTAGGGAAAGATTCAGAGGGTCGGAAGTTATTTAAATATACTATTTATCTAAACAATGGTGGGGAAGAAGTTGGAAGGTATTCAGATATTCGACTTTTAGCTGATAAATTCCATATTGACCCTGATTCGTTGGAAGTTCACAAAGTGAAACCTAAGAAATCAAATAATTCAGCCTATCCTTCTCAAATTATGCGCGATAGCCTAATCCCTGACCTTAATGGCGATAGTGAGAATTATAGGGTAACTAAAGAAAAAGGTAACATTTTGAATGACGGCAATAAAAGCCGTATCCATTTAGGAACAATGTTAGCAAATGAACGTTACATAGTCACTATGACCTTTGTAGAGGATGCGCCAGGTGCTTCTGATGTACTTGAAAAACCAAGAGTAACCACTTATCTTCATAAGGACTCTAATCCAAGCGGTAACCCTATTGATCAGGGTGGTTCATTTATAGGCAAAACAAGTGTATCCTCTACAGGTGAAAGTACAGAAGAAACCGGATCATTCATAGAACATCATATTTATCAAACAAAAAAATCAGACGGTTCGATTGTGATTGATTTAAAAGATGATAAGTCGGCTCAAACTGGTAAATGGAACGAGTTTTATCGAACGCAAAAACAAGATAAAGAGGGCTATCAACTTGTTGAGATAAAAAATTTAATTAACAATCCAAAATATAATGAGGATGGTAGCCCTGCTACAGGAAGTTATAAACCAGAGAAGACAATTGAAATAACCTATGTGTATCAAAAAGACGAAACTCCAACGCCTGAACCCGATCCTAATCCGAGTGTCAAAGATGAACTTTATGAGATGACAGTTGAAGATGAAGGTTTTGGTTCTGAGTTCCAATATAATAAAGACTTAGCTCCTGGAACTATCAAAAAGATTCAAGAGGGTCGATCTGGTAGATATCGTGTTTTATATAAGCATGTTAACCCAGAGGAAATACCAACACACTCAGATGGAAGTTTTTATGAAAACTTTGTAGAAATAAATGGAAAATATTGGCAAGAAGTTTCACGTGAGACGATCCAAGAAGCCAGACCAGACATTTTCCAATATAATTTCGTAACGATTACTAAAACGACTAAAAAAGAAGACGGTGGGGTAGAGATTCATTATAATAATGGAACGTCTACCGTGATACCAGGGCCTGAAAAACCTGCTGATCCTGAAAAGCCGCTTTTACCATCCCAACCAATTGTGGAAATTACTCCGGGTGAAGAAGATGGGCGAAATGGTAATTATGTTACAATTAAAATTTACAATCCAAACACTGATGACTATGAATCTGATAAAACTATCTTTATACCAGATGGACAAAATGGTCAAAATGGACAAAATGGAAAATCACCAACTGCAGAAGTCGTAGATAATGGCGATGGTACTCATACCATTACGATTACCAATCCAGGTGAAACTCCTACTATAATTACTGTAAAAGATGGCGAAAAAGGCGAAAAAGGGGATCCAGGCGAAAAAGGCGACAAAGGAGATCCAGGCGAAAAAGGCGACAAAGGAG
>NZ_JBNUPK010000005.1:0-162420 GCF_050409465.1 Facklamia sp. P12950
ATAGAATTCTTTTAATATCAAGATTATATGTGTCAGGAAGAAAAGAAAAGGAGACCAAGCAACCGTTAATTGCTTAATCTCCTTAGATAGCATAACCCTATTTGACATAGAGCCAAAATCAAAAGACTAGTTACTAACTCGCCTCTTACCTCAATCAGGGGTTTGTTCTTTAACTAGTCTTTTATTTTCTTCTATTATTCTTTATTCCCAGTGGTTAGCCACTATTTATAGCATCAAAACAGTATCATGAACCACTCGTACCCTTAGAGTAGTTAGTAAAATCAAGGGTTACAAAATCTCGGGACCTATTCCCACTCAATCGTTCCTGTCGGTTTTGGTGTGAAGTCATAAAGTACACGACTCACACCTGGCACTTCGTGGGTAATGCGATCAACAATCTGTTGCATAAGATCGAATGGAATGTTTTCGACGGTTGCTGTCATTGCATCTTTGGTATTGACAGCACGCACAATGACTGGCCAATCGTAAGTACGCTTACCGTCTTTGATACCAGTTGATTTAAAATCAGGTACCACGGTAAAATACTGCCATACTTTTTCAGCCAGACCGTTCTTAGCAAATTCTTCGCGTAAAATTGCATCTGATTCTCTGACTGCTTCTAAACGGTCACGAGTAATTTCGCCCAAACAACGAACGCCTAAACCTGGTCCTGGGAAGGGTTGACGGTAGACCATCTCATGAGGGAGTCCCAAAGTTTCACCAACTATACGCACTTCATCCTTGAAGAGAATCCGCACAGGTTCTACTAATTCAAAGTTCATGTCTTCTGGTAAACCCCCCGCATTGTGGTGAGCTTTGATGCCGTCTTCACTTTCTAAAATATCGGGCCAGATAGTTCCTTGAGCTAAGAAGTCTACGCCTTCTAACTTGCGCGCTTCTTCAGCAAAAACTTCGATAAATTCATTACCGATAATCATCCGTTTTTCTTCAGGATCAGTTACGCCTTCTAATTTCGTTAAGAAGCGCTCCACACTATCTGAATAAATTAAGTTGGCATCCATTTGGTTTTTAAAGACTTCAACCACTTGTTCTGGCTCGCCTTTACGCAATAAGCCATGATTGACATGGACACAGATTAATTGTTTGCCAATGGCTTTAATTAATAATGCAGCTACTACAGAGGAATCCACGCCTCCCGATAATGCTAATAGAACTTTCTTGTCGCCTACTTGTTCTCTGATTAAGGAAATTTGTTCTTCAATAAATTTCTCAGCCATCTCTGGGCTTGAAATACGTTCCATAGCTTCAGGTCTTCTTACTTCTACCATTGTATTCCTCCTAAATTTTATCTCTTGCGTTTATTCTATCATGCTTCAGCGAATGAAAGTATGTTTTTACAAGTTTTTATTCGGAATTTATCCTTTTTGTTCGCCTTTTAAATCTATTCGGCCAAAAGATAAGTTTTAGTATTTTTTAACGTGAATATGGTCAATATAGTGATTAACCGACTTATGCAAGACCACATCCGCTCGTGAACGAGTTGGCTTAATATGTTGGATTAAGTTAGGCAAGTTGATGGTAAACCAAACATTATCTGCATAAGCGATGGCTTCTTCTCGACTCATATTACTCATTTTATGATAATAATTAGAAGAATCTGTTTTCGCCATTTGTAAGTGAACCAAGAATCGCTCAACAAACCACTTATGGATTAGTTCTTGTTCAGCATCCATATAGATCGAAAAATCAAAGAAATCACTGACATAGATTTGTTGATTGGAAGGAAGTTGCAAAACATTAATCCCTTCCACAATTAAAATGTCCGGATTATTGATGATTTGATACTGACCTTTGACAATGTCATAACATAGATGGGAATAGGTCGGTACTGAGAAAGGAGAAGTCTGCGTCTTAATATGAGTCATAAATTCTAAGAGTAAGGACATATCATAGGACTCTGGAAAACCTTTACGGTGTAGCATCCCTCTTTGTTCTAGAACCTCATTTGGATAGAGAAAACCATCGGTAGTGATTAACTCCACTTTCCGTTTAGGGAAGGTCTCACTTAGCAATTGATGGAGCAAACGAGCCGTCGTTGATTTGCCAACAGCTACTGAACCTGAAATTCCAATGATGAAAGGCACCTTGCGGTATGCAAATGGGTCCACTTCCCCCATGGCAAAAAATTCCTGTTTAGCCATATTGTATTTCATGGTATGTTGAAAATCTGCTTCAATATAATGTAATAACGGACCATAAATTTCTCTAACATCTGTTTGCGTCAAACGGTCTTGGAGCGACACTAAACTAGCCAGCTCATCAATCGGTAAAATCTCTAAATTTTCCGATTGGAAAGCTTGCCATTCTTTACGATTATAGGTGGCATAATAATCATTCATTGCAAAATACATATCTTCCTCCTACTGAAGTCTCATAATGAATTAATACAAACTTCTTGTAATATGTGTTAAAATACTCCAATGAAACAGTATTTTTTAATGGTTAATTTGGCTCTTATTTTAGCATAAGCGCTACCATTAATATATATCTTTTACAGAAAGGAGCTAGTTCATGAACCATTCATTCGGTAAACCTCATTATTCTTTGAAATCAACTTCAAGCAAAAAAAATAAGCTGGGCCTTGGATTTGCTCATTCTAAAATTATTTTAATGGGTGAACATGCCGTGGTTTATGACTATCCGGCCATTGCCATTCCTTTCAAACCCTGTCAGGTAAAAGTCCAAGTGACACCTTCTGCTTACGCTTATTCAACCATTGACTGTCCTTATTATAAGGGAGCTTTTGAACAAGCACCGGATCATTTAAATAATTTAAAGATGGCTTTAAAACTAACCTTAGACTCCAAACAACTACCCAAAAGACCACTTCATATTGAAATTCTATCTGAAATACCACAAGAGCGTGGTATGGGATCTTCAGCAGCTGTTTCTGTGGCTTTAATTCGAGCAGTTTGTGACTATTATGGTAAGACCATCAAGGATTATCACTTACGCATGATTACAAATGAAGCAGAAGTGATTGCCCATCAATCAACATCGGGGATAGATACCCTAGTAACTTCTTCCAATCGATCTATTATATACTGTAAGAGTCAGCAAGCTCGTGATTTTGATTTGGGCTTAGAAGCTTATTTAGTAGTGGCTGATTCCGGTCAAGTTGGCCAGACCAAATTAGCTGTCAATCACGTTGCCCAACTAAGACAAAGTAAGGCTAGCTTTGTTAATGGCGCTATGGAAACGATTGGGTTTTTTGTTCGTCAAGCCTTCCTAGCGATTCGTAAAAAAGATCCACTTGAACTAGGGCGTTTAATGACTTACAACCACTATTATCTCAACCAATTAGGTGTTTCCAACCCTTCCCTTGACCACATCGTCAATGCCGCTTGGTTAGCTGGCGCTTTAGGAGCTAAATTAACCGGTGGTGGCATGGGCGGTTGCGTGATTGCCTTGGCTAAAGATCAAACTCATGCCCAAATGATTGCTGAATCGATGGAACAAGCCGGTGCAGAAAAAACATGGCTACTTAACCTTTCAAAAGCAGAACAAGCAAAGGAGTCACATCATGACTAAAGATTTTATTGCTAATTTTCAAGCCCATACTAATATTGCTTTAATCAAGTATTGGGGCAAACGCAATCAAGACTTGATGTTGCCAGTTACCTCTAGCCTTTCTTTAACGCTAGAGGCTTTTTATACGCAAACACAAGTGCATTTTTCTAAGAGTTATGACGAGGATCAATTTATCCTAAATGATCAAACTCAATCTATCCAAGAGCGGCAAAAGATTTCGCGCTTTTTAGACCCGTTTCGTCAAATCAAGAACACGGATTTAAAAGCACGAGTAATTAGTTACAACCACGTCCCCACTGCAGCGGGTCTAGCTTCATCGGCCTCAGCCTTTGCTGCTTTAGCCTGTGCCTGTAATGAGGCCTTAAATCTCAATCTATCTCAAGAAGAACTTTCAATCATGGCCCGCTTTGGTTCAGGCTCTGCCTCTCGCTCTTTATTTGGCGGCTTTGTGGAATGGGAAAAAGGACAAGGTGAGGACTCTCAATCGAGTTTTGCTCGTGCTTTTGATGATGCCGATTGGGACATTGGCATGATTGCTTTAGTAGTCAATCATAAGGCTAAAAAGTTTTCCAGCCGTCAAGCCATGCAACACACCATTGAAACTTCCCCTTTCTACGCTTTATGGGCAGAGGAAGTAGCTAAAGATTTAGCATTAATTAAGGCAGCCATTAAGGCTAGAGATATTCAAAAAATCGGTCAAATCGCTGAACATAATGCCATGAAGATGCACGCAACCATGTTGGCAGCTAATCCAAGCTTTAGCTACTTTCAAGCGGAATCCTTAAAGGCCATGGAAGCCGTTCGCCAACTGAGAAAGACTGGCTTAACTGCCTACTTTACCATGGATGCGGGACCGAATGTTAAAATCATCTGTCCCTACAGTCAAATTCCTGCCATTCAAGAAAAGTTGAGGCAAGACTTTCACCCGCAAACAATTATTGTCTCTCGCCCCGGACCTCAACCCTTCTCAATTCCGCTTATTAATCATTAGGAGGATCGTCATGAATCCTAGGCATTGCCTTCAATCATCACAAACTCAAACCATAAAAATCCCTGGCAAACTCTATATTGCTGGTGAATACGCTGTTTTGGCGCCTAAGCAAGCAGCTATCTTGATTGCGGTCGACCAGTACCTTGAGCTGACAATCCGTCAAAGGACTAAGAAAGGCTGGCTGATTGAAAACCATCAAGGAGGCTATGCGCCCCTTTGCTTAGAAACAGATGATTCGCACTTGAGAGTTGCAGAAGACTATTCCCTAGAAGAAGATCAACTGGACCAGTGGCGTTACGTGATAGAAGCAGCTAAGGTGACCCACACCTTCTTACAAGAATCGAACTTTAATAGTCGAAACTTTCATTTACACATTCGATCACAACTATTAAGTGACTCGGGTAAAAAATACGGTCTAGGCTCTAGCGGTGCCGTAACAGTCGGTACCATCCAAGCTATACTTAACTTTCACAAAATCAAGCTTTCAGCTGAGAGGCTCTACCGCCTAGCCGTTATCAGTCAACTGCGTCTAGGAGCTTCTGGTAGCTTTGGCGATATCGCTGCTAACGCTTTTGGTGGTTGGACCTATTATATGGCACCTGATCGCAAGCTTTTAAAAGAAATGATCGCTAACGCTCCTTCGATTACGGCTTTATTAAAGCAAGAATGGCCAGATTTAATAATTGAAAACTTAGCCGTTTCTAAAGACTTGCAAGTCCTGATTGGCTGGACTCAGCATACGGCTTCTACCGACAATTTGGTCAAACAATTAAAAGACCAAATATCTGCTCAGCCACAAGCTTTCCAAGCCTTTATAGATCAAGCCCCTGCAGTCGTTCGTCAATTAAAAGATGGACTAATTAATAATCAAGCAGACCTAATCCAACAAGCCATCAGTAATTACCGTAACTTACTACTTGGCTTAGGTAAGGCTTATAACCTATCCATTGAAACGGCTGCTTTAAATCAGCTGATTGAAATTGGTAATCAACATGGCTATGCTAGCAAGAGTTCAGGGGCTGGTGGTGGAGATTGCGGTATTGCCTTAGGTTATGATATAAATACCAAGGAGATCATTCTCAAGCAATGGAAAGTTCAAGGAATTGTGCCCCTAAATCTTCAAGTGGCCCCACAATCAAGCTCAGAAAGGATTGAATAGATAATGACTTCTTCTTTATCGACCAATCGTAAAGATGACCACCTGCGTTATGCTTTAGACCAACAAAAGACTAGAAAAAATAATTCCTTTGATGACGTCCGTTTTGTCCACCATTCACTGGGTCGTCTTCATATCCATCAAATTGATTTATCCACTCAATGGGCAGGTAAAAAACATTCTTTACCTTTTTATATAAATGCTATGACAGGTGGCAGTCCTAAAACAAAAAGTTACAATCAGCATTTAGCCCAAGTTGCTGCAAGTACTGGTTTAACCATGGCGGTCGGCTCTATTTCAGCTGCCCTTAAAGACCCTCAAGTGGCTGATTCCTTTACCATTATTCGTCAAATGAATCCCCAAGGCTTTATCTTAGCCAACCTGGGAGCCCATCATGATCTGGAAAATGCCAAAAGAGCCGTCGACTTAGTTCAAGCCGATGCCTTACAGATTCATTTAAATACCGCTCAAGAGGTTGTAATGCCAGAGGGGGATCGTGATTTTTCAAACTGGAAAGAAAACATTCAAAAAATCGTTGATGACCTAGGGTTGCCTGTTATTGTTAAAGAAGTTGGCTTTGGTATGAGTCAAGAAACCCTTCAAGAACTAAAGGAATTAGGGGTCCAAACGGTGGACCTAGGTGGACGTGGTGGCACCAACTTTGTTCAGATTGAAAATCAGCGCAATGACCAGCTAGACTTTTCAAGCTTGACCAACTGGGGGCAAACCAGTGTAGAAGCTTTGCTAGAATCGCTGAATTTTCAAGATCAAATCAACATTTTAGCTTCGGGTGGTATCCGCGACTTTTTAGACATCGTCAAAGCTTTAGCTTTGGGCGCTAAAAGTTGTGGGATTGCAGGCAAGTTTCTGCATTCGGTGGACCAATTAGGTGTTGATGCGACCGTTGATTGGGTAGGTGATTGGGCCTCAGCCCTTAAACGAACCTTACTCCTCCTATCGTGTCAATCAATTGAAGATTTGCGCAAAACAGATTTAATCCTCAGTGGCGAAAGTTACCATTGGGCTACAGCCAGACAGCTTGATATCAACGCTCTTGCCCAACGCAGTCGAAAAAGCGAAACTTTCAAGACTTAATTTTTTTAATGTTTATTTTTGTTAGACGCTAAGACATAAGCATGCCCATTTTAGAAGCACCTTGTGTAACATATGTTTGACAACTCTAGAGTTTTCTTAATAGTTTTTATTCATCTAATTCCCAATATCCATTATTACCACTTCCAATATATCTTAGGTTTTCTATTTCTTTTATTCGTCTTTCAATGGTTTTTTCACTTACACCAGCTTGTTCAGCTATTTCTTTTCTTGTTATCTTATTGTTAGCTCTTATCTTATCTATAATAAAGTCTATTAAATCTTCCTTGGACTGAACGACATCGTGAACGACATCGTGAACGACACCGTGAACGACAGTCCCCCCACCCACTTTTTTCGTGGCAATTTCCTTTAGGGGAATGATGGTTTTAAAAATATCTCCTTCTTCAAAAACAGGTTCGGCTCCTGAATAAAGTTTTGCGTATTTATAGGTGTTTCTCATACCAGAGCCTAGTTCATCAGCAATTCCAATTTCTCGAAAGACTTTTGATATAGGTGGGTTTTTTGGAAAGGGTTTAAATCTTTTTATATCCAAAACACCTAAACCATGGGCTAGATTACTATTTTCAACTAAAATCTTTTCATCATCTATAATCATCTTGGCTGGAAAGCCACTAGAATAATCCCTATGGGCTAGGGTGTTGGATATTATCTCCCTTAAAATCATATCTCTTGCATTAACATTTAAAGTCCCGTCTAGAACAAATAAATCATTTAGATGTTTTTGCCCAAAGGCTAAAAGTCGATCATAGGAATCAATGAGGTTGGTTATCACCACATCTCGATCATCATAACGGTCTTTATTTACAACTCGAAAGATGGCATCTGTCTTATGTTGAGGTAAAACAGACATAATAGTAGAATCCTTGCCGAATAAAAGGATTCCTGCCAAAGTAATCCCCTCTTGGTTACTTTCAGGGTCAAGCAAGATTAAATTGGTGCTTCTTAAGAGTTCTTCATTATCCATGGTATCCCATAGGTGGTTTTGATTACGACTTAGGGCTTTTGTCCTAGCCTTGTTTATGACTTCTTCATCTAAATGCTCTAAACCTATCTTGGGATAGACCTTATTTACAAAATAAGACCCTTGCTTTCTAGCATAGAGTTTGTAAACCTGTTCTGACTGGTCTGTGATGTTGATATCTCCTTCATGTGACCTGTCCCAAATTCGCCCATTATGCCTACATACTTGAGAGCCTCTTGGTACTCTGATATAAATTAAGGTCTTACCATCGATATCCATTGTTTTGGGAACTAAATAAAGGGGTGGATTTATTTTTTGAGGATTATTGATGGCAGTCGTAAAATCCTTGATGATCTTATCAACTTTTCCTGGATTGACACCAATCATTTCTCGATTATCTTTTACCCCTAAGATGATGTAACCACCATCTCGGTTATTAAAGGCACAGACAGAGTTAAAGACATCCTTATTCAAGTCATTTTTAGCTTCCTTGAATTCAACATTTATGGTTTCTCCCTTATGAATTAGTTCTAGTATCTCATCAGGACTCATCTTCTTCCCCTCTGCTTTCTTCTTTTATCATATTTTCTTCATAGGCTAACAAATAATCCTTAGAGTTTATTATTTGAACCTTTCCTTGATTGACTAGAAAGCTAACTCGATCACCAGGAGCAATTCCCATAAGATCCCTTACTGCCTTTGGAATCGTCACCTGTCCCTTAGCCATTACCTTTGCATTTTCAATAAAATTATCCATTAGATCCCTCCTACTTTTCCTACTTTTAATTATACTGAATATATAACAAAAAACAAGAAGGTCTTATTGTTCATTAGCTTTATTTTTTCTTGTTTAACTATCTCATTTACTATGACTTCCAATACATCTACCACAATTGAATTACCAGCTTGTTTATATAAAATACTTGAAGTGCATTTTTTCTTCTTGGATGGGTCTTTTCAAGTATATCTATATCCTTATCATCAAATCCCATTAATCTTAAACATTCTCTTTCTGTTAAATACCTAAATTTTCCCTCCTATCCTTTTCATCATTTATTATAGAGGATAGTGGGACATTTTGATTTGTGTTCTCTTGAGACATTATCATTTACGTTTAACAAATAATTTTTTTAATGTTTATTTTCCTATTGACAATTCCTTTGATTCATTTTATACTCTTAACAATTTGAAACGATCGCTTTAAACATGTTCAGAGAAGCATGAAAGAAGATCCACACCCTGAGTATGCCTTTGGGCATGCTTTTATGGATATATCTTTTATGCCTAACCGAATATGTGGTTAGGCGTTTTTTATTAGAAAGGTGGACTTTATGGAACTCAATCCTCAACTACCCATTATTGCGCTTGATTTTGCCAGTGATCAAGAAATCTTAGACTTTTTAAAGCTTTTACCCCAAGGTCCCCATAATATAAAAATAGGCATGGAAGTTTTCTATTTGGGAGGCCCTCAACTTTTAGAAACCATTTCCAGTCAGGGTCATGCTGTTTTTCTTGACCTTAAACTCCATGACATCCCTAACACCGTGATGAGATCCATGCGAATTCTCGCTCAATTGGGTGTAGCCATGGTTAATGTCCATGCGGCAGGTGGACTTAAAATGATGGAAGCAGCCAAAGAAGGTCTGATACAAGGGACACCTTCTGGTCAAAAAGAACCCCTTTTGATTGCAGTCACTCAACTGACTTCTACTTCTAACCAACAAGTGGAAGAAGAACAACTGATTACTGCCGGTTTAGAAACTTCAACCTTACACTATGCCAAATTAAGTCACCAAGCAGGCCTTGACGGTGTAGTTTGCTCACCCCATGAAGCTAAGGCGATCAAAGAGGTCACTCATACTAACTTCCTAACGGTTACACCAGGAATACGCCCACAAACGATAAATTGTACGGATGACCAGCACCGTATCGCTGATGTCCAAACTGCTGTTAAAAATCTCAGTGATTATCTCGTGATTGGTCGTCCAATTACCCAGGCAGATAATCCAAAAGCGGCTTACATGGACATAGTTGAAAAAATAGCTGAAGCACAAAAATTATTAAAATAGGAGGTCATCATGGAAAACGTTCATCAAACCAGCAGTAAAGAAAAGATTGCTAATATCCTCTTGGATATTGAAGCAGTTAAAATCAGCTTAGATCCCCCTTTTACCTGGTCAAGCGGTTTAAAATCACCCATTTATTGTGATAACCGCCTAATTATTAGCCATCCGCAAAGCCGGCAGCTTTTAATTGAAGCTATGGTAGCAGCCGTTAAAGAAAACTTTGCACAGGTCGAAGTGATCGCGGGTACAGCTACTGCTGGTATTCCTCACGCTGCTTTCTTGGCACAAGAATTAAACTTACCAATGATTTATGTGCGGTCTAGTCCTAAAGGACACGGCATGCACAATCAAATTGAAGGCCACTTAAATCCAGGACAAAAAGTCCTAATGATTGAAGACTTGATTTCAACCGGTGGGAGCGTCATTAAAGCGGCTCACGCCGTTCAAAATGCTGGTGGTCAAGTGATTGGGGCCCTAGCTATCTTTAATTACTTATTAGATACCGGTCGTCAAAATTTTGCTAAAGAATCTTTCCCGCTAGTCACCTTGAGTGATTATGCCACTCTGATCGATACGGTTACCCAAAAACCTGATTTTGCAAGTCATAAGCAAAGCTTAGCCAATTGGTACAAAGATCCTCAAGCTTGGAGTCAAGCTTTTAACTAAAGTCAAAATATTAATTAAAAAAGTCCGTGAACTTTTATTAAGGAGAGTTGTTATGAAAACTATAAATTATGATCGTCGTGCCCTCATTACTTCAATGATTGCCTCTGGTTTAGATGATGTCAATGTGATGTTTTTGGCCTTTTCCCTATCCTCTATTATTGCTGATTTGAATATTTCCTCTACTCAAGCCGGTTGGATTGGAACCATTACTAACTTCGGAATGCTGTTTGGGGGACTTGTCTTTGGGGTCTTAGCAGACCGCTATAACAAATATAAAGTATTAAAATGGACCGTCGCAATTTTTTCTGCAGCCACAGCCCTTATCTTCTTTAGTCAAAGCATCAATAGCCTTTTAGCTTTACGCTTCTTAGCTGGTATTGGAGTTGGTGGTGAGTACGGTGTTGCCTTAGCAATCATGGCGGGTATTGTACCAAGCAACAAAATGGGTCGTATCTCCTCACTGAATGGTGTCATGGGACAAATCGGTTCGATTACATCCGCTGTTTTAGCCAGCTTAATTGCACCCGTCTTTGGTTGGAGAGGACTTTTCGCTCTAGGTGTTCTGCCGTTAATCTTAGTGGCTTACATGCACTTTATGATTAAAGAAGATCAAATCACTGATCGTGGTAGCCAGAAAGTCGACCGTCAACAAGCAGGTAAAATCTCTGACCTCTTCAAAACACCTGCTCTAGCCCATCAAACCATTGCTTTAATGGTGATGACTTCTGTTCAAATTGCTGGTTACTTTGGAATGATGAACTGGTTACCAACTATGATGCAAGGTAAATTAGGGATCAGCCTGGGTAACTCTAACCTTTGGATGATTACTACTATTGTAGGAATGTCGATCGGTATGTTAGTCTTCGGTTATTTTCTAGATATGTTTGGTCCACGTTTAGTTTATGGCATTTTCCTCATCCTATCAGCTATCTCGGTTTTCGCTTTTACTTATGTCCATTCTGCCTTAAGCCTTTTACTTGGCGGTGCTTTAATGGGCTTCTTTGTTAATGGAATGTTTGCCGGCTATGGCGCCATGGTTACGCGCTTATACCCCCTTCAAGTCAGAGCAGTAGCTAATAACATCATTTTAAATGTTGGTCGTGCAATCGGTGGTTTCTCTTCTCTCATCATTGGAATGATTTTAGAAAACTATGCGATGCGTGCAGTTATGTTTTTCCTAGCCAGTCTATATATTATATCCTTCTGCTTTATGATTTCGATTAAAAACCTCAAGCAAGAGAGATATCAAACCATCCATACAAACAGCCCTGCACTTGAACCAGCTAAAGTTTAAGACAATTTAGTAAAGCCCTCGACTTAAAGCGTCGAGGGCCATTAAATTTTACCAATTAAAAAGGTTCAGCCTTAAAGACTGAACCCCAAGTGGTAAATTTACTCACCAATTGTATGATAGCGTTGGAAAATTTTCTTTAAAGGGAAATATAAAACTGGCACTAAAATTGCTGTAACAAGTCCTGTAAAAAGACTGGCTGGCATGGCTGAAATCGCCATCGCAATTGCTGCAGAAGATGTGGCTCCTAAGATCATTTGATTGATAATATGCTTACCAAAGATTAATACAATCTTAGTTAATGCTCCTACGATTCCTAATGTCACAATATGACTCATACTATCCTTTTTATGGAAGAATTTATTATATATGAATGAGACCATAATCAAAACCAAGAGGTTTTCTAAAAGGGTAAAATGAACGACATAGAAATAACCATTCAAGCTATCAAAGAGGAAAAGCCCTATTAAAGCAGCAGCCGTACCACGTTTGAACCCCATTAGTAAAACTGCTAAAATCACCAAGGCATTCCCTGGATGAACAAAAGAATTAGAGATGGCGGATGGCATCGGGACACGGATAAAGGTAATCGCAGCGATGATTAAAGCAGCATAAATCCCGATTTGAACATACTTAAACGTTTTGTTATTTGACATAGTAACTTCCTTCTTCTTGCGTATTTTAATCAATTGTTTTATAAATTAGAGGTAATTCTTTAGCTGTATCAGCGATTTGAATAGCTTGGTCTAGTCGCTTCAAGCAGTCATCAATATCTTCCCGATTGGAATGGATGATTGCGAGTGGATCTCCTTCTTGAACAGGATCTCCTACCTTAGCTTTTAAGACAATGCCTACTACTGGATCAATTTCATCTTCTTTAACCGCACGACCCGCTCCTAAAACCATCGCTGCTTCACCCACTAAATCGGCTACCCAGTGACTAACTACACCTGATTTTTTAGCTAAATACGGAATTTGATACTTGGCTTTACCTAATTGTTCCGGATTATCAATGAATGAAGCATCTCCTCCTTGAATCTCAATAAATTCACGGAATTTTTCTAAGGCTGCTCCTGAGTCAATCTGCGCTTGCAACATTTCAATACCTTCTGGCAAACTTTTTACTTTCTCAGCAGACAAGAGCATTTGTGCTCCAAGATTCAGACAAAGCTCCGTTAGATCTTGCGGACCTTTACCTTTTAAGGTTTCCACAGCTTCATTGACCTCTAAGGTATTACCAATTGCAAAGCCTAATGGCTGATCCATATTAGATAAGATGGCTACTGTTTTACGACCTAAATGATTGCCTATTTCAACCATGGTGTTGGCCAACTCTTCGGCCATCTCGATTGTCTTCATAAAGGCGCCATCGCCTACTTTTACATCTAGGACAATTGCATCAGCACCCGAAGCAATTTTCTTAGACATAATGGAAGAAGCAATTAAAGGAATAGACTGGACAGTAGAAGTGACATCTCTTAAAGCATACAGCTTTTTATCAGCTGGGGTTAAATCGCCAGTTTGTCCGACCACGGCCACTTGGTGTTGGTTTACTTGAGCAATAAAGGCAGCTTCAGCGATTTCAAAATTAAAGCCCTTGATTGTTTCAAGTTTATCCAGCGTACCGCCCGTATGGCCTAAACCACGCCCTGACATCTTAGCCACCGGAACACCACAAGAAGCTACTAAGGGAGCTAGGACTAGAGTGGTTGTATCTCCAACACCTCCGGTCGAATGTTTATCTACTTTGATGCCTTTGATAGCAGAGAGATCGATCTGATCGCCTGATTCAACCATAGCCATGGTCAAATAACTAACTTCTTTAGCATTCATGCCATTAAAGTAAACTGCCATATTCAAGGCGGCCATTTGGTAATCAGGAATTTCTCCCTCAGTAAATCCGTTAATAATATATTGGATTTCAGCTTGGGTCAATGCTTGATTTTCTTGTTTTTTATGGATTAAATCTACCATTCTCATACTTCATCATCCTTAATATTGTCTAATTTACTTCACCACTACGTTCGATTTTAATAATTTCTCCATCAGCTTGGGCAACCAGAATGATATCGGCATAATTTAAGAAAAGGCCATGCTCAACTACTCCAACCTTAGACTTAATCTCGGCTGCCAACACTTGGGGATTAGGAATCTCTTCTAAATGGAGGTCAATGATATAATTGCCGGAATCGGTAATGAAAAGCCTGTCATCTTCAATTCTTCTAAAGCTTGGTTTCATCCCAGCGCTTTTAAAAGCATCATAAACTTTCCATGAGCCAAAGCGAACTACTTCTACTGGAAGAGGAAATTTCCCTAATTGGTTAACTAATTTACTCTCATCCATAATCCAAATAATCTTATCACTGTTTTCAGCAATAATTTTTTCATGCAAAAGCGCACCACCACCGCCTTTAATACCGGCGAATTGACGAGTTGTTTCGTCCGCTCCATCTACTAACAGATCGATGCGATTGACATCTTCAATTTCTTTTAAGGGTAAGCCTAATTTTAAAGCCTGTTCAGAAGAGCGATCAGAAGTAGAGACTGTTAAAATATTATTGAGTTCTCCTGCTTGGAAACGGCGTCCTAGCTCTTCAATAAACCAATATGCCGTTGAGCCAGTCCCTAATCCGACCACCATACCATCTTCAACATAAGAGGCTGCATATTTGCCCACTCGTTTTTTTGCTTCTTCCATCTTATTCGATTCCTCCATTATCCAATGTATTGTACAATTTCACGTATATACTCTACCATATTCGCTATTTGCTTTAAATCCTCTTTTTCAGCCGTTCCTCCATGATAATCCAACAAATGCCATTCCTCGGGGCCCAAAATCACATCATCCAGGCTAGTGCCTGGTTGACGCTTCATTCTTTTGGAAGCTAAGTACATTAAAGAAAAGCGCTTAGAGGCAATTCGACCACGATAATGAAAGGTTGCTAATTGTTGATAGACTCTAGCTGTAAAGGTTTCTTTTAATAGTTTCGTAAAGTTGGTAAGATTTGGGGTAGAAATGCCCACAGTGAATAAGACCCAACTCGGTTCGCGGTAGCGATTCATCAACTGATTAATCAAAGTCGACTTAAAAATCCTTCCGGAGAAAACAAAGGTGCCTACAATAATTAAATCATAGTGGTTCAAAGTAGTTCGATCAACCTCACTTAAAGCTACCATCGGAAAGTCAAAGACTCTTTGGAGGGCTCTAGCATAAATTAAGGTAGATCCATAAGGTGATTCATAAATAATTAAACTTTTCATATATTCCCCCCTCTATACCTATTACTTTAGCTATTATAGCACAGTTTAAGACAATGTGTTAATCGCTTACAAGATTATATTAATGATTCTTTCGCATCTTTCCTCATTTTTGATATACTAGAATTATTAATCCGATAAAGGAGGCAATTGAATGCCACAAACAATCCACTTAGAGTGTCCAGTATGCCAAGCTAAGCAGGAACATATCATCGAAACTGCTATCAATAGTCAAAAACACCCCGAATTAAAACAACAACTATTAGAAGGTCAGCTTCTAGCCTTTGAATGCGATCAATGTGGGGCCAAAAGACAAATAGAAACTCAAATTCTCTATCATGATCCAAAACTCAAGCTTTTGATATATTTAGCACCTAATTTTAAAGAAAATCGCGAAAAAATATTAAAAGGTCTTAGCTTAATGACAGCTGAGGAAGGGATTGATATTAGTGATTATCATTTAAGAGTTGTAACTTCAGCCCCTCAACTGATTGAAAAAATCCAGATTTTTGATCGAGGATTTAATGATCAGGTAATGGAAGTTGTAAAAGTATTAACAGATGGCCTATTTGCTCAACAAGAACCGAATCGAAAAGTACTTAACCGCTTCTTTATTCACAAAGATAATCAAGATAAATTCCTTTATCTTACAGAAGATGAGCAGCTTATGGTTGATTACCATCCATCGCTTACAGACTTCATTCTTGATAAGTTTGCTAAAGAATTAAAAAACGATTATCTCGGGCAATTTATTATGGTGGACTATGAATGGGCAAGCAATATTGCCAATCACCAACCCGGACCAGGTCAGCCAATGTTAGATGAAGAATAGGTCTTATCACCATTCCCCAACAATTTACACACTCAAATCAAGAACAGCCTACACAAGCATGTGCAGGCTGTTCTTTTATATTATCAGACTCATTTTTAAATAATTATCCTAGTCATCTTCTTCAAAAAGCTTCTCTTCTCTCACCAAATATATAGGTCGTCGTTTATCTTCGGTAAAAATTTTAGAAATGTACTTGCCAATAATACCTAAGCATAAAAATTGAAAGCCACCCATAAATAATATTAATAAGGCCAAGAGACTGATCGCAGAAGCGCTTACTTGATAAAGTAAAAAAGCCACTAGTAAGTAGATACCCCAAACCAAAGCTGTGCCAATACTGAAAAGACCTAAGAAACTAGCAATTGTTAATGGAAAGTCCGAAAAAGAAATTAAGCCATCGATAGCATAATCGAACAAACTTCTAAATGACCATGAGGATTGACCAGCAATGCGTTTAATATTAGGGTATTCTAAATATTTCACTTTAAAACCAACCCATGAGAAAATCCCTTTTGAAAAGCGATTATACTCACCCATAGATACAACGGCATCTACGACTTGTGCCTTCATCAAACGATAATCTCGCGTACCTTCTGCTAACTCAAGGCGCGAAATTAAATTATTCAATTTGTAAAAAAGGCGGGCAAAAAAAGAACGAACAACTGGTTCGCCTTCTCTAGAAGTCCTTCTGGTTGCTACCACATCGACATTTGGATCTAGAATCATTCGATACATATCTACTAACATCATCGGTGGATCTTGTAAATCCGCATCCATAATTGCAACATACTCACCTTTGGCGTGTTTCAAGCCGGCATAAAGACCTGCTTCTTTACCAAAATTGCGTGAAAAAGATAGGTATTCAATGCTGTCTGGATATTGCTGAACCACTTCTTTAATAGCATTTAGGGTTTGATCGGTTGACCCATCATCTATTAATAGTAATTCAATTTCAACTTCTTTTAGGTCTTTTTGAACTTTTAAAATTGCCTCAATAAACGGCTGGATTGTCTTTTGTTCATTATAACAAGGAACAACAACAGTCATTACATTTTTTCTAACCAAAAAGATTCCTCATTTCTTAATACTTGCTAATTAAATTTGCAAGTCACTTGTCCTATTATTATATATCAAATTCACATCAAACTGTCTATTATTAAAATTTTTTCATAAAACAGTCGATCCCACGGTGCCCTTTTAAAAAAATAAACTTAAACACCCATAAATAAATTAGTGTTTAAGTTTATTGTTAAAGATTAAAACCATCTTAATTGCTAAGAACAGTTAGATGTTTTTAAGTGATGGCTGACTCAACTCTTTGGCTTCAATGGAATACTCGAACAACCACTCGCACTTGGGTATGGGGTCAGCCAATTTAAATACTAAGATCCACTCACCTGATGGAAGAATGCCTGGACGTGTTCCACTGCTTGATTCTAACTCATCAAGACTTAGAATAATCCGTCGACCTTGACAAACATTTTGAATATCGATTCTTAAATTATAGTGTGAATCATAAGCCATTAATGAGTCAATCGCATAATCCCCCAGATAGGTATTGAATTCAAACACTAAATAACTAATAGTAGCTGGAAGCTCTAAGCGTTCAATGATAAAAGAAGCTGATGGGTCTTCATAATCTTTAATAGTTAACCGCTTATTAACAAGTTGCAAAACGATCTCTCCCTTCCAATCATAAATCCTTAATAAGTTTAACCGTTGATTATGAATTTTGTAGCCTATTTACTGTTAAGTTTATGTAAATTTATACTCTCAATAAAGAATTAACGCGGTTCTAATTTAATACGTAAATATTCATCATTATATTCGATCAATTTTTCTTGACCAAGGTTACGATAAATTTCTAAATGATCAATAATTTCTTGCGGAGGATAAAAGGCCGGATCGGCAATTACTTCTGGATCCATTAAATCAATGGCATCCTTATTAGGGGTAGCGTATCCAATATATTCAGCATTTCTAGCTGCTATATCTGGGCGCATCAAGAAATCCATTAAAGCGTGTGCACCTTCGAGATTTTTTGCACCTTTAGGAATGGCCAAGGTATCAAACCAAATGTTAGACCCTTCTTTCGGAACCATATAGGCTAAATTTTCATTGTCATACATAGCCATGGCAGCTTCGCCTGAATAAGTAACGGCTATTGGGGCTTCTCCGATTGTCGCATACATTTTAATTTCATCTGCAAGTAAAGCCAGGATATTAGGCATTAATTGTTTCATCTTTTGAGTGGCCTTAGCAATAAGTTCACTATCTGTTTCATTAAGTGAATGCCCTTCTGATTGCAGACCAATCCCAATCACTTCACGGGCGCCATCAATTATCATAATCTTATTACGATATTCTTCTCGCCAAAGGTCATTCCAACTGATAATTTCGTCTTCCGCAATTTGACTGCTATCATAAAGAATACCTAAAGTACCCCAAAAATATGGCACTGAATATTGATTGCCTCGATCAAAAGGCTGGTCCAGAAATTCTTCATCAATATGTTTGAGATTAGGTAAGCGTTTATGATCAATTTTTTCTAATAAATCCATTTCCATCATTGTTTCTACCATGTATTCACTCGGCCCAATTAAATCATAATTGGTACCAGCTTGTTGAATTTTTGTGAGCATGGCCTCATTAGAATCAAAGGTTTCATAAACTACCACATAACCCGTTTCTTCTTCAAACTCATCGATTAAATCAGGATCAATATAATCGCCCCAATTATAAAAATTGACAATATTACTCTCGCCCGTTAATCCTTGACTAGATTGTAGGTAGTAACGCCCAACAAACATCACAGCCACTGCAAGTAGAATGGCAATCATTACTTTTACTAATGCTTTCATTACTAACCTCCTCTAGCTTGACGCATTTTAAGTGCTGCTTTTCGCTGTTCTCCGACCCTGAGCGTGTAATAGCCAAAGACTAAAAGTAAAGCTAACAAGAACATTAAAGTAGAGAGCGCATTAATTTCCAAGCTTACCCCTGTTCTAGCACGTGAATATACCTCAACTGATAACGTTGAGAAACCATTCCCAGTTATAAAGAAAGTAACAGCAAAATCATCTAAGGAATAGGTGAAAGCCATGAAGTAACCGGCTAAAACACCACTTTTAATGGAAGGTAAAATAATTCTTGATAGAATCTGATTCTGGTTGGCTCCCAAGTCTTGAGCTGCCGTAATCATGGCTGGATTCATTTCATAAAGTCTTGGCAAGACCATTAAAACCACTATCGGCACATTAAATGCAATATGTGATAACAAAACAGTGGTGAAGCCAAATTCAAACTTTAATAAGAATGAAAACATCAAGAGAAAGCTAGCTCCCATCATGACATCGGGTGTAACCATTAAGACTGAATTTAGATTAAGAATAGCTTGACGACTACGATTAGAACGATAGTAATAAATAGCTATCGCTCCTAGAGTGCCAATGATGGTTGCAATTAAAGCGGATAAAAGAGCGATAATAAAGGTGTTTAAGATGAAGGTCATCAGACGTTTATCTTCAAAAAGGGTTTGATAATGCTCTAGCGTAAAACCAGAAAAGTTAGTCATGTCTCCACCAGCATTAAAGGAATAAAACATTAAATAAATCAAAGGTGCGTACATTAATAAAAAGACAAACGCAATATAAAGGGTAGAACCCATTCTTTTTTTAGTTTTATGCATCTTGACCACCTCCTGCCTTAGAACGATCCCTAGTAGTAAATAGAATGATGAACATAATCAACATTAAAACTACACCGATGGTTGATCCCATCCCCCAATCCTGGGTAACTAAGAAATGCTGCTCAACAGCCGTACCTAAAGTGATTACACGGTTTCCTCCAATTAAGCGGGTAAGCATAAAAAGAGAAAGAGAAGGAATGAAGACCGCTTGGACACCCGAGCGCACTCCTCTCAGTGATAAAGGAAAAATCACACGCCGAATGATGGTCATCTTAGATGCTCCCAAGTCATAGGCCGCTTCTAATAGACTGGGTTGAATCTCATTGATTGAGTTGAAAATCGGCAAGAACATAAAAGGCAACTCAATATAAGCTGCTACTAGAAGGAAGGAAACATCAGTAAACAGCAACTGTTGTCTACCGAAACCAAGCGCTTCAAAGAAATTATTTAAAGGACCCGAATTACCTAAGATGCCTATGAAGGCATAGGTTTTAAGCAATAAATTAATCCATGTTGGTAAAATAATCAGCATCAACCACAAGTCTTTATTTTTGCTTTTAGAAAGAATATAAGCTAGTGGGTAGGCTAATAAAAAAGTGAATAAAGTTACAAGAAAGGCATACCAAAAGGAAGACAGAGTCATTCGGATATATTCCATTGAAGTGAAAAAATGCTGGTAGTTAGCTAGGGTAAATTGTCCATCAATGCCTATAAATGACCGTTGAAAAAGCACTAGTAAGGGAGTAATCACAAAGATGGCTAACCATAAATAATAGGGGATAGCCAACAAATGAATATTAGTCTTCTTCATTTTCCCCCTCCTCATATTGCTCTAAACGAGCGTCAAATTCCTCCTCTGTTTCATTAAATCTCATAACATGAATTTCATCCGGACCAATTTGCAAGCCAATTTTTTGTCCAATATCAACCTTCTCTGTTGTGTGAATCATCCATTCGTTTTGCTCATCATCATAGGCAATAATTTCATTGAACATCCCTCTAAAGAGCATAGTATCAACTGTTGCGTTAATCTGACCCTGATTAGGAGCAGTGATTTTTACATCTTCTGGTCGAATAACAACCTCTACTGCTTCGCCTTTAGGAATCCCTGCATCCTCACAATCGAATTCATGACCGACAAATTTAACCCGGTAATCAGCCATCATGGTTGCATCAATAATATTTGATTCTCCAATAAAGTCAGCAACGTATCGATTAATCGGCTCATCATAAATATCTGAAGGCGTACCCGATTGCACAATTTCTCCTCTATCCATAACAAAAATCCAATCAGACATAGCTAAAGCTTCTTCTTGATCATGAGTGACAAAAACGAAAGTAATCCCTAGACGCTGTTGTAATTCACGTAATTCATACTGCATATCGGTTCTTAATTTTAAGTCTAAAGCTGATAAGGGCTCATCTAAAAGTAGAACGTCCGGCTCATTGACCAGTGCGCGTGCAATCGCTACCCTTTGTTTTTGACCACCTGACATTTCATTAATATTTCGTTCTTCATACCCATCTAACCGCACCTGCTTAAGCGCAGCTTGAACTTTGTTTTTAATGATTTGTTTGTCAACATTTTTGACAGATAAACCAAAGGCAATATTATCAAAAACATTCATATGTGGAAAAAGTGCATAATCTTGAAAAACGGTATTAACTTTACGTTTATTAGCAGGAATGTTGGTTACTTCATTTCCTTCAATCGATACTGTCCCTTCACTTGCTTGAGTAAAGCCTGCGATAATTCTTAAAATTGTTGTTTTACCGCATCCTGATGGTCCAAGCAAAGTATAAAACTGTCCTTGTTCCAACTCCATATTAATATTTTTTAATACCATTTGATCATCAAAGTGCTTTGAAACGTTCTTTAACTCGACACTTAGTAATGCTTCACTCATGCTTGACACCCTCTTTTGTATTTTTTGAAGGAAACCTTCCGCCCGATTATATCATGTTATACTCACGCTTTGTAAGTTAGATTTTAAAATAAAAATCGACAAATATTAATATTCAGTAATCTATCTGTAAACATTAAAAAAGCCACATGTGCACATGTGACTCCTAATCTATAAATAAATTATTCGACATCCTCACCAATAATACGGACTTCTGTTTCTAGACGTACTTGGTTCTTTTCCCAAATAGTTGCTTGGATAAAAGCAATTAAGTCAGTATAGTTTGTTGCCGTTGCATTATCCACATTGACAATAAAGCCTGCATGCTTCTTAGACACTTCAGCTCCACCGATACGATAGCCCTGTAGACCAGCATCTTGGATTAACTTCCCTGTATAATAACCTTCAGGTCTCTTGAAAACAGATCCACATGAAGGATATTCTAAAGGCTGCTTGGATTGGCGTAAATGTGTTAGATGATCCATTTCTTCTTCTATATGTGCAAAGTCACCAGCTTGCAATTTAAAACGAACAGATAAAATCAAATCATTTTGCTCTTGAAAAACAGAATGGCGATAAGAAAAATGACAGTCTGGATTTTTAAAGGTTTTAATTAAGCCATCACGACTGATTACATCGACTTCATCAATGACATCTTTGACTTCTCCGCCATAGGCCCCCGCATTCATATAAACAGCCCCACCGATCGAGCCTGGTATACCACAAGCAAACTCCAGGCCTGTAAGTGAATGTTCGAGCGCTAAGTGAGTTAGTTTAATCAATGACGCCCCTGATTCCGCTTCAAGGATGTTAGAATCGATGCGTCGCATCGACTTCATCTCAGTCATCATGATGACAACGCCACGAATGCCACCATCTTTTACTATTAAGTTGGAAGCATTACCTAAAACCGTTAAATCTAACGGCTGATTTTTTACATAGTTCACAATGGTTTCCACTTGAAAGCGATCATGAGGAAAGACCAAATAATCTGCCTTACCACCTGTTTTTGTATAAGTATATTTTGATAGAGGCTCATCTTTTAATATTTTGATGTTAGGAAATTTTTCTAGTAAATTCATTTTATTTTCCCCTTCAGTATAATCGTCATTCCATTCTAGTTAAAAGGATGTCACTTGTAAAGTGGCATCCTTTTATGTAAGCGATTTACGCAAGATTTTTTCCATAGTATAGACATCGTAATAAAAATGACCATGTCTTAAACGCTGACTTAAAGTTCCTTTGATATCAAATCCAAACGATTTATAAAGTCGGACAGCCCGTTGATTTTCAGTGACCACTTCTAAAGTTAAAATTTTTAAATCAACTTTTTTGGCAAAATCAATTAATTCTTGCACAATCATTTTGCCAATACCATAGCCCCAATATTCTTTCACAATCGATACTCCTATTTCAGCGATATGGTCTTGCTTGTGACTTGAGAAATTAGCTAAATTACCGATTCCAATAACTTGATCGTCAACTTCAATAATTAATAATAATGATTTTTTAGCCAACAGGTAGTTTCGAATCAATTCTTTTTCTTGCTGAACATCCAGAGATAATCCTTCAGGTCCGGTTGTAAGATAATTGGTATCTTTACCGATATGTCTCATTAATCCTAAAATGGCGCGAGCATCTTTGACTTGGGCTTGACGAATTGACAGTTGAATCTCTTCTTCGACCATTTCGACTTGTTTTTCTTGGTCTGGATTTTCTCGATAAGACATTCTTTAATCGCCCCTTTCTATATGATCTCTAAACTTTTGAAAGATGATTTGATGCTTATTATCTGCTTGTGGCGATAAACTTATTTCTATTTGACGTTGGTTTTGATCCAATAATTTGAAAGCTATCTCTATATGACTTTTCGGTAAATAATCTGTAATAAATTGTGGCCATTCAACCAGACAAATAGACTGTTGATCGAAAAACAAATAAAAATCAACAGTATCCGCTCCACCTTCTTCTAAGCGATATGCATCAATATGGACCACTCGCTCAGCTACTTGCTGAAGTTCATATTCTTTAACTATGGTATAAGTCGGACTTTTAATGGCTCTATCAATTCCTAAAGAACGCCCAAAAGCCTGAGTAAAAGCTGTTTTTCCCGATCCCAATGGACCTGAAAGCAAAATAAGACTTCCTGGTTGAATGACTTTAGCTAATATTTTAGCCAGGCTTTTTGTATCCTCTAAGTTATGACTTGTAAAGTTTATCATCTTTTTTCCCCATTCACTTGCTGATAGGTTAAGTATAACGAAGATTCCGGCAAACATCGAATTATTTGACTTTAGAGGTGATTATTGCTAATTTTATAGTAATAGAAAACGAGGAGGTCAGTTGATGAAAAAAATACTACAAATATCCACAGCACTTATCTTAACCGTTTTTTTAGGCGCTTGCGATATGTTGCCTGGAAATGATAAAGCAAAGGTAGAAAATGCCCCTACCGAAGAGGTTACTACTAATGAAGAAGAAAAAACAGATACTACCATGGCTGCTGAAGAAACCACAATGGAAGAAACTACTGTTGAAACAGCTGCTAATGATGCTGAGGGACTAGAAGGTACTGCAACAATCATTATTAACCAAGAATCGGGAGCCCCTCTTGAATATGAAGTAAATAATATCGGTGGTGTGAGTGTTCTAGAGGCTATGTCTGCGATTGAAGAGTTAGAATTCAACTTCAATGAAGATGAAGGTGTTGTTGATATTATTGATGGTGTAGAAAATGACTACGCTCCAAACACTTGGGTGTATTTAATTAACAAGCAATTTGCCGAGCTGGGTGTTGTTTCTCAAAAATTAGAAGACGGTGATGAAATCGAATGGTATTATGGTACTATCGATGATATTCCTGTTACAATTATTCCAGCAGAATAATCAAAAAAGCTATTAAATGCTATAAATGTAAGAAAACCACTCTTCTGGAAGAGTGGTTTTAAATTGCCTTATTTTTTACGAACGAAGTAACCGGCGATGCCGAATAAAGTAAGGCTTATACTGTACATGACCAGCTGATCACTTTCCCCAGTGTTTGGAAGTGTATCCTTCGCTGAATCAGTGGCTTGAACTTGATGATCCTTTACGACTGGTTGTGAAGAAGGGCTATTGGATAAATGATTGTCTTCAGCCTGTTCTTCAATATTGCTTTGGTCATCCAAGTCCTCAATTTGAGTATCTGCCCCATTTCCTACTGTTTCATCCGCTCCCGGAAATGGATTTAAGATGTTGTCTGTATCTGGCTCCACATCTGGATTTGATTCCTTATCATCACTCGGACGATTATAGTAGGTAATAAAGCGATTGCTTTCTTCTAACAGTTTCCCAATTTGTAGTAAACTGCGGTCGTTTTTAGCAAATGTGTTGAACATTACACCCATCGGCAGTCCTTTATCTGTCAAATATGTTGGTAAGCTCAGTGCAGGTGTACCAGTTAGATTAGCCAATTGAGTGTAAGGAGTCAAAGTCCACGCTGGTAACCATTGATCATAAATTACTTGTAATTTTTCAACTTTACTCAAACCAGACATGTCTTCCATTACTTCAGCCAGCTCTGGACTAATATGATTATAATCAGCCTTTGGAGCTGGGTAAGCATTAGTAGCTGTTAATAAAAATGGATATTTTGAATAGAAAGCGTTCATATCTTCTGTCACTTGATGGATATAGTCCCAAGCTCCAGCTACATCTTCTTTAGTTAAATCCTTTGATGTTTGGTATAAAGCCCAAGTTAGCAATTCCACATCTTCTCTTTGAATTGGTCGACCAAGTGGTCTCTTTGCTATGTAGTCCAAAGAGCCAGCAGCCGAAGAAGCAAGAATGTAGTATTGCTCCATTAATTTTTTTCCATCTACTGGATAAGCTACTTCCTCGACTAAATAACCTTCACCTTTTAAGAAATTGGCTACCTCTCGAACTGCTTGAATAGCATCTTCTGATATCGGCGTTCCAGCAGGAGTCATGGTTGTGTAGGCTATGGGAGTGGTCTTGTCAAAGCTTCCTTGCAGTACATGTTCACGCGTCTTTTCTTTTAATAAGGTCTCAAAAAGTGTAATTGTATCTTGCATTGATTTAGTCTCTGCAAAGTGGGTGGTTTGATTGTTTATTGAGCTGCTATCCCATGTTAAAATTCCTCTCGATGGATGTAAACCAATTAAACCAGACCAAGAAGCTGGAATTCTAGTAGAACCACCGGCATCACTGGAACTTGCGACTGGTACTTGCCCAATTGCGACAGCTGCTGAAGATCCCCCTGAAGATCCTCCCGGATTATGGGCTAAATTCCAAGGATTATGTGTGTCACCATACAATTCAGAATTAGTTACATTGATCCAACCCATTTGCGGATAAGAAGTTTGACCGATTACAATAAAGCCTGCTTCTTTAAAAGCTTTTACTTGGCGACCATCTCTAGAAGATGTTTGATCTTCCAAAAACTTGAAGCCGAGTGTATTGCTACCCTCTTCCACAGAGTGACCTAGACCCTTCACTAACATCGGCACACCATAAAAAGGCTGACCAGTATCTTCCATCGCTTCAGCTTCAGCTAAAGCAGCTTCTTTGCGTGTTGAAATAACGTTATTTAAATCAGGATTTGTTTCTTCGATTACTTGAAAAGCAAATTCAATTAATTCTTTACTTGTTGTTCTTCCACTTCTGACCATTTCAGCAAGTGTTGTGGCGTCCAACTTTTTATATTCTTCAATAGTTAAGGGAGTTTGTGAAGGTGTTTCGCCTTCACCTTGTGAATCAACTTCCATTCTAGCAGGTGTTTCTTGTGGTTCTTCTTCACTTTCACCAGGAATCACAGCCTTGTCAGATTCTATCTCTGGATTTGATTTTACTTGAATAGATTGCAAGCTGGAATTTAAGCTTTCTACATCTGATTCCATAGCGTTTACATTCACTGCAAGTGGCGTGAAACTATTTAAGGCAAGGGTTGACAACAATAAGAGTCGCTTCATTAAACTTTTTTTCATTGATTTCCTCCAATAAGTAATTTTTCACAAAATCCATTGTAACATGTTCTTCACAAATGTGAAAATGATTCTCATTAGATTTGCATGAGAAAAGCTCCTCAATCAAAAATCTGCTTGAGGAGCTTGGTTTATAATTTATTTAGGTTAGTTATTTAGAGCCTGGTTGGCTGTGATAATCGCTACTTTAAACACATCTTCTTCTACACACCCTCTTGAAAGGTCTGAAACGGGTTTATTCAGTCCTTGTAAAATTGGTCCAACAGCTTGGAAATTACCTAAGCGTTGCGCAATCTTATAGCCAATATTTCCAGATTGAATTTCTGGGAAAACAAAGACAGTCGCTTGTCCATCAAGAATAGACCCAGGAACCTTTTGTGCAGCCACCTCAGGAACAATAGCCGCATCAAATTGCATTTCACCATCAATGGTCAATTCGGGTGCTAATTGCTTCGCAATTTTAGTCGCTTCTGCCACTTTATCTACTTCTGGTGATTTGGCTGATCCATAAGAAGAAAAACTTAACATCGCCACTTTAGGATCAATACCAAAGATTTCAGCTGTTTTAGCACTTTCTACCGCAATTTCAGCTAAAGATTGTGCATCAGGATTAATATTAATAGCGCAATCTGCAAACACTAATTTTTGACCATTGGTATGAGGTGGAACCATGATAAAGGCTCCTGAAATTAATTTTACGCCTGGTCGTGTTTTGATAATTTGTAAAGCAGGCCTTACTGTATCTCCTGTTGAGTAAACGGCTCCACATACCATTCCATCCGCTTGATTGGTATAAACCAACATGGTCCCAAAGTATGCAGGATCTTTTAGGAGTTCAATAGCTTCTTCTCTAGTATTCTTACCCTTACGTCTTTCAACAAAAGCTTCAATCAATTGATCCATTGCTTGATATTCTTCAGGGTCATGGAGAGTAATCCCTTCAATCACCCAATTTTTTTCATTGGCTAGTTGTTTAATTTCTACCTTATTACCCAAAACAATCGGTTCCACAATATCTTCGGCATGCAAGCGTACTGCTGCTCCTAAAACACGTGGGTCAGTCCCCTCAGGAAACACTATTTTGATGCCTTTTCCTTTTATCTTTTCTTGTAACTGTTGAAACATTGCTCGATCACTCCTTAATATTCACTGTCACTCTTAATGATACACTTTTATAAAATTGTTCTCAATATTTTTATTTAAAATTGTATCTAGTCTTTGGGATAAGGTATATAATCTGATTCATTTACTTTTCATCTGTTTCACTTGGATGGAAATTCTGTTTGATATTCTGTTCATGTTTAGCACGATTTAACATTCGATTTTCTTTCTCATTTTGAGGATAGTATTTACGGTAATTATCGGCAATCTTTTTAAAAAATAAGCGATACAATAAATAGATTGCCAAACAAATCATTAAGAAGGGTAAAGATGCTACCAATAATAAAACAAGATTTTCTAGCATCCACTTGGTAGAAATCAAAGCTTCTTTAAAAGTATTAGCTATACGACCTATAAAGGAATAATTTTGATTGCGTTCTTCTGCTAGAACATAGCGCTCACTCAAAGTAATATTGATAGTGGCTTGTTCTATTTGATTTTCCAAGTTAGCTTGTTCGGCTAAATATTGATCTCTTTGAATAATAGCATTTTCAATTTCAGTTTGAATTTGGACAATTTCTTCAATTTTTTCTGCTTGATCTAATAAGGCATTTAACCGGTCTAAACGATCCTCTACGGCTTGTAAACGGATGTCAATATCATTGACCGAGCGAGTGACATCTTGGGACCCTCTACTTGACGATTGCAAAGAAACATCCGGCAGGTCTTGGAGTTTCTCAACTGTTTGATTAAAGTTCGCCTGTGGAATACGCGCAGTCAAAATTAACTCACGCAACTCTTGCTCACTATCAGAAAATTGTCCGCCATCTATCAAATACTCATTTTGATAGTGAATGCTGCCTTTGCTTTTTTCAATCACTTCAAATAAAGCTTGTTTGGCCTCCTCATATTTTAAGGTCTCAAAATATAAGTCTGCCTTTTGAATCAAATAGGCTTGGTCAGCAGCTACTTCTTCTTGATAAGTTTCATTAGTCATTCTCATCTGTTGATTATCCAAATTGATGGAATCATTAAGAATTTGGTCTGGGGTTTTTTCTGACTTAAAAGAGCTTTGATTAAAATTTTCACAAGCTGCTAAACTCATTGTAACTGCTACTACTAAAATCAATAATTTGTAGTACTTTTTCATTTTATTTACTCCTTCAGATATTTTTCTTTATTATACTAGTAAATTTAATGAAAGACTAAGTTATGACTTGCAATTTGATGTCTACAGTTGTAAACTTTAAGTGAAGTTACATGTGTAATCAGAGAGGAGTTTTCTTATGCAAGAAAGTCTTTCAGTCCCATCGATCACTGATGCAGAATGGGAAATTATGCGGATAGTCTGGGCCCATCATTCACTTACTTCACGCCAAATTATCGATACTGCTAGTCAATTTTCTGATTGGAAAGAAGCTACTATAAAAACTTTAATTAACCGCTTATTGCAAAAAGAACATTTGACTCTTGAAGGAGAACATAAACCCTATCAATATCAAGCAAATATTTCTGAAAAAGAGGCTGTTCATGCAGAAATAAGTAAGCTACTGAACCGCATTTGCAATAAAGATAAGGCTCCTTTTATTCATCAAATAATTAATGATGTCATCTTATCACAAGCTGATTGTCAACAGCTGATAAAACAATTGCAGGATAAGGGCAAGCAGGCTCCAAGCCAAGTAAAATGTAATTGCCCAGTCGGTCAATGTCAATGTCACTCATGGTCTCATTAATTAATGGAGGAATTATCATGAAAAAACAAGATTTTAAAGTCCAAGGTATGTCTTGCAGCCACTGCGCTCAAACTATTCAAGATTTGCTTTTATCAATGGATGGAGTTGAAAAAGTAAATATCCAAGTGGATACTAAAGAGCTTACTATTGAGCATCAAGACTTTTTAGCTATGGAAGATTTTAATCATGTGCTTAAAGATACTCACTATCATTTAAGCAAATAATCGATCCCTAAAGGAGGGCTAAAATGCAATCAAGTACTTATACTATTGATGGAATGTCCTGCACTTCTTGTGCAATGACAGTCGAAAAAACGCTTAATCAAACAATGGGTGTTGAAACAGCCGAAGTAAATCTACTGAACCACTCTGTAAAAGTCAATTTTGATCCACAAAAGGTCACATTTGAGACACTGGCTGATCGAGTAGAAAAGGCAGGCTATCAGCTATTACCTTCGATTAATGAAGCGCTCATTCAAAACTTTCGGATTGAGGGAATGTCTTGTGCTTCTTGTGCGCAAACAGTTGAAAAAGCAGCCAATCAACTGTCGGACGTTCAGTCTGCTCAAGTCAATTTTGCTACTTCAACATTGAATGTTGAGTGGGATCATAAAGCCCAGCCAGATAAAGCGATTGAGGCGGTGCAAAGAGCGGGTTATAATGCCAGTTTAATTATTTCTCCTGAAGAACAATATCAAAAAGATTTAGAGCGAGAACAGCAATATTTAAAAAAGTCCAAGCAAAAAATTATGGGTATGGTCCTGTTCACTCTGCCACTCTTTCTTTTAGCAATGGGTCCAATGATTGGCCTTCCTATTCCGGATTCTCTTTCAATAAAGCAACATCCAAGCGTTCATGCCCTCATTCAGATGATTTTAAGTAGTGCTGTTTTATATTTAGGTAAAGATTTATTTATTCGTGGATTCAAGAGTCTTTTGAATGGCCACCCCAACATGGACAGCTTAGTCGCAATAGGTAGTGGAGCCGCTTTTGTTCAAGGTCTAGTCGTAACGCTCTTTCTATTCATCAATCCTCTTCAAAATAGTCAAGAGATTGAATTATACTTTGAATCAGCTGCAGTAATTGTCTCTTTAATGACAATCGGCAAGTATTTAGAAGACATTGCTAAAGGACGAACTTCTTCAGCGATTAAAACCCTAATGGATTTAGCACCTAAAGAGGCACGTAGAATTAAAGAGGATGGCTCCATTGAAATTGTTCCAACCGAACGCATTCAACCAGGAGATCATTTGCAAATTAGACCTGGAGATACCATTCCAATGGATGGAATCATTCTTGAAGGTCAATCCAGTGTCGATGAATCGATGTTAACTGGTGAAGCCATGCCGGTTAATAAAAGCAAAGGCGACTGCGTAACTGGAGCTAGTTTAAATAAAACCGGTGGCTTTACCCTGGAGGTAGAACGAGTAGGGCAAGACACTACGCTTTCTCAAATTATTCAATTAGTTAATGAAGCTCAATCTTCCAAAGCTCAAATTGCTAAATTTGCTGATGTGGTAGCTTCTTATTTCGTCCCAACTGTTATGGTGATTGCCTTAATCAGTGGTTTATTCTGGTTCTTTATAATGAATCAATCCTTAACTTTCAGTTTACAGATTTTTATTAGTGTTTTAATTATCGCTTGCCCTTGTGCGCTTGGTTTAGCCACTCCAACAGCTATCATGGTGGGAACAGGTAATGCTGCACAAAAAGGGATCTTAATTAAAAGCAGTGCCAGTCTAGAAACTACTCACCAAGCAGATACTATTTTGCTTGATAAGACAGGGACTATCACCCAAGGTCAACCGAGTGTGACTGATTTTTATCCTGTTGATGAAAAAGATAAAGCTATTCTATTAAGTAAGTTAGCAAGTGTTGAAGCCAACTCAGAACACCCTCTTGGCAAGGCAGTTGTCGATTATGCCGAAAGTTTCGGCATAGAATATCAGGCTTTGAAGCAAATCCAATCAATTACAGGTAAGGGAATTACTGCTGAGATTAATGGCGAAAACATAGATATTGGTAACCAGCGTTTAATGGAAGAAATATTAAGCCAACCCATCCCTCAAGATTTTCTCTCACTAGCAGATAAACTGAGTCATGAAGCCAAAACTGTTATTTTCTATGCAATTAACCGCCATTTCCAAGGCTTATTAGCCATTTCAGATCCGATAAAAGAATCGAGTATGGAAGTAATAAAAACTCTCAAAGCAATGGGTCTTAAGGTGATGATGGTGACAGGTGATAATCAAGCCACAGCAGAACATATCGGTCAATTAGTAGGAGTGGATAAAGTCTTTGCCGAAGTTTTGCCTGAAGATAAGTCACGTATTGTAAAGGAAGTACAAGCAACCGGCAATAAAGTGATTATGGTCGGTGATGGCATTAATGATGCCCCTGCTTTAGCACAAGCTGATATCGGCATGGCGATCGGGTCTGGGACCGACATTGCGATTGAATCTGCTGATATTGTGTTAATGAATAACCATTTAACCACCATTCCGACCGCTATTAATTTGAGTCATGCGACTATCCGCAATATCAAACAGAACCTTTTCTGGGCTTTCTTCTATAATGTGATAGGCATTCCTTTTGCGATGGGCGTTATCTATCTATTTGGTGGTCCCTTACTTAACCCAATGATAGCCGCCTTAGCTATGAGCTTTTCTTCTATCTCTGTTTTACTTAATGCTCTACGCTTAAAATTTTTTGCTGAATAATTAACAACTCATTCGAGGAGTGGCTCAAGTTGAGCCACTCCTTTTTTGTGAATCAATTAATTTTCATGGAATTCCTAGAATTGATACACCAAACTAAAAAAATTTACTATAATAGAAGTATCAGCAATTAAAAAACTTACTTAAAGAAAGGATTTAATCATGACTAAATTATATTTTGCAAGTCCCCTTTTTAATGAAATGGAACTAGCCTTCAACCAAAAAGTTGCTAATGAATTAAGACAAGCCATACCTTCTTTAGATATTTTCTTACCACAAGAACAAGCTGAAATTAACGATAAGCAAGCCTATGCCGATTCAAAGATGATTGCTCGTTTGGATACGGAAGCAGTGCTAGCAAGTGATATCGTTTTGGCCGTCTTAGATGGACAAACCATTGATCCAGGTGTAGCCAGTGAAATTGGTATTGCCTACCAAGCCGGCATTCCTATTATTGGTCTATTTTCAGACTCCCGTCAACAAGGCGCGGATAACCCTCAAAAAATTGAAGCACTCAAAGAAGTTGCAGAATCACAGTTCGCCTATGTTAACTTATACACTGTGGGATTGATCAAACTTAACGGAAAGGTTGTTTCTCACTCTTCCGAGATTGCTGCTGCCATTGAAGAAGTCTTAAATAAAAAATAAAGACCAAGATGTTACTAAGTCACAATAGATGGGTGGAAATATATGTATTCCAATAAAGTAGGTTTAATTGATATCGGTTCAAATACTATTCGTATGGTGATTTATGCAATCGATCAATATTATGATGTTCATGAAATTACTAACCTTAAAGCGCCTGCACGTTTATCTCAATATTTGAATAAAGATGAAAACGACCAGGTAATGATGTCTGATAAAGGGATTCAGAAACTAACTGAAACGCTAGCTAGTTTTAACTATGCCGCTCGAGCACATAAAATTGAGGAGTTAATTGTCTTTGCTACAGCAGCTATTCGTCAATCAGCTAACCAAGAGCAAATCATACAGCGGGTATTAGAAGAAACTGGCATTGAAATTCGCATCTTATCAGAAAAAGAAGAGGCTTCGCTGGGCCAGTACGCTATTTCGCACTCCTTACCTAATCGTAATATGGTGACTATCGATATGGGCGGAGGGTCTTGTGAAATAACCTTGTCAGAAAACAAAGAGATTAAACAATACCATTCCTTTCCATTTGGCGTAGTCAGCTTGAAGGAAAAGTTCTTTAAAGATAAAGACCATAATGATTCAACAGCCATTGAAAAGACAAGACGCTATTTACAAAAAACTTTTAAGTCACTGGATTGGCTAAAGAAGGTTAAGTACCCGATCGTTGCGGTCGGTGGTTCTGCGCGTAATATCGCTCAAGTTCATCAACGCCTACAGAATTATCCCATTGCTGGCTTACATGGTTATCGACTCTCTGAAAAAAATCTAAACACCACACTCGACCTATTCCAGTCAACAAATTACCAAGATATGCAAGATATTGACGGTTTAAGTTCTGATCGAACTGACATCATTATTCCAGCTAACTTAGCATTAATTGAGCTTTTTCAAATCGTCAATGCGCCTACCCTATTCATTTCTAGACAAGGGCTGAGAGATGGTGTTATTACTTACTACTTGAATGATCATTTTAACCAGCCTATTAATCCTGAGCATATTCACGTTCGAAGTGTCGCCAAAGTATGTCGTGATTTCAAAGTGCATCCAAAGGTTGCAGAAATTCGGAGTAAAATAGCGATCGATCTTTATAAACAACTGACTGATTTAGGACAAATGGATTATTCCTATGCTCAGCAAGTTGAATTAGAAATGGCAAGTTATCTCTACCGATGTGGCCAATTCATCTCTAAAGAAGCTGATTCCCAGACAACTTTCTATCTTTTATCCAATATGGATTTGGCCGGTTTTTCACATCGCGACCGTGTCCGCTTAGCTTTATTAAGCAGTTATCGTAATAAATCTTTACTCAATCAATATTGTCAGTCTTTCAGCAATTGGTTTAGTAGTGAAGATATAAAAGAACTACAAGCTTTAGGAGGTATTTTAAAATTTAGCCAATCATTAAACGATTCTAAAACTTCTCCGATTAAAAATATTAAATTAGAAAAAAAGAAAAAAGACTATATCCTAACCCTTTATCACAATGGCCCTGTGGTAGCCGAGCAATATCGAGCAGATCGTCACGCCAAACATATTGCTCGTAGCTTAGATGGAAGCTTAAAACTAAAGTATGTTGACTTAGAGGCTTAAAGAAAACTGAGAGGAGAAATGAAATGACTGAGACCAAAAAAAAGAAAAAGAAAACAGTGAATAAGGATAAGCGCATTTCTAACTCAAGAAAAAATCGCGGACAATTTGATAATCCTGACTTTTATTTTAACCGCGAATTATCTTGGCTAGACTTTAATTTACGTTGTATTGACAATGCTTATGATATGACCAATCCTTTACTGGAACAAATAAATTTCTTAGCCATTGCCTCTTCAAATCTCGATGAATTCTTTATGGTCAGAGTTTCGGGAGTTTACGATCAATACCTTGCTGGTGTGGAGGTTTCTGAAAATAAAACCTGCCAAACACCCGAAGAATTATTAGAAAACATTAGTCAGCGCAATCAACGCAATGTCGCTAAACAATACCAACGCTACCATGAATTAATGCCTCTCTTGCCAAATACTGGCTACCAAATGAAGTCCATCGGTGAATTATCCGTATCTGAACAAGCAGAAATAGACTATTACTTTAAGACCTTACTCTTACCGACTCTTTCTCCTTTAGGAATCGATGCCTACCGGCCTTTCCCTCACCTTGTCAATAAAGTTTTAAATATTATGGTTAAGCTGGAAAAGGATGGCAAAGAGCATCGAGCGATTCTTCCTATTCCTCAGCTGATTGAACGTTATTTCATTATTGAAGGACAAGTCCATACCATCGTCTTAGTGGAAGACATTATCATCCACCACCTTGATCGTATTTTTGAAGGCTATGAAGTTGTGGCTGCTTATCCTTTTCGAATTACACGTAATGCAGATTTTTCAATTGCAGAAGACGGTGCTTCCGATTTGTTAGTTCTAATTGAAGACTATGTCAAACAAAGAAAAAATGGAATGGCTGTCCGGCTTGAAATTGACCGCTCACGCTTAATGAATTTTTCTGAACAAAACCTTACTTATCTACAAGAAGTTTTTGAGTTGGAAGAAAATGCTGTTTACTTAATTGACGGGCCGCTCGATTTAACTTTCCTTTTTGCCTTAAGAGAAGAAATTGGTGAAAATAACCCTCAATTCTTATTTGAGGAGCATATACCCTACCTGAATCCCAAACATTTAGGAGAAGACCTATTCACCCAGGCCAAAGACCATGACATCTTCCTCCACCACCCTTATGATTCGTTTGATCCGGTAGTTAACTTAATAGCGTACGCTGCTCAAGATCCTCAAACCATTGCCATTAAACAGACCCTTTACAGAGTTTCTAAAAACTCTCCCATTATCTCAGCCTTAAAAACCGCTGCCGAAAACGGAAAAGAAGTTACCGTGTTGGTGGAACTAAAAGCACGTTTCGATGAAGAAAATAATGTTTATTGGGCCAAAGAATTAGAAGAAGCAGGCTGTCACGTTTTATATGGTGTTAGTGAACTAAAGACCCATTCCAAAATTTCACTGGTCATTCGCAAGGAGGATAATAAAATCCAACCTTACCTTCATCTAGGAACAGGTAATTACAATGACAAAACAGCAAAAATTTATACCGATATGGGCTTATTTACGACGCACCCTGGTTTAACGGATGATGCTACTGATTTCTTCAACTATTTAAGTGGTTATAGCAGCTTGCCAGATTATAAACATTTACATGTTTCACCTTTTGCCATTCGGGATTCTCTAATGGATTATATTGATGAGGAAATTGCTTTTCAAAAACAATACGGTAATGGTCGTATCATTGCTAAAATGAATTCCTTAACCGATCTTCCCCTCATCCAAAAGCTCTATGAAGCCAGTCAAGCGGGTATTTCAATTGATCTAATTGTTAGAGGTATCTGCTGTTTGAAACCGGGCATTCCTGGAATATCTGATAATATTCGTGTACGTTCAATTGTTGGTCGCTTTTTGGAACATTCCCGTGTGTATTACTTTAACCATAATAGTGATAACCACCTATTCCTCTCTTCAGCTGATATGATGACGCGCAATATGATTAAGCGTGTCGAAATTGAATTCCCGATCTTAGATAAGGATATCGAGGCCGATATAGTGGACTATTTAGAGCTTCAATTAGCTGATAATATGAAAGCACGTGAACTGCAAGTAAACGGCGAATATATCCGCCCAGTTATCATTGAAGACCAAAAAATCAACTCGCAAGAAATTTTAATCGAGCAAGCCAGCCAACGTCAAAAAGATCTCGATGAGCGCTTAGCTAAAGAAAAACAGAGTCGCAAAATTCGACTCAGTAAACTAAATCCCGCTCGTGATAATCAGACTAAACTGTCAAGTCCGCAAGATCCTTCTATAATCAAACGCTTCTTAGCTTGGTTACGCAGTCTATAAAATTTTGACTCTGTCCCTAAATGGACAGAGTTTTTTATCTTCTAATAAGTTTATCAATAAACTATATTTCTTAATGCTTTTTAGTCCTTATCATGCTAGAATGAAGGCGTATGTCTATGAATCTAAGATGGAGGTTATGTTTGTGATCAATGTATCGAATGTTAGTTTACAATTCCCAGACCGGAAATTATTTGATGAGGTCAATATTAATTTTACACCTGGCAACTGTTATGGTGTGATCGGAGCCAATGGTGCTGGTAAGTCAACCTTTTTAAAAATTTTATCAGGTGACATTGCACCTACAACGGGAAATGTGTCCATGGATCCTAATGAAAGATTAGCTGTTCTTAACCAAAACCACTACGGATTCGAAGACTATGAAGTGATCGAAACCGTGATGATGGGTTATAAGGAACTTTATGAAGTAAAGAAAGAAAAAGATGCCATCTATATGAAAGCTGATTTTTCTGATGAAGATGGGGTGCGCGCTGGCGAATTAGAAGGTTTGTTTGCCGAAATGGGTGGTTGGGAAGCTGAATCAGAAGCTTCTAATATGTTACAAGGCTTAGGAATCCCTACTGAACAACATACAGCCAAGATGAGTGAGCTTATCGAAGCTGATAAAATCAAAGTTTTACTGGCTCAAGCACTTTTTGGTAAACCGGACAATCTGCTCCTAGACGAGCCAACTAACGGTCTAGATGCTCAAGCTATTGATTGGCTAAGTAACTTCATCATGGACTTCCCAAACACTGTCATCGTTGTTTCTCACGACCGTCACTTCCTAAACACAGTATGTACTCATATGGCGGATGTCGACTTCGGTAAAATAAAAATTTATGTGGGAAACTATGACTTTTGGTTACAATCCAGTCAATTAGCCGCTAAATTGCAAGCGGATCAAAATGCTAAAAAAGAAGAAAAAATTAAAGAATTACAAAACTTTATTGCGCGCTTTTCTGCTAATGCTTCTAAATCAAAACAAGCGACCTCTAGAAAGAAACTTTTAGAAAAAATTACCCTGGATGACATTCAACCTTCCAGCCGTCGCTATCCATTTGTCGGCTTTTCACCTGAACGTGAAATCGGTAATGATTTACTTAGCGTAGAAGGACTGTCAAAATCAATTGACGGTGAAGCCCTCTTTGATAATGTTACTTTCACTTTGAATCGTGATGATAAGGTGGCTTTTGTCTCCCGCAATGACAATGCCATTTCAGCCTTTTTTGAAATCTTGATGGGAAACTTGGAAGCAGATAAGGGAAGCTTTGAATGGGGTGTTACGACTTCACAAACCTATCTGCCACGTAATTCGGGCGATGAATTTGATGGAGTCGAGTTGTCAATTGTCGATTGGTTAAGACAATATGCTTCTAAAGAAGAAAGTGACAATACCTTCTTACGCTCCTTCTTAGGACGCATGCTCTTTACAGGAGATGATGTCTTAAAACCTGTCAACGTCCTTTCTGGTGGTGAGAAAGTCCGCTGTTTACTTTCAAAAATGATGCTATCGAAAGCCAACGTTTTAGTGATGGATCAACCAACCAACCACTTAGACCTTGAATCCATTACTGCTTTAAACGATGGTTTAATTAAATTTAAATCCGCTATTCTCATCGCCTCACATGACTACGAAGTCTTAAATACAACAGTCAATCGTGTAATTGAAATTACTCCAACTGGGGCCTTTGATCGCATGAATACCAGCTATGAGGAATTTGTCAATGATAAAGATTTACAAGCGCGAATAGATAAAATGTATCCAAAAGATTAATTTTAAGCGACTCAGCAGTCGCTTTTTTTCTTTTGCTATCAAAAGTTTGACAGAAATCTTGCAAGCTAAAAATTTTTGAAAAAATTCTATAAATGAAGCTTGTTTTTCGCTATAATACAAACAGACTATAATGAAAGTGAAGTGAATTAAATGGGTCGTAAATGGATGAACATTCGCGAAAAAAAAGCGAAAACCGATCAACAAACCTCAAGAATTTATGCAAAATTTGGCATTGAAATTTATGCAGCAGCCAAATCAGGAGACCCAGATCCGGAGACCAACCAGAAACTAAAATTTGTTGTCGATCGTGCTAAAACCTATAATGTACCATCTCACGTCATCAACAAAGCCATTGACAAGGCCAAAGGCTCGGCCGATGAGACCTTCCAAGAATTGCGATACGAAGGTTTTGGCCCGAATGGTTCAATGATTATCGTGGATGCTTTAACAAACAACGTAAACCGCACTGCCGCCAATGTTCGCATGGCCTTTAATAAGAACGGTGGAAATATGGGGGTTGCTGGATCCGTTTCTTATATGTTTGATCATGTGGCTGTTTTTGTGATGGAAAACCAAGATGAAGAAACCATTACGATGGCTTTATTGGAAGCAGATCTCGATGTCAAAGATGTTTATACTGAAGAAGGATCTGTGGTTGTATATGGTCAACCTGGTGATTACGGCACTATTAAAGAATGCCTGGAAAGTATTGGTATTACTGACTTTTCAGTGGCTGAAACTGAAATGATTGCCCAGACTGAAGTGGACCTCAACGCAGAAGACTTGGAAACTTTTGAGAAGTTAATTGATGCATTAGAAGATGATGAAGACGTGCAAAAGGTTTATCATAATGTGAATATGTAATTAATTCACGTAAATTTAAAGGTCTATATTCCTATGTTAACAAATAGCCTCCTATCCGTTGAATAGGAGATTGTTTGTTAACATCCGTTTAAATATCAATCTTATTATTTATATTTTTGTACACGATACGATCATAATACAATAAATAATTCCACCAAATAAAAGGTATTAATAAAGGAATTGCTCTTCATAAATAAAAATAATCCGAATAGTTATAGAAAGAACATTCAATCCAACTATTGATGCTCTCTTATAGATTAAACGTTTAGAGAAGCATCAGTGGAGTGAGTAATAAATCCATTGATTTATTTGACAATCTTTCTACATACTATTCGGATTTTTTCATAAGACTAATTTATTAATCTTTCTACTAATTATAGATCTTTAACCTTCATCATACGAGTGATACTTGCTCGCTCATTTTCTTCTAACTTCATTGAAATATAGTTGATTGTCTCTTCGGTATCCGGAATCATTCGATATTCAAGAGCGTTAACACGTCTTCTTGTTTTTTCGATTTCATCGGCTAAAAGCTGACAAGTCTTTTCAATTTCGACTAAATCTAATAACTTGGGCAAAATGGACCTTAAACCTTCTAAAGCTTCATCTAATTCCGCATTGGAATTCAAATAACCATAGCGTAAAGGCTCATCATCAATATCATCATCTAAATTAAAATCCATTTTAGGAACATTGACACTCATAATATTTTTAAGGTCAATTGAAAGATCAATGTTTTCACCTGAAATGGCCGCTATCTCTTCAATAAAATGATCGCTCATTAAAGACTTCGCTAATACAAATGATTGTAAGGCATTTGAAAGTTCTGCTTCCACTTGATCTCTTAGTTCATTGTTTTTACGAATCAAATCAATAAAATGGCGCATCAATTCATCTTGCTTATCTTTAAGTAACTTATGCCCGCGACTAGCCAGTGCGTGCGTACTCTTTAAAGCTGACAGCTCCATCCGGGTGGGCTTTACCCCTAATACGTTTGCCATAGTGCATTACTCTCCTTTCGGTAAGTATTGCTCGATCATTGGATCCTTGATCCGTTTCAATTCGCTCTTCGGTAAAATCTTTAATAAGTCCCAGGCAATATCAAGCGACTCAAAGATGTCACGGTTCTTATCAAAGCCTTGGTTAACATAGCGTTTCTCGAATTCATCAGTAAATTTAACATACTGTTTATCGATATCTGAAAGGGCTGACTCACCCAATACAATCGCTAATTCTTTTGCTTCTTTACCTTTGGCATAAGCTGCAAATAGCTGGTTCATTGTCGGTGCATGATCTTCACGTGTTTTTCCTTCACCGGTTCCCTTATCCTTCAAACGCGATAAGGAAGGAAGAACATTAATAGGCGGCTTAATACCTTGGTTATCTAATGAACGGTCTAAGATGATTTGTCCTTCAGTAATATAACCGGTTAAGTCAGGGATTGGATGAGTAATATCATCTTCAGGCATGGTAAGAATTGGGATTTGAGTAACCGATCCCTTAGATCCTACTAAACGTCCTGCGCGTTCATAGAGTGTAGATAGGTTGGTATATAAGTAACCTGGATAGCCACGACGGCCTGGTACCTCACGACGGGCTGCTGACACTTCACGTAAGGCCTCACAATAGTTCGTCATGTCTGTCATGATAACTAAAACGTGCATATCTTTTTCAAAAGCCAAGTATTCGGCAGCAGTTAAGGCGATTTTTGGAGTCGCTAACCGCTCAATTGCTGGGTCATTAGCTAGGTTAACAAACATTACTGAACGATCGATTGCTCCGGTTTCACGGAAAGAATCCATAAAGTATTCAGCCTCATCATAAGTAATTCCCATGGCTGCAAAGACAACTGCAAAATTTTCATCAGAATTTAAAACAGTTGCTTGACGTGCAATTTGGGCTGCTAACTCTTTATGCGGCAAACCAGAACCAGAGAAAACGGGTAGTTTTTGTCCACGAACCAGTGTATTCAAATGGTCGATGGTTGAAATACCTGTTTGAATAAATTCATCCGGATAGTCACGCGCCATTGGGTTAATCGCTTGACCATTGATATCAGCAAACTTTTCAGGAATGATTTGCGGTCCGCCATCCATCACATTACCCATACCGTCAAAGATGCGTCCCACAATATCTTCGGATAAAGCAAATTCTAAGGGCTTGCCTTTAAAACGCGCTTTAATATTGGATAGCTTCATTGAAGAAGTACCACCATAGATTTGAACAACGGCTTTACCCTCTTTAGCTTCTAACACCTGACCCATACGAATTTCACCATCGTGGAGCTCAATTTCAACTAGTTCGTCATAGGCTATATCTTCGACGCCATCTACAATCATCAAAGGACCATATAGGTCAGAAATATTTGTATATTCCTTAAGCATTTGCTCCACCTCCTTGTTCTAATACTTGTTTCATGTAGGTAGCAATTTGCTGATCAATCTCATCCAAGCGGTGAATTTCTTCTTCTGGAATAAATTTAGCTCGAGCAATTTGCTCACGAACTTCTTGAGTACCTTCCATAATTTCATTATAGTAAGCACCCAGTTTCATTGCTTCTCTTGCCTCAATTTCAAAATCAATAATTAAATTCAATAATTTCAATTGTTTTTCTTCAGAGGTTGTCGTATCAACATCGTCAAAAGCATTTTGTTGTAAGAAGTCTTCACGAATCATCCCTGCGATGGCAAGCGTTAATTTATCTTTTTCAGAAAGTGAATCTAAACCAACCAAACGAACAATTTCTTGCAAGCTTGATTCTTCTTGAAGAAGTGATAAGCAATGACGTACTTTCTCACCCCAACTTGGGTCAATGTGTTCATCATTATGTGCTTGAACATCGGTTGAATATTGAGAATAAGAATCTAGCCAGTTAATAGCTGGGAAGTGACGTTGTTGTGAAAGTTTAGAATCTAAACTCCAGAATACTTTTACGATACGTAAAGTATTTTGGGTAACGGGTTCTGAAGTATCCCCACCTGGAGGTGAAACCGCTCCAATGGCAGAAACTGAACCAACGCGCTCATCTGATCCCAATACTTGGACCAAGCCGGCACGCTCATAGTATTCTGCAATACGTGAACCTAAATAAGCTGGATAACCTTCATCCCCTGGCATCTCTTCCATACGTCCTGACATTTCACGTAATGCTTCTGCCCAACGTGAAGTAGAATCCGCCATGATGGCCACTGAATAGCCCATATCACGGAAGTATTCCGCAATAGTGATACCTGTATAGATTGAAGCTTCACGAGCCGCCACCGGCATATTGGAAGTGTTAGCAATTAAAATAGTACGTTGCATGATAGACTCGCCCGTTTTAGGATCAATTAATTCTGGAAACTCGTTAATAACGTCCGTCATCTCATTTCCACGTTCACCACATCCTACGTAAACCACTACGTCAACATCAGCATACTTAGCGATTTGGTGCTGAACGACCGTTTTTCCAGCCCCGAAAGGTCCAGGAACAGCAGCTACCCCACCCTTAGTGATTGGGAAGAATGTATCAATTACACGTTGTCCTGTCTTTAGTGGTGCTTTGGGAGTTGATTTAGCTTTATAAGGGCGTCCCAAACGAACCGGCCATTTTTGAACCATATTTAATTCATGTTCGCCTGATTCTGTTTCAACCACACAAACGGTATCTTCAATTTTGAAAGAGCCAGATTCGATGGATTTAATTGTTCCTTCAATGCCAACAGGAACCATAATGCGGTGCTCAATAATTTTGGTTTCTTGAACGACCCCAATAATATCGCCAGCTACCACATGGTCACCCACTGCTTTACGGGCTTCAAATTCCCAAACCTTGTCTCGATCTAAAACATCAATGTTACTTCCTCTTACTAAAAAATTACTCTCTGTTTTTTGCATGAAATCTTCTAATGGTCTTTGAATCCCATCAAACATCTTGGTTAATAGACCTGGTCCTAATTCAACTGAAAGAGGATGTCCTGTAGGTCTTACGATTTCGCCCGGTTTCAACATCGAGGTCTCTTCGTATACTTGAATGGATGCAACGTCTTGGTGCATTTCAATAATTTCGCCAGTAAGTTGCATTTCTCCAACCAAAACAATTTCACGAATTGAGGAGTCTTTCATTCCTTTAGCCTTCACTAAAGGTCCTGAAATTTCTTGAATAATTCCAGTTGTCATTTTTTTCCTCCTTTTATAATATGTTCTGTCCGATTGCTTTTTCAACGTTGTCATTGACTTTGGCTTTACCTATTCCAAGAGATCCTTTATGAGTTGGAATTAGAATAACCGCAGGGGTTGGTAAAGTGTCAAAGTGACTAATCGTATCGGGTATTTCATGAGCTAGATTTTCTGTCAATAATACGACACCAATATTTTCTTCTTTTAAATCGTGTAGAATTTTTCTAGCTTCCTCGCCACTACTTGCTGGATAGACTTCAAATCCTAATAGTTTAAAGGCTAATACGACGTCACGGTTACCGATTACTGCTATTTTATATGCCATGAATAGGTCGCATCCTTTCTTTAATTAGTTGATTGTCTAAATTATTTTCTTTCCCAATTAAGATGAGACGTACGTTGTCACTCTCATTTTCCAAGAAATATAGATAAGTAAGTACTGGCATCGGCCCGAAGGCATCAAATGAGAATGATCTTAAAATCCGACTAAACTCGCCTTGAATTAAAGCATTTAGTTCAGTTGGGTTGACCTTTTCATCATTCAATTGATCCCAAACAGGGTCTAAATTAATCATGTATTCAGCTGTTTGATAAGTTTCAACTAAACCGTTCAAATCTTTTTCTCGCCAATTTTCAATGATATCATCACGACTCACTGCCCCTTGACTTGATAAAGAGGTGAAAATAAATGATGTACTTTGACCTTGTTTAAAAGCACGGACAAAAGTTAATAAATTTTGAAAATCAATTTTCATTTTTACAAATCGACTGAGTTCTTCATGCTTCATTGCATCGGCATGAGATCGGATATGTCTTAGATAGGCTGTATCCAAAATGACATCAATCGAATGGGTATCGCCTGTGTCTTCTACTGCTGTGATAGCGTCATAGACAGCTTCTTCTAATACAGGATGAAGGTCTTCATTTTGTCCTTTTGTAGACACAACTTGAGCAAGTTCCTCTTTTGAAAAACTGCCAATCGGAATGTACAAATGAGACAAATCTTCATCCAGATATTTTTCTTTAATTAAAAGCTTCAAATTATGATAAGTATATCTTAATGAGAAGATTTCGATTATACGCCTATCAGGTGATGCCTCAAGTAATTCTTCATATACATAAACCAAACGTTGTTGAATGATTGGCTCAAAACTACGATTTAAACGCACTTCCTCCGGAATAGAATAAGCCGTCTTACCTAAGTAGTCTAAAACAGCATCAGAATGGTCCATTTGTAATAACGTTTCATAGTCTGATTGACTGAGAAGTTGAGCTTCATAGAGGCGCAGGGTCGTATTTAAACCAGCATACTCTAATTCTTTCATTATAAGCCCCCCTTATGCTTTCAGTTGTTTTTCAAGTTCAATAAGCAGTTGAGGCTTCAGTTCATTAATAATATCTTCAAATAAATAATTCATATTCATCCCTTTTTGGGTAAGAATAAAACCAGATTTATCCGCAACGTTTTCGCCCCATTGCATCATATTATAATCTGCATGAAATTTATTCGCTTGATCATCAGAAATAAATTGACGTGATTTTTCACCGATTCTTAGTTCAAAAGCTTGATTTGAATCCAACTTTTGCATTGCCGCTTGAATCATTTGACCCAAATTATTAGCTATCGAATGGTTTATTTCTTCAGGAACGTCTTGGATAATTTCTTCTAATAATTTTTGCTTATGAGTAAGCTGTGAGTTGCGCAATTCATTAGCCAATGATTGCTTACGAATTTCAAATTGTTGCTCTTGCTTACGAATAAAGTTTTCTTTATCATGCTCAAATTGTTTATTAATCCGATTTTTGTAATCGTCCATTGCTTGGGACAACTCATTTTGAAGATCTTGAACTTGTGCTTCACCTGTGGCTTGAACTTTCCCTAAGATTTTATTTTGTAAAGTTTCAATGTTTCCCACAAGTTTGACCTCCTATCCTTGAACAAGTAAGAATGAGAATACGAATGCTAAAATTGCATAAGTTTCAACCATTACTGAATAAATAATTGCATTAATAACTTTTTCAGGACGTTTAGCCAAAATCTGCATACCTGCTGCAGCTACTTTACCTTGGTGAATACCTGATACCCAACCTACAAAACCAACAGGCATAGCAGCAATTAATAGATTAAGTCCTGTTTGTAGTTCCATGCCTTGTTGTAACTGTAAGAAAATTAAGAAGCCAATCGCAAATCCATAAAGGCCTTGTGTACCTGGTAGTAACTGTAAGATTAAAGATTGAACGAATTTTTCAGGTTGATCTTTAGTTAAAGCTGCAGCGGATGTACCTGCAGTACCAACCCCATTAGCTGAACCAAAACCTGAGAAAATAACTGCCACTGCTATCCCTAAAACGGCGAATAAATAACCACCATATTCTTGTAAAAATTCCATTATATTACCTCCTAGTAAATTTATTTAATATTAATGTATTTGCCTAAGTATTTTAATGGGGCAAAGGCTTGACCCCCAGCTTCATAGAATTTACCGAAGAACTCAACGAAGATTAAACGTGCAGAGTGAACATAAGCACTTAAGACCGTTAAGCCAAAGTTAAATAACTGTAAAGCAATGATTAATAGAATACCCACTGAAAATCTTGCTGCAGGAGGTAAATATGCCACCAAAATATTAAAGGCTAAGGCAATTGATCCTCCAGCTATACCAAGGGCCATTAGTCGACTATACGATACTAAATCTCCTAAATAAGAAGAGATGCCATACAAATCGTATAAACCGGCTCCGAAACCGGCAAATTTATTTTTACTTTTAATAATAGCTACTACCAAAATTGTTATGGCTGCAAACCCAGCTAAATATAGGCCTAATTGTTGTAGACTTTCAATGTTTAATAACATTGGTCCAAGGACTGCAATTAAAAAGCCAAATAGCATGATAATCCATGATAGTCCATCCTTAATTGCATCTAATCGATTACTTTCCCAATTTAGGAGTGTGTTTAGGATGAGTCCATGAATGATTTGGATAAATCCTAAACCAATCGACAAGGCCAATACCTGAATGACGTCTTCAGTAGGTGATAGCAACTTGAAAGGCAAGGATTCACCAAAAAACGACCCGTAAATTAAGCCCCATAGCAAAACAGCATATGATAAGAGATGGAAGAAACGTATGTTTTTTTTCATCCCTTTATCGATCGTAAAGAATTTTAATGGGATAAAGGTTCCTAACCAGAGTAAAATTCCATAACCTAAATCGGCAATCATCATTCCAAAGAATGTCCAATAATAAGGCGTTAAAGAGGATGTCGGGTCAAACCCCTTATATCCAGGTAGACCATACATTGAAGTAACTGTTTCAAAAGGTTCAACCAAAGGGTGATTTTTTAATTGAATGGGTACTTCTTCGCTTTCTTCTTCAGTTGGTGTCACATAGTCTAAATAAACTTCTCCATTTAGCGCTTTTATAACTTCTTCTAAGCTTGCTTGAGCTTGTTGCTCTTCAATCCAACCTTCTAGAGCGAACAACTCCCCTTTGTTTAATCCTAATTCTGTTGCTTTTTGTCTTTCTACTTTGGCATAAAAAACTTCTTCAGCGATTTTTAATTGGTTATATTCTTGTCTGAAACTTCCCAATTCTTTTCTTAGATCTCTGGCTTTGTTTCTTAAGTTTTCCGCTTCTATATGGGATTCTTCTAGCAGTTTAACCGGAAGGTCTTTGAAGCGATAATCTAAGATCTGGAAGCGGTTTTGATTAAGAAATTGATTCACTTCGAAGGCATCATCCTTATCAAAAGCAACTGCCAGGCCAATTTCTTCTTTAGACTGATAGACCTCTTCCAGTGCAATTCGGTCTTCTTCTTTCAAAGCATTGTAATATTCATTATCCGCTGTTTGAGGAATTGTCCCTAATAACAAGCGTGTATAGCGATAATCTTTAGCGTAATCTGGAAGTGCTTTTAGATTGCGCCACTTATGATAAAAATCGGCTTCATTCTCGCAAATTTGAATTTGGGAATCAATTTCTTCTAGCATCTTTTTCTTTTCCCATACTTTATCAGTAATCTTCTTGGCTTGCTCATCCATTTGACTTTCTTCAATTTCAGCCATACTCATTTCTGGTAATGGCGTTAGATACTTGTCTTTAAAGGATTCAGCTGTTAGATAACTTTCTAAATATTTTTTTGCTGATCGGACATTTTCTAACTGATCGAGATATTCTGTCAGTTGTTTTGATTCCATTTTTGGCTCTTGGTCCAACAATTCAGAGTTAATTGTCTTCACTTGAATGTTTTGCATTTTTTGAAATGCCTGCATCAAGTCGTCACGATTTTCTTTCTCAACAATTGCTAAAACCTTAGCCATTTTAGCTATTGCCATATTTCTTTCACCACCTTTTCAGCAATTTTTTGCGTCAAATCCTCACGGCGGTTAGCAATATCGGATTCAATTTGAACAACCGACAATTGATTTTCATTTCTTAAGTCATTTTCAACCTCAAGAAATTGATGATTATATTTTTCTTTAGTCGTTTGTTTAAATTGAGCGAATTCCGAATCAACCTGCCTTTTAAATGTGAGTTTTTGATCTTCAAAGTTTTCTTGCATTTCTTGCAATTTTTTTTGATAATCAGCAACTTTTTCAGCACTTAATGCCTCTAATTCGTTAACTGTCTCAATTAAATTTGCCATTCGTTCACCACCCTTCTTTTCCTATTTCAAATAGGAAATAAATAATTAGCGACACTGATATTATAACATGAATTTTGATTCCGTTTCCAATATTATTTAGTTTGTGAAAAAGTTACTATGTATTAAAATGCTGTTTATTATCTCTGTTTACTCGTATATAATTGATAGATGAATAAAATAACGATTAGAAAGAAGGGTTCTAATGATCAAGTTGATTGCAACAGCTGAATCGATAGGACAAGCCAAAAAACTAATCGATCTTGGGATCGATCAAGTTGTTATTGGTGAGGAAGTATTTGGTTTGCGCTTGCCGGCTTATTTCTCCTTTGACGAAATGAAAGAGGTTATCGATTACGCCCACCAATACAAAAAAGAAGTCATCATTGCCATGAATGCTATTTTGCATAATGAACAAATTAAGCAAGCACGATCTTTTCTAAAGAAGATCAAAGAAATCGGTGCAGACCAAATTATGGTTGGCGATACTGGCTTAATTCAAATTCTTAAAGATGAAGACCTCTACTTACCATATATTTATAATGCTTCTGTTTTAATGACCTCATCCGGTCAAGTAAATTTTTGGGCCAAATATGGCGCAAAGAGAGCCTTTGTCGCAAGTGAAGTGCCATTTGTTGAATTAAAGGATATGTTAGCTGAAAGTCAAATTCCTCTTGTTTATCAAGTCTATGGCTCTACTTGTATTCATCAAAGTCGAAGACGCTTATTGAATAATTACTTTAACTATATTCATAAGGATGTTGAGGAGTTAACCGATCGTGATCTTTTCTTGTCTGAGCCTAATAAAAAGGATAGCCATTATTCGATCTACACCGATCAACACGGTACACATATCTTTGCCAATAAAGATTTAAATTTAATTGAATATTTACCCGATTTAGCAAATGTTCAACAAACGCATTGGTATTTAGATGGATTATTTACACCCGAAGAAGCGTTCAAACAAGTCGCAAGACATTTTATACGTGTGAAGGAATTAATTGAACAAGACCAAGTGACTTTAGAAGGACTAAAACTACATCGTGTAGCGGTTGAACAATATCACACTAAAAATCGGGAATTGGGTACAGGTTTCTTCTTATATGAAGCAGACCAGGTACAATAGGAGGCGCTTATGGAAAACTTAACTTTTAAAAAACCAGAATTATTAGCACCCGCAGGAACGCTCGAAAAACTAAAAACTGCGATTCACTATGGAGCAGATGCAGTATATATTGGCGGTAATGATTACGGACTTCGTAAAAGAGCCGGTAATTTTTCTTTTGAGGATATGGCTGAGGGAGTCGCTTTTGCCCATGCAAGAGATGCGAAGGTATATGTCGCTGCTAATATGGTTACTCATGAAAATGATGAGATAGGTGCTGGTGATTTTTTCCGGCAAGTAAGGGATATTGGCATTGATGCGGTCATTGTGTCTGATCCGACTCTTATGCAAATATGTGCCAGTGAAGCTCCGGGACTAGACATTCACCTTTCCACCCAGCAATCAGCTGTCAATTATGAAACCTTGAACTTTTGGCAGGAAGCCGGACTGACACGTTGCGTTTTAGGACGTGAGGTCTCTATGGCAGAAATTAAAGAAATCCGTGCTAATACGGATGTAGAAATCGAAGCTTTTATTCATGGTGCTATGTGTATATCTTATTCCGGTCGTTGTACTCTCTCCAACCATATGGCTAATCGTGACGCTAATCGAGGCGGCTGTTGTCAATCTTGTCGTTGGCACTATGGCTTATTCGAACTGCCTGAGTTGGACCAAAAAGTAATGGTGGGGGCAGGTGAACCGGGTATTAAAGAACCTTTCTCGATGTCAGCTGTTGATATGGGGATGTTAGACCATATCCCTGAAATCATTGAGGCAGGGATTGATTCGCTGAAAATTGAAGGCCGTATGAAATCCATCCATTATATCTCAACCGTTGTTAACGTTTATCGTAAGGCTATTGATAGCTTCTTTGCTGATCCTAAAAATTATGAAGTAAAAAAAGAATGGTCTGATGAATTATGGAAAATTGCTCAACGCGAGCTTTCAACTGGCTTTTATTACGACGCACCAAGTGAAAAAGAGCAATTGTTTGGCAAGCGTCGACGTCGACCAGAGTATTCCTTTATAGGGGAAGTTTTAGATTATGACCCTGATACAACCATCGCTACTATTCAACAACGCAATAACTTTAAAGTTGGTGAAACCATTGAATTTTATGGTCCTGGCATGCGCCGTCATCAAGAAACATTAGATCAAATGTGGGATGACACAGGAGCTGAAATCAAAGTGGCTCCTCACGCTATGCAAATTGTTACTATGAAAGTCAGTCAACCTGTTGCTAAGCACGATATGCTTCGTAAACACTTAAAATAAAACGAAAGCAACTCATAGATGATACCTACCACTTTTGCTGGATAAACAGTCAAAGGGTAGGTATCTTTCAGAGTTGCTTTTATTTAGCTATTATTTTTTCTAAGTGCTCAATGAAGTATTTCAAGACTTGAATACGGGCATAGCGTTTATCATTGCTGGCTACGATATACCAAGGAGCATATTCGGTATCTGTGCGAACCAACATTTCATTCATAGCCTCTAAATATTGTGGCATTTTCTCACGATTGCGCCAATCTTCAGCTGTTATTTTATAGTTTTTGGCTGGATCTTCTACCCGATCTTCAAATCTTTCATATTGTTCTTGACTATCAATATATAAGAAAAACTTCATGACAGCCGTGCCGTGGTCGGCCAAGGTTCTTTCCATTTGATTAATTTCTTCATAAGCGCGTTCCCAATCTCTTTCAGGGGTGAAATTTTCTACCCTCTCAACTAAGACCCGCCCATACCAAGAACGATCAAAAATAACCATCTGACCATCTTCGGGCATTTCTTTTTGAAAACGCCATAAATAATGAAATTTTTCTTCTATAGGGTCTGGTGCGTTAATTCCAAATATTTTATAAGAACGAGGATCAATGTGCCGGGTCAACCGCTTAATTGCCCCACCTTTACCAGCTGCATCCATTCCTTCAAAGGCTAAAACAATGGGGATTTTCTGATCATAGCATTGGTAAACCAATTTAGCCGCTTGCTCTTGTAAGTTAGCTAACTCCTTGTGGTAATCATCTTTTGAAAGACTCTTACTTAAGTCAAATTGGTCAAGAACATCGTAAACCTGATCACGATCTCTTTTAATCGCTTCATCCCTAGTCCGGCACTGAACGATCCGTTCTATACCACGATGAATTTCATCAATTACCGTCCCTAAGACCATTTTAGAAGCATATTTTTTGTCCTCAGCTGCAACGATATGCCAAGGTGATCGTTTATTATTAGTTTGGGTAAGAATCTTTTCAAACCATTCTTGGTGGTCTTGGTAGTTTTTATTTTGTTCATAGTCTACCTCAGATAACAAATGCTTTCCTTCAACTGTCTCTTCAAGTTTCTTGATGCGTTTTTTTTGTGTTTTTTCCGTTATATTTATGAAAAACTTAATAACAATCATACCGTTATTTATCAAAGTACTATCTAGTTCTGTTAATTCACGAACACGCTGCTCTAGTTTTTCATCATTTTTTTGATCATGATTAAAGACTTGATAGTAAAAGGAACGATCATAGACAACTATTTCTTGATTAGAGGGAATTTTTTGCCAAAAACGCCAAACAGAAGGATGCGCTTTTTCCATTTGATTGGCCTTGTCAAAGACTTCTACTCTCACATAACGTGGATCGAGTTCACGCGTTAAATCGTTGATCACATAGCCTTTACCTGCCGATTCCCAGCCATCAATTAAAATTAAAACTGGAATTTCAAGTCCTTTAACTGTTCGTTGTAATTGATCGAGCCTTTCACCCAACTCTGATCTTTTATAGTTATCAAAGCGTTGGTCAATTTTTTCAAAATCAAAGTCTTTTAACATGGATTCTCCTTCTTTCTGTAATATTGGTAAGCATCTCTAGGATCGCCATTTTCTAAAAAAATAATGCCACAAAACTGAAATCCTAGCTTTGCTAAAATATGTTTCATTGGTTGATTTTCCTCATGTGTGTCAATTCTGATATTCGAATAATGTTCCAAGGTCCAGTCTAATAATGCTTGCCCACTACCTTTTGCTGATGGTAAAGATGCTAGTCGATGAATAGTCACATACTCTTCATCATTCAGCCACTGTCCCTGAATGTTTTTATAAATAGGGTCTTCCCCTGCTAGCAAAGCCATCACTGCTAATATTTCATGATCGAGCCTATCTTCTACTATATAAGAATGTGCTGAACGATAATCATTTAGAATGACCTCTCTGCCAGGATAGCCATCAATCCATTGATTGAGATTACCAGTAGCCAATTGAAATCGACGTGCTTGATCATAAATGGCTTGCAACTTATCGATATCTTTTAATTCTACTCGACGAACCTGCCAGTCACTTGTTTTTTTTATCTTACTCAAAAGGATCCTCCTCATATTCTACATGCATTAAATATAAACCTTGTGGAGGCGCTGTAGGACCTGCCTGGTTGCGATCTTTTATATCTAGAAGTCGTTGCATCTCGATAGGTTCTTTAAGGCCGTCACCTATTTGAAGGGAAGTTCCCACAATAATACGGATCATATTGTATAAAAATCCGTTCCCTTTAAAATCAAAAACTAACTCTTGATTAGGAACGTCTAGATTAGCCTTTACTTCATATAAGTTTCTCACTTTATTCTCTTTATCTGTTTTAGTAGAGCAAAAACTTGTGAAATCGTGTTCTCCTTGTAGATAAGCTAAACCTTCTTGAATGCGCTCAATTTCAAAAGGATAACCATGGTGAGTGGTAAAATTTCGTTTAAAAGGATCTGGGAAAGCTTGAGTATCCACGCGATAGCGATAGGACTTTCCAATAGCATGGTAGCGGGCATGAAAATCTATCTTCGTCTGGTTACATTGAATAATACGAATGTCTTTTTCAAGAATAGAATTCAAAGCACGCAAAAGATTGATAGCCGGAATCGAAGCAGGAAAATCAAAATGGATCACTTGCCCCATGGCATGAACCCCTGCATCTGTTCGACCGGAACCTATAATTTTAATAGGGTTTTCTGGGCTTTTTTTAGCAATAAGAAGCAAGGCATTTTCAATTTTCTCTTGAATAGATATACCATTTTTTTGAATTTGATAACCGTGATAGTGACTTCCATCATATTGAACTTTAGCTACATAACGTGGCAAACTCCCACTCCTTTCCATCTCATTTAATTATAGACATTCTTTTCTTCATTATAAAGGCTAATGGTTGCCTAACAAAAAAACTCTCTCATTCAATTTGAATGAGAGAGAAAAAAGTAATGTGTTATTAATCTTTTAATTTTTTCTTTGAATACGCAAGGCTGCCTAAACCTAAGAAGGAAAGTATTGTTGCTACGATAGGATAAGCATGCTGACTCGTTTCTCCAGTAGCTGGTAAGACGCTAGCGCCTTCAGCATCAGATCCTACACCTTGATTCTTATCAAAACTTTCACCTTGCTGTGGTCTTGAACCAGCCTTAGGCTTCAAGTCTTTAGAATATCCCATTACAAGATTTTGCAATTCTAATAATTGAGCTTTTGTTAAATCGTTTAAGTTACTTGCCTCAATTTCATTCACTAAAGCTTGAGCTTTCTTAAGATCAAAATCTTTAGGCTTACGATAATCTTCGATATTCTTTAACTTATATTTAAACATTTCAAAGTAAGCATTGAAGTTTTTAATTTCTTCTGATAATTCGTCTTCTTTTGCTTGTTCTGGTTTTGTTGGATCAGTTGGACTGGATGGTTCTTTCGGACTTAAATGCTCATCATTTACCTTAGTACCCATTAGAATGATCTCTGTTTGAGCCGGACGAATAACTTCTCCGGTTAACGGATTCAACAACCCTTTAACTCCTTCTTGAATAGTTAATTCGATTCCTTCTAATAAATAAGAGTCTGATTTTTTATCCGTTTCAAAATCAATTTCTACTGGACCATATTCCACAACTTTATCAGTCGCGTCTATAAGAATAACTAATTCACCATCTTCATCGATATTAGCTTTTCCTTCTTGACCTTCTTGGACAACGTTCATTTCACCCACAGCTAAATCTGCATTAAAACGTTTCACAACTTTAAATGGAATAGCTTTTAAATCTCTTAATTGAACTGGGATAGATGTTGCTTCACTTTCATTACCAAAGTCATCATAAACAGTAAAGGTTAGCTCTTTTCCTAACTTAGATTTAGGAATAGTATATAAAACTTTTCCTTCGACTGGGATAGGATTTAATAGTGAATCGAATGTCTTATCTACGCGACCGATCATGTCATTATCCGCCCATAATTCAACATAGTTCATGTTATCACTGAAGTCGATCTCGAAGTATAATAAATCCTTATCTGGACCAAAGACTTGGTTAACTTTAAGTTTTGGCGCTTCAATATCTCGTCTTATTCTTTGAGCCACTTGCTGCTTAACTAATTTATCGTTAGGACTCTTAACATAAGCAATCATTTCAATACTGTAAACTTTATTTTCGGTTAACTTCTCAGTAGATATATCTTCCTTAAAGTAGATCATACCCTCTATTTCTTCAAAAGCGACTGGGTGATTTTCTATAATGATATTTCCGTCTTCGTCACTCACTCGATACTCTAAATAATGAAGCTCATTATAATTTGAGATTTCACCTGAAAGGTCAATGAATTCTTGATACTCACCATATGGCTGGAAGTACCAAGGGCTATTAGTAACAATTGATGGTAAGTCGGTTGTATCTAAGCCTTTTTCTGCAATATATTCTTCTGGATTGCTCGGAGCCTCACCATAAGCTTTGTTCTCTTCAGTTACCTCTGCTTCTGGTTCTTCTCCTGGTTTAATATCAGATCCTCTTTCGACTTCTTCTAAAGTACCATCAGCTAATAAGCGATATTGTTTAATATTTCGAGCGTTGTCATATACCCAAATATCTAAGTCTTTATCTTCAAAACCTTCTTCTAGATTAATTGTAAATGTTTCTTTTAGTAATTGTGGATTATCATTCTTATTAACTTCTTGCCAAGATACAGGTTGATCGCCACTATAAACCTCTACTGCAAAAATGCCAGATAAGTTATCTTCTACTGATAAAGTTACTTTGTTTTGTTCACGTTTGGCTTCTAACATAGCATCACTATTATCTAGTACAAACTTATACTCATAACGCTGTCTTTCAGCATCTGGCGCATCAATTTGTGCTTCGATTACATAATAATATTCACCTTCATCTACTTTCTCACCAAATGTATCGGTGAAATCCCAGCCAGTTCCCCAAGGATCTTGTAAGAATCGATATTGATCTTGGTATAAACGAGCAACTTTAAACATACGATTGATGATGGAAAGATCACGTATTTTTTCTCCAGCAGCATTTTCCACGTGGAAAGTTACATCGACTGCGTCACGTAAGAAAGCTAATTTCGGCGTTACTTTGTTTTCAAAGCCATCTTTCTCATTACTATTAACAAAAATCACCTTATCATCTTCAACTCGCCATGCATTAAAGTAATCCCAACCCTGTTCTAAACGCTTACGAACAAAGGCTGTTTTGTCGACACTACCATCCTCGTATTCAATCGGTAAGAAGTTGACATCTTTAGCGTCGGCAAAATCAATCATTTCATCAATAATCGGTAATTTATCCCATTCCCCCTTGAAACCAAAGAAAGGCAATGACAATTCAGTGGCTTTAGAATCAACTGGCTTGAAGAAGAAGTATCCTTGGACGTATTGATTTTGATCGATACCCATAGTTGAAATGATTTGTTCCATTGTTGCTGTTTGACCAGCTTTAACAGTAATTTCACCTAAACTCTCTTCTTTAATCGTTTCGGTTGTTTCTGTATAGCGACCTTCTTCATTAATCTTATCTTTTAATAAAACATAAGAAACAGTATAGGTCTGATCGTCTTTACCATAGTTTTTCAGTTTTAGATTAGCTACAAATTGATCTTGAACTTCTTTTATTTCAAGCTTTCCGTCTTCTTTTGTATCTGTCTCATTAGTTGCCACAACAGTCACAAGATTATCTAAGGCTTTTTTGATATTCGCAAGACCTGCACCTTGTTGAATAGGAGTGTAATAAGAAGCACCCTCTTCAAGTGTATTTAACTTTGGAACGGCTGTATTCATTAAAATCAGCATTGCTAAGTCATCCTGTAATGGATCTTTTTCTTTCCCATTACGGACTAAAATACCTTCATCATAAAGTCTTTGCATTACAAGAGCAGCCATGCCCGATAAGTGAGGTGTTGCCATCGATGTTCCCGACATATTCTGATAACGATCATCACTCATTAAACTATAAATGAAACCACCTGGTCCGGCGATGTCCGGTTTTAATAGTAAGTCTGTAGAAGGCCCCCAAGAAGAAAACTCGCTGAGATTACCTGCCGTGAAAGCATCAAATGCTTGTAGTTCTTTAGAAATTTTGAAAAGGGCATCTTGATTAGAACTAGCAATTTCCTTAAGCTTCTGTCCAGACTCCTTAGTCACAAACATAATTGGAATATCTAAATTCTCTAAACCTGTCATTTCCATAGTATAAGGGCTTTCTAAATTATCATAAATAATTAGTCCTGCCGCATTGCGTTCTCTAGCTAACTGATATTTCTCATTAAATGAAGCATCCCCACGTTGGACCAGAACAATTTTCCCAGTAAAATCGACCTCTGCATTGTTGGTATCTTTATACAGTTCGTAATCTTCTACATTACCTTTGCCAAATTCTACAAGTGGTAATTCTTCACTGAATCCTTCAGGATAGGTAAAGGAGCCTGGGAAGTATTTAACTTCTTCTCCTGCTTTTACTTGAACATAGCGTTTCATTTCTTTTAAGTTATCGAATGAAGCAATCGACATGGAAGGATCCACACTGGCTGGATAGCCCATCGTGCTATTATCTGGATTTTTACCTAGTTGAGTATAATCTGTCCCCCAAGTAGCGTTACGGTCATTACCTGCTGCAATCATTGGAAGAATTCCTTTATCGCGAGCGTTTTGAACGGCTTTTGCCATTGGAGTATCACCCATAATGTTAAAGCCACTTGACATACCTAGAGACATATTAATGATATCAGCACCTAATTTAACCGAATCATCAAACGCTTTCATCCAAATGTCTTCATAAACTGTTGCGTTTACTTGATCTTCTGAGAAGGCTTTCATTAATAGTAATTGTACATGTGGCGCGATTCCACGAATACCACCCTCTTCTGGGTCACCATTTGCTCCAATCGTACCAGCTACGTGGTTTCCATGCTCATCTTTAGACTGTAAAGTGTCTACATTGTCAGCATAATTATAACCATATGCAATTTTATTAGAGTACCATTTACCTGGTAATCCTAATTTTTGAATCATTTCATTCATTTCTGCTTCATCATAACGTTTTTCGATATCATCAGCTAAAATGAAATCACGATGATAAGGATCAAAGCCTGTATCAATAACTGACACAACAATGTTTTCACCCTTATATTCTGTTTGGTAATCAGCTAATAAATCCATTCCAATTAAAGGACCAGAATTAATCATATTAGCTTCGGCTACTGGGCGTGTGTAACTTTGCGATACATTTACAGACAAGACTTGAGTCATCGACTTAAGTTGATCAATTGTAGCTTGGTTAGCTACAGCTGAGAAACCTGTAAATGAAGCTGAATATTCTTGTTCACCTTCTAAAGTAAGCCCTTGACCAGCGAGAAGATCAGTAATTTCTTTGATGGTTTTCTTTACTTCTTCTTCACTTTCTTTAATAGCTAACTGATAGAGTGTCTCGTCACGATAGTCTGCTCGATCAATAGCTGCTAGGTTATTGGTGCGCACAATTATCTTAACTTTATCTTCGGCTACTGCTTCATCATCTTTAGCTTCTGTTGTTTTAGTTGGCTCTGCTGTTTCTTCTAAGACTGTTGTTTCAACAGCTTCACTTGTTTCAACCGTTTCACTTGTTTCAACTATCTCAGTGTTTTCAATAGTCTCAGTTTTTTCAATTGAAGTTGATGTCTCCACTATTTCACTTGTCTCTATGATCTCTTTTTTAGGAATCGCTTTCAATTTTTCATTTGAAAATTCTTTCGCTTGCTGTTTTTCCTCCACTGAATTCGTGGTAACTTTTTGATCCGACTCCCTAGTAGTCTGTTGATGACTGTTTTCTTGAAGCTGAACTTGATCCACTTTTACTTCTTGTTCTTCAGCATTAACTTGATTAGCCTGTGCCATCATCATTAACGCAAGCCCACAAGAACTAAGCACCTTCAATCGATTATTCATAAAATTCCTCCTCAAACGTTTTCATATGGATACATTTTAACAGATTTTTTTTAAATTTGATAGTGAATATAAGAAATAAATGAGTGTTTTATTAAATTGTAAGGGCTTGATTTTAATATTGTTAAACTATTAAAAATCCCTAAACACTAGGTTTAGGGTGCAATAAGATTGTAGTTTTAAATTAAATATAAAACCGAATAGTTAGAATGATTACGGTGATTAAAATCATGACAATTAAAACAATCACGTCGTTGCGATCATAATCTAAGTAACGGTACTTTGTTCGCCCCTCAGCACCATGATACCCACGTGATTCCATGGCCGTAGCTAGTTCCTCTGCTCGATTAAAAGCGGAAACAAATAGTGGAACAAGTATAGGAACAATTGCTTTCATCCGTTCCATCATAGACCCTTCATCAAAATCCACTCCTCTTGAACGTTGAGCATTCATTATAGTTTGAGCCTCATCTAAAAGTGTCGGTACATAACGTAAGGCAATTGACAACATTAAGGCTACTTCATGCGATGGAAATCCAAAATGTGTTAAAGGACGCAACAGATGTTCAATACCATCAGTTAACTCAAGCGGAGCAGTTGTTAAAGTTAAAATGGTTGACATCATAATAATTAAGAACAAACGCATAAAGATATAAAAGCCGCCTAATAATCCTAGCGATGTAATCGAAATGGGTCCCCAATTAAAATAAACCTGTCCTCCTGTTGTAAACAATATCTGAAAAATGACCGTAAAAAGAATAATCCATAGCATAGGCTTTAATCCCTTAAAGAAAAAACTAAGCTTCAACCGACTCAATTTGATGCCTATTAACAATACTAGAAATAAAGTTCCATATCCTACTACATTATTTGCAAAAAAAACAAGTAAAATAAAATAGAAAGTAGCAATCAATTTAGTGCGAGGATCGAGCGCATGAATCCATGAATCAATTTGAATATAGCGGCCGATTAATATCTTATCATTCATTAGCGCTAGCCTCCCAATCATTTTGTTGATGATTAATGTCAATTAGAATCTCTGCTAGTTGTTCTACTGTTAGAGGAGATTGCTTAATTTTTTTCATGAGATCTTCAGGAATTTTATCATCTAATAAATCAATAAACGCTAAAGTCTGTGGTAAACCTAATTGCTTTTCTCTCAACCATTCGGGATCAGAGAATACTTCTGAAGGAGTTCCTTGCTTAACAATCTGGCCATTTTCCAAAACCACCACATTATCGGCATACTTGGCCACATCATCCATCTGATGAGTAACTAATACGAGAGAAAGATGATAGTCCTTTTGCAATTGCATAAACATTTCCAGCATGGTGATTTGTCCCAGTGGATCCAGACCAGCCGTTGGCTCATCTAAAATTAAAACTTCTGGTTGCAATGCCAGTACACCGGCGATAGCAACTCTCCGCATTTGACCTCCACTTAAATCAAATGGTGACCGCTCAAAAAGTTCTTCATCGATTCCCACTAAACTTAGCATATCACGGGCAATTCGCTCGGCTTCTTCTTTAGAAACACCAAAATTTTGTGGACCGAACATAACATCTTTTAACACTGTTTCTTCAAAGAGTTGACTTTCGGGAAATTGAAAAACTACACCTATTTTTTTTCTTAGTGCTTTAAGGTTTTTATCTTTTGATTCGGATGTGATCACCCGACCGTCAATAATCAATTTGCCCCTAGTTGGTTTTAATAAGACGTTTAGGTGTTGGATAAGGGTAGATTTACCTGATCCTGTATGACCTATAATAGCTGTGACTTTTCCTTGTGGGATTTCTAAATCAATCCCTTTAAGTACAGGAACTTCAAAGGGGGTTCCTGGCGAATAAGTGAAATCTACTTGTTCAAATACGATTGAGATAGCCATTCTGCCATTTCCTCCTCTGTTAAGTAGTAGTCTGGGACATCCATTCCCTTTTCTTTTAGTTGCAAACGTAATTTCTCAGCAAAAGGAAGATCTAAACCCATTTCAATTAGGGATGTACCCATAGAAAAAATGTTAGCAGGAATATCTTTATAAATTACTTTTCCTTCTTTTAAAACGATGATTTGATCAGCTAGACTGGCTTCATCAATATCATGAGTAATGGAAATGACCGTCAATCCATACTTTTCTTTGATTTCTCGAACGACTTCGACCACTTCTTTACGTCCTAAAGGATCCAACATAGCCGTTGATTCATCCATGATGATAATGTCTGGACGTAAAGCAACAACTCCAGCAATGGCAATTCTTTGTTTTTGCCCACCTGAAAGTCTTGCTGGCTCTTTTTTTAAGAAATCAAGCATTCGGACTTGTTGAACAGCTTCTTTTACGCGAACTTTCATTTCTTCACGATTGACCCCGTTATTTTCAAGACCGAAGGCCACGTCATCTTCGACAGTCGCACCGACGAATTGGTTATCAGGGTTTTGAAAGACCATACCAACTGATCGACGAATATCCCAAACAGTCTCTTCTTGTAACTTCATGCCTTTAACGTATATTTCTCCTTCGTAAGGCACTAGAAGACCATTAATCGTCTTTGAAAGAGTAGACTTGCCCGATCCATTCGGACCAATGAGCGCTACCCATTCCCCTTTATTGATACTTAAAGAGATATCCTTAATAGCGTCTTTCTCGGCACCAGGATACTGAAAAGAAACTGAATCGATTCGGATAATTTCTTCTTTCATTATTGTCTCCTTAAAAGATATTCTTATATTAATAGTTAAAGTCGTTTGCTTTCCTTAACTATTAATACAAGTTTTATGTATAAAAAAAACACTTGAAGATGATAGCAGGATTGAGATTAGAAATTCGGCTAATCCCAATCCACCAATTATATTGGTTGCTATAGAGCTAGACTCCTCGATTATCTCTTGAAATCATAACACTCTCCATCATCAAAGTGAATTAGTCAACTTAAGAAATAGCGTTATCTTAAACTAGCTCTAAGATAACCATCGGTGCACCGTCGCCACGACGAGGACCTTTCTTAAGGATACGTGTGTATCCACCATTACGTTCAGCGTAACGCTCAGCATAAGTATCAAACACACGATTTAATACAGTCTCAACCACTACCTCATCACCTTCGATACGAGCATCTGCAATTTCATTGCGTAAGAATGCTGCTGCACGACGACGAGAAGCTAAATCACCTTTTTTACCCAGAGTGATCATTTTATCAACTGTCTTACGAACTTCTTTAGCGCGGGCTTCAGTTGTTTCGATACGCTCGTTGATAATCACATCTGTCGTTAAATCACGTAGTAAAGCCTTACGTTGTGAACTCGTACGACCTAATTTACGATATGACATTCAGTTTCCTCCTTTACTCTCTACTAGTCTTCTTCACGTAAGCTTAATTCTAAACCAGCTAATTTATTTTTCACTTCATCTAATGACTTACGGCCGAGGTTACGAACCTTCATCATTTCAGCTTCGGATTTATTAGTTAGCTCTTGAATTGTATTTATTCCGGCACGCTTTAGACAATTATAAGATCGAACAGACAGATCAAGTTCTTCTATCGTCATGACAAGAACTTTTTCTTTTTCTGCTTCTTCTTTTTCTACCATAATTTCAGTATTACGTGCTTCATCATTCAAATCTACAAAGATATTTAAATGTTCAGTTAAAATTTTTGCAGCTAAACTTAGAGCTTTTTCTGGACTTATTGACCCATCGGTCCATATATCCAATGTAAGCTTATCATAAATATTTCGCTGTCCAATCCGAGTATTTTCAACTTGATAGTTTACTTTTTTGATTGGAGTGTAGATCGAATCAATCGGCAATACACCAATTGGTGTATCTTCTCGCTTATTATGTTCACTTCGAACAAATCCACGACCATTTGACACATTCATTTGCATATTCAATTGAGCACCTTCTGCTAAGGTACAAATATACAAGTCAGGGTTTAGGATTTCGATTTCATTATCATGAATAATATCTGCTGCTGTTACTGTTTTAGGACCTGCAACATTTAATTCGATCACCTTATCTTCTTCTGTATGTGTATTGAAAGCTACTTCTTTTAAATGCAAAATGATGGTTGGAACGTCTTCAACCACGCCTTTTATTGTAGCAAATTCATGAACTACGCCTTCAATTTGAACACTTGTAATCGCTGATCCTGGTAATGAAGATAACAAAATTCTACGTAATGAATTTCCAAGGGTTGTTCCATAACCACGTTCAAGTGGCTCAACGACAATTTTACCATACTTAGCATCGTCACTGATTTCAATCGTTCTAATATCTGGTTTTTCAATTTCGATCATCGATTATTTGCCCCTTTCAAAACGTTTGTCGCGATGATAATTTCGTTTCTAAACGGATTCTACACAATTATCATTATACACGGCGACGTTTTGGTGGACGGCATCCGTTGTGTGGAATTGGTGTAACATCACGAATAGCTGTAACATCTAATCCAGTTGCTTGTAATGAACGGATTGCAGACTCACGACCTGAACCTGGACCTTTAACAGTTACTTCGACTGTCTTCATGCCATGATCCATTGCTCCTTTAGCTGCAACCTCAGATGCCATTTGCGCTGCAAATGGAGTTGCTTTCTTCGAACCACGGAATCCAAGTGATCCAGCTGATGACCATGAAACAGCATTTCCATTCACATCAGTGATCATAACAATCGTATTGTTAAAGGTTGAACGAATATGAGCAATTCCTTTTTCAATATTCTTTTTAACACGACGACGACCTCTACGTGCTTGTTGTTTTGCCATGAATTTTAACCTCCTTTGTTAAGTTCTATCTAATTGGTTTCTTAGGACCTTTACGAGTACGTGCATTATTTTTAGTGTTTTGTCCACGTACAGGTAAGTTACGACGATGACGGATACCTCTTAATGAACCAATATCTTGAAGACGTTTGATGTTCATGCTGACCTCACGACGTAAGTCTCCTTCAACACGAATCTTATCAATGATTTCACGGATACGATCCAATTCGTCGTTCGTTAAATCTTTTACACGTGTATCTTCAGAAACATTTGCCTCTTCTAAGATTTTCTTAGCAGTTGAGTTGCCGATACCGAAGATATACGTTAAAGAAATAACCACACGTTTTTCGCGGGGAATATCTACTCCTGCAATACGAGCCATGCAATTTCCTCCTTCTTAATTATTATCCTTGACGTTGTTTGTGTTTTGGATTTTGACAAATCACCATAACTTTTCCTTTACGGCGAATAACTTTGCATTTTTCACAAATTGGTTTTACTGATGCTCTAACTTTCATTATACTCCTCCTTATTTCGTAGACTACTTAAAGCGATAGGTAATGCGGCCACGAGAAAGGTCATAAGGGGATAATTCAACAGTGACTTTATCTCCAGGTAGAATACGGATATAATTCATACGGATTTTACCAGAGACGTGTGCTAATATTTCATGACCATTCTCAAGTTCTACCTTGAACATAGCGTTCGGTAGAGTTTCCATAATAATACCTTCTACTTCAATTACATCATCTTTTGCCATTCACTTACCTCCTATGGACGAAGTTTTATAATTTACTTAACACTTCTTGAATCTTGCTATAAACTTGATCGATAGAATTTTCTCCACTCACTCGGTGCAACAATCCAAGTTCTTCGTAATAAGCTAGAATTGGTTGAATCGATTCCATTTGGAGATTAATACGATGAGCAACTTTTTCAGGTTTATCATCTTCACGTTGATAGAAGTCATGAGCGCCACATGAATCACATGTGTTCTCTACTTTTGGTGGATTATAAATCTTATGGTAACTTGCTCCACAAGATCCACAGATAATTCTTCCACTTAAGCGTTCTTTTAGAACTTCAGGAGCCACATCAATGTAAATAACGGCATCGATTTTAGAATCGAGGCTTTCAAGGTTGTCACTTAAAGCGCGGGCTTGTTGTAAAGTTCTTGGATAGCCATCCAACATAAAGCCATTTTCTTTTACGTCGCTTTGATTTAAACGTTCTTTAACAAGTCCGTTAGTAATTTCATCTGGAACGAGATTACCATTGTCGGTATATGATTTCGCCTCTAGTCCTAGTGGCGTCTCATCTTTAATCGCTTGCCTGAATATATCGCCAGTAGCAATATGGACAACCGGATAGTCTCGAGTAATTTGTTCACTCTGAGTTCCTTTACCAGCCCCAGGTAAACCCATTAATAATATATTCATTAATTAATCATCCTTTATATTTGTCTATTACGCAATTATAAATTCAAGAAACCTTGATACCGACGTTTAATCATACGACCTTCAATTTGCTTAGCTGTTTCAATCGCTACTCCAACTACAATTAGCAAACTTGTACCTGACAAAGCAATATTAGCGGGAACTTTCCAAATGAAGCTCACGACAATTGGTAATAGTGCAATCACTGTTAAGTAAATTGAACCTACACCACTCAAGCGATTAATTAAACGAGTAATGTAATCTTCAGTATCTTTTCCTGGCCGTACACTCGGAATATATGCAGCTTGTTTCTGTAAGTTTTCAGCTACCTTTTCTGGATTCACTTGAATTAATGAATAGAAGAAGGTGAATGCGATTAAAAGAATTGTATAGAATACCGCACCATACGGATGCTGAATGTTTAATACCTTGCTAAGTAATTCCATCACGCCACCTTCAGGATTTGGATTAATTAAACCGATAATCGTTTGAGGCGTAGTTAAAAATGATGTCGCAAAGATGACTGGAATAACTCCAGCAGAGTTAATTTTTAGCGGCAAATGCGCCATATGTCTAGCGCCAGATACTTTTTTGGAGTGGTGGATCGGGATGCGACGCTGAGCCCTTTCCATTATGACGACAATGGTTGTCATAACAATAAGAGCTAGAACAACTCCTAAACCAATTAGAATATTGATTCCCAATTTGTCGCCAGCTCCAATGATCATCGTATTCACAAAAGCGACAACTTCCTGTGGAATTTGTGCTAGAATACCTGACATAATTAAAATAGAAATCCCATTACCGACACCCTTACGTGTAATTTGTTCACCTAACCAAACGAGTAACATGCTGCCAGCTGTTAAGACAAGAGCAATTGTTAAATAGGTGGAAGGTTGTGGATTCTTAATTAAACCTAAACCGGACATACGGTTTAAACCATATGAAAGACCAGCTGATTGGATATAGCCTATGACTATGGCTAAGTATATCGTCCACTGGTTTAATTTACGTCGTCCCACTTCACCTTGCTTGGCCCATTCAGTAAACTTTGGAATAATATCCATTTGTAAGAGTTGAACAATAATGGAAGCTGTAATATAAGGCGAGACTCCCATAGCAAACAGTGAATACCGGCCTAAGGCTCCTCCACCAAATGTGTTTAAGAGCCCCAAAAGACCATTACTTGCTATTGAATCTAAAACTTTCGCATTTACTCCTGGCATAGGGATATGCGATCCTAATCTAAAGATTGCTAAAATAAACAAGGTGAAAAGAATTCTTCTTCTAACATCTCGCGAACTAAAAGCATTCTTAATAAATGTGAACATTAGATCACCTCGATTGAACCGCCAGCTGCAGTAATAGCTTCCTCTGCAGTTTTAGAGAACTTGCTAGCTTGAACAGTCAATTTTTTCTCTAAGTTACCCTCACCTAAGATTTTTACTCCTGATAATTCTTTTTTAATAACACCTGATTCAATCAATAAAGCCGGTGATACAACGGTTCCCTCGTCGAACATATTTAATGTCTCAAGATTAACAATTGCATAGTCTTTACGATTAACATTAGTGAAACCACGTTTTGGCAAACGTCTGAATAGAGGTTGTTGTCCTCCTTCAAATCCTAACCGTACACCACCACCTGAACGCTGTTTATGTCCGCCTTGTCCACGACCAGCTAATTTACCGTTACCTGAACCTTGTCCACGACCTACACGGTTACGTTCCTTGCGCGCACCTTCAGCGGGTTTTAATGTGTGTAATTTCATATTGGCACCTCCTTATACTAGTATACTAGATTTAAGCTTCTTTTACTTCTACTAAGTGACTAATTGTTTGGAGCATTCCACGAATAGCTTCATTATCAGGTTTTATAACGGTTTTATAAGTTTTTGTTAACCCTAAAGCTTTGGCAGTAGCTACATGATTCTTTTTACGACCAATTAGGCTACGTTTTAAAGTGATTTCTAAGTTTGCCATGGACTTTCCTCCTAACTTAATAATTCTTCTACTGTTTTACCACGCAATTGAGCCACTTCTTCAACCACTTTTAGTTGCTTCAAAGCTTCAACAGTCGCGCGAATCATATTAATAGGTGTATTAGAACCTAATGATTTAGAAGTTACATCAGCAACACCTGCTAATTCCATAACGGCACGAACAGGCCCTCCTGCAGCCACTCCAGAACCGGCTTGTGCTGGTTTAAGCAGAACGCGTCCACCACAGAATTCACCGATAACTTCATGAGGAATCGTTGTTCCTGCCATTGGGACAGTTACTAGGTTTTTCTTAGCCGCTTCGATTGCCTTACGAATTGCTTCTGGAACTTCTTGAGCTTTACCGGTTCCAAAACCAACGTGTCCTTCTTTATCTCCAACAACTACAAGTGCTGAGAAACGTAAACGACGTCCACCTTTTACAACTTTAGTTACTCGGTTAATCGCTACTACACGTTCTTCAATTTCACCTAAATTTTCTGGTTTAATATTAACCATCGATCGGTTTCCTCCTTTTCTTAAAATTCGAGTCCATTTTCACGTGCAGCTTCAGCTAAGGCTTTAACACGTCCGTGATAGATATATCCGCCACGGTCAAATACTACGACTTTAATTCCTTTTTCAGCAGCGCGTTCAGCAATTAATTTTCCAACAGCAGAAGCTTGTTCTGTTTTACTTGCCTTAGCTACTGACTCATCTTTACTAGAGGCACTTGCTAGCGTCACACCCGCTACGTCATCAATTAATTGAGCGTAGATGTTTGTATTTGAACGAAATACGTTTAAGCGTGGGCACTCAGCAGTACCAGAAATCTTATTACGAATACGATTATGGCGTTTTTTACGCGACTTATTTTTATCTGGTTTAGTAATCACAATGGTCACCTCTTTAATTTAATTTTGAATTTAATTTGATAAATAATTCGATTATTTACCAGTTTTACCTTCTTTGCGAATAACATATTCATCAACATAACGAATTCCTTTGCCTTTATATGGTTCAGGTGGTCGAATGCCACGAATATTAGCTGCTAATTCGCCAACTTTTTCTTTATTATAACCGTTAACAATGATTTGTGTGTTTGAAGGAACTTCAAATGATACACCTTCTGAAGCTTCAAACTCAACCGAGTGTGAAAGACCTACGTTTAGAACTAACTTAGTACCTTGTAATTGAGCACGATATCCAACACCAATTAATTGAAGTTCTTTTTTAAAGCCTTCAGAAACACCAACAACCATATTATTAATTAAAGAACGGGTTGTTCCATGTAATGAGCGATTTACTTTTGAATCGTTTGGACGGCTAAATGTAATCTCTGATTCATTAATTTCAATCTTGATGTTTGGACTAACTTCTCTAGTTAATTCACCTTTTGGTCCTTTGACAGTCACTGTATGACCATCCATTGAAACGGTTACGCCAGCTGGAATTGTTACGGGATTATTTCCTATACGACTCACAGGGGCTGCACCTCCTTTAATTTTATAAGTTTTACCAAATATAAGCTAACACTTCGCCACCAATACCTTGTTGACGAGCTTCTTTATCTGTTATCACACCATTTGATGTTGAGATAATTGCAATCCCTAAACCATTTAGTACTTTAGGAATATCTTCTGACTTAGCATAAATACGTAATCCTGGTTTAGAAATACGCTTGATACCAGTAATAACCTTTTCATCATTACGGCCATACTTCAAGAAGATAGTGATTTCATTTTGTTTGTTATCTTCAGTGATTTCAAAGTTTTTGATGAAACCTTCTCTTTTTAAGATTTCAGCAATCGCAACTTTAGCATTTGAAGAAGGTGCAGATACTATTTTATGTCCTACACTGTTTGCATTACGAATTCTTGTTAGAAAATCTGCAATTGGATCTGTCATTGCCATGTGGATTTACCTCCTTTGATTAATTATATATTTCTTACCAGCTTGCTTTTTTAACGCCTGGAATTTGTCCTTTATAAGCAAGTTCGCGGAAGCAAATACGGCAAAGCTTGAACTTACGGTACACAGAGTGCGGACGACCACAACGTTCGCAGCGAGAATACTCTTGAACCTTGAACTTTGGTTTGCGTTGGTTTTTAATTCTCATTGATGTTTTAGCCAAAGATAATGCCTCCTTTATTTCTTGAATGGCATGCCTAATTCTTTTAGAAGGGCATGTGATTCTTCATCAGTGTTTGCAGTAGTTACAACAACAATGTCCATTCCACGTACTTTATCTACATTATCGTAACTAATTTCCGGGAAGATTAATTGTTCTTTAACACCTAGTGTGTAGTTACCACGACCGTCGAATGCACGGCTTGAAATCCCTTGGAAGTCTCTTACTCGTGGTAGTGCGACCGAGATTAATTTATCTAAGAAATCATACATTCTTTCGCCACGTAAAGTTACTTTTGCACCAATCGGCATGCCTTCACGTAAACGGAAACCAGCGATTGATTTCTTAGCTTTAGTAATGATTGGTTTTTGCCCAGAAAGTAAAGTTAATTCATCCACTGCTTTTTCTAAGTTTTTAGCATTTCCAGTTGCGTCACCCACACCCATGTTGACTACGATTTTCTCAACTTTTGGGACTTGCATAATTGAAGAATAATTAAATTGCTCTACCAATTTTGGGGCAACTTCATTAAGATATTTTTCTTTTAAACGATTTGTCATTTAAAGTTCCTCCCTTCTAATTAATTGATAGTTTTATCTGATTTTTTAGCAAAACGAACTTTTTTGCCATCTTCAAAGCGGTAACCTACACGACTTGCTTCGCCAGTTTCTGGATCCACTAATTGAACATTTGATACATGAATCGCTGCTGGGAATTCTTCAATTCCACCAGTTTGTGTTTGACTTGGCTTACGATGTTTCTTCGCAATGTTAATTCCTTCTACAACAACTCTATCTTCACTTGGAATACTTTTAATAACCGTACCTTGTTTCCCTTTATCTTTACCAGAAATCACAAGGACTTTATCTCCTGTTTTAATACGCATGAACTGTTTCCTCCTTTTTCTTAAAATTACAGAACTTCTGGAGCTAATGAAACAATCTTCATGAAGTTGTTATCACGCAATTCACGTGCAACTGGTCCAAAGATACGTGTCCCACGTGGGCTCTTATCGTCTCGAATAATTACACATGCATTTTCGTCAAACTTAATATAAGAACCATCCTTACGGCGAGCTCCTGATTTAGTTCGAACGATTACCGCTTTAACAACATCACCTTTTTTGACAACTCCACCTGGCGTTGCGTGTTTAACCGTTGCAACGATGACGTCGCCTATATTAGCTGTTTTGCGCCCTGATCCGCCTAACACTTTAATTGTCAACACTTCACGAGCTCCTGAATTATCAGCAACTTTTAATCGACTTTCCTGTTGAATCATTTCGTTATCCTCCTTCCGATTTTCGCAATTATTAGATAATTACTGCTTCTTCAACAATTTCTAATAAACGGAAGCGTTTCGTAGCAGATAATGGACGAGTTTCCATGATACGTACGATGTCGCCTTCTTTAGCTTGATTTAACTCATCATGAGCTTTATATTTCTTAGAATATTTTACACGTTTACCGTATTTAGGATGAATTTTACGTGTGTCTACTTGCACAGTAATGGTTTTGTCCATTTTATCTGACACTACACGTCCTTGGTAAACTTTACGTTGGTTACGTTCAGTCATTTAATATGTGCCTCCTTTGTCGTTTTTACTTAGACAATTCTTGCTCACGCAAGACTGTTTTTATGCGAGCAATAGATTTACGTACTTGACGTAAACGGGCAGTGTTTTCTAATTGTCCTGTTGCTAATTGGAATCGAAGGTTAAACAATTCTTGCTTAAATTCTTTTTCTTTTTCAACCATTTCAGCAGTGGATAATTCTCTTATTTCATTAATTTTCATTCGATTCACCACCATATTCTTCACGTTTTACAAATTTTGTCTTGATTGGCAATTTATGGGAAGCTAAACGGAAGGCTTCTCTAGCGATCTCTTCGCTCACACCGTCAATTTCAAATAGAACTTTTCCACGTTTTGTAGGTGCTACCCATCCTTCGGGTGCCCCTTTACCTTTACCCATACGAACACCAATAGCTTTACTTGTATATGATTTATGAGGGAAGATCTTAATCCATACTTTCCCACCACGTTTCATATAACGTGTCATAGCGATACGGGCAGCTTCGATTTGACGGTTGGTAATCCAACCTGTTTCTGTAGCTCTTAGACCGTATGATCCAAAGTCAACTTGCTTTCCACCTTTTGCTTCTCCGCGCATTTTACCACGGAATTCACGACGGTGTTTTACACGTTTAGGTACTAACATGATTAATTTCCTCCTCTCTGAGAGTTATTTTTAGTTGGTAAGATTTCACCACGACAAATCCATACTTTCACTCCAAGTTTTCCATATTGAGTGTCTGCTTCTTCCCAAGCATAATCAATATCAGAACGTAGCGTATGTAATGGAACTGTTCCTTCAGTATAGTGCTCAGTTCTTGCCATATCCGCACCATTTAAACGGCCAGAAACCATCGTTTTAACTCCTTTAGCGCCAGCTCTCATCACACGTTGGATAGCTTGCTTTTGAGCCCGACGAAATGCCACACGGTTTTCTAATTGTTGAGCGATATCTTCTGCAACTAATTTAGCATCTAATGCTGGTTCTTTAATTTCAACAATGTTTAATTGAACTTGTTTGCCGGTTAATTTATTTAGTTCAGCACGTAATACGTCGACTTCTGATCCACCTTTACCAATTACCATACCTGGCTTAGCTGTGTTAACAGAAACTACAACGCGGTTTGCTGCACGTTCAATTTGAATAACGGATACAGAGGCATCAGCTAATTTCTTGTAGAGATACTCACGAATCTTGATATCTTCGTGTAAATAGTCTGCATATTGCTTGTCTGCGTACCATTTAGTATCCCAATCGCGGATGATGCCAACTCGCATTCCAATCGGATGTACTTTTTGACCCATTAATTAAGCCTCCTCTTTTTCTGATACCACAATTGTAATGTGGCTTGTACGTTTTAAGATCGGTGAAGCTGACCCTTTAGCACGAGGACGGAAACGTTTCATGGTTGGTCCTTCGTTAACGTATGCTTCACTTACATACAACGTTTCTAAATCTAAGTCATAATTATGTTCAGCATTTGCAATAGCTGACATTAATACTTTTTCTATAATTGGTGAACCAGCTTTTGGAGTGAACTTCAAAATAGCCATTGCCTCTCCAACTTGCTTGCCCCTGATAAGATCCATTACTAAGCGAGCTTTACGAGGAGCAATTCGAACTGTTTTTGCCATTGCTTTAGCAGATGTAATTTGTTCAGACATCTTATATACCTCCTCTTATTAGCGTTTCTTAGTTTTCTTATCTTGGTCAACGTGGCCTCTATATGTACGTGTAGGAACAAACTCTCCTAACTTATGACCGACCATATCTTCTTGGATAAATACAGGCACGTGCTTACGGCCATCATATACAGCAATTGTCATCCCAATAAAATTAGGGAAAATTGTTGAACGACGAGACCATGTCTTAATCACTTGTTTTTTCTGGGCATCTTGTTGAGCCTCTACCTTTTTCATTAAATGTTCATCTATAAAAGGTCCTTTTTTCAAACTACGAGTCACAATGTAGCCTCCCTTCAGAATTTATTGGTTATTATTTCTTACGTCCACGAATAATTAATTTGCTAGATTTCTTCTTAGCGTTACGAGTTTTAACACCCATAGCTTTTTTACCCCATGGTGTCATTGGTGATGGACGACCGATTGGAGTACGACCTTCACCACCACCGTGTGGGTGATCGTTAGGGTTCATTACAGATCCACGAACAGTTGGACGTTTTGATAACCAACGAGAACGTCCTGCTTTACCAATATTAATCAATTCGTGTTGTTCGTTACCAACTGTTCCGATCGTTGCACGGCAAGTTGATAAGATCATGCGAACTTCACCTGAGTTCAGACGAACTAGAGTGTATTTGCCTTCTTGTCCTAAAACTTGAGCACTTGTACCAGCTGAACGAATTAATTGTCCACCTTTTCCTGGTTTTAATTCCACGTTGTGAATAACTGTACCAACCGGAATATTAGATAGTGCTAAAGCGTTTCCTATTTGGATATCCGCATTGTCACCGGACTCAATTTTTTGGCCTACTTTAAGGCCTTTAGGTGCTAGAATATATGTTTTAACACCGTCTTCATAATGCACTAGAGCAATGTTAGCAGTACGATTTGGATCGTATTCAATTGTTTTAATTGTTCCGACTACTCCATCTTTATTACGTTTAAAATCAATCACACGGTAAGCACGTTTATTTCCACCACCGTGGTGACGTACGGTTATTTTTCCTTGACCATTACGACCTGCACGTTGTTTTTTTGACTCTAACAAGCTTTTTTCAGGTGTTTTTGTAGTGATCTCTGAAAAATCATATCCAGTCATGTTACGACGTCCATTAGTCGTCGCTTTATAATGTTTAATTGCCACTGCGTTACCCTCCTATTTTAATATTTTCCAGAATTACTCAGCGTCTTCGCCAAACAATTCGATCCGGTTTGAATCTTCTGTTAAGGTAACCACTGCTTTTTTGTACTTACGAGTGAAACCTTGATAACGTCCCATTCTCTTTGCTTTTCCATCTACATTAATAGTATTAACTTTCGCTACTTTAACACCTTCAAACATTGCTTCAACAGCTTGCTTGATGTGAGTCTTATTAGCACGACGGTCAACTTCGAAAGTATATTTATTATCATCAATGGCTAGCATTGATTGTTCGGTAATTACTGGACGTAATAAAACTTCTGATAATTGCATTATGCTAAAGCCTCCTCTACTGTTGAAAGCGCAGCTCTTGTAATTAAGATACGATCCGCATTAATTACATCTAAAACATTCACATTCAAATCATCAATCACTTTTACATTTGGAATGTTACGTGCAGATAAGTACGCTGTTTCATTTGCACCTTCTAAGATTAATAATGTTTTGCTATCAATATTTAAGTTGTTTAATACCGCTTTGAATTCTTTTGATTTTGGTGCGTCAAAGACTAATTCATCAACAACTGTTAACTTCTCATCCATAACTTTTTGAGATAGTACAGAGTTTAAGGCTAAACGACGCATTTTCTTAGGTAATTTGTAACTGTATGAACGAGGTGTTGGTCCAAAGACAATTCCACCGCCTACCCACTGTGGTGATCTAGTAGAACCTTGACGCGCACGTCCAGTTCCTTTTTGTCTCCACGGTTTACGTCCTCCACCGCTAACGGCTGAGCGATTTTTAACCGCGTGAGTCCCTTGACGTAGTGAAGCTCTTTGCATTACGACTGCTTCGAAAACTACCGCTTCATTAGGTTCAATTCCGAAGATTGCTTCGTTTAATTCAACTTCTCCTGCTTGTGTTCCATCTTGTTTAAATAATGTAACTTTTGGCATTTGCTCGTTCCTCCCCTCTTAGATATTATTTGACTGTTTTAATTGCTTGTTTAATTTCAACGAGTGACTTCTTAGCACCTGGAACGTTTCCTTTAATAAGAATCACATTGTTTTCGCTATCTATTGATACGATTTCCAAGTTTTGAATAGTGATACGTTCGCCACCAGTTTGTCCAGGTAATTTTTTACCTTTAAACACTTTAGAAGCGTCTGACGCCATACCCATTGATCCAGGACGACGGTGGTAACGAGAACCGTGAGCCATAGGTCCACGAGATTGTCCGTGGCGCTTAATAGCTCCTTGGAAACCTTTACCTTTGGATGTACCCGTCACATCGACGATGTCACCAACTGCGAATGTTTCAACTGTGATTTCTTGCCCTACTTCATATTCTCCTAGCTCAACATCACGAAATTCGCGAACGAAGCGCTTAGGAGTAGCATTAGCTTTTGCTACATGACCCTTATGTGGTTTGTTAGTCAATACTTCACGTAAATCTTGGTATCCTACTTGAACTGCTTCATAGCCATCTGTTTCAACTGTTTTAACTTGTAAAACAACGTTTGCAGGAGCTTGGATAACAGTAACAGGAATTAATTCACCATTTTCAGTAAAGTATTGAGTCATTCCGACTTTAGTTCCTAAGATTCCTTTGGTCATGAGTACACCTCCATTATTTTATTTTTTATAATTTGATTTCTACGTCCACACCACTTGGTAAGTCTAACTTCATTAAAGCGTCTACTGTTTTAGCAGTAGGGTTAACGATGTCGATCAAACGTTTGTGTGTACGCATTTCGAACTGCTCACGAGAATCTTTATACTTGTGTGTTGCACGAATAACTGTATAAACAGAACGGTCTGTTGGTAAAGGGATTGGACCCGATGTCTTAGCCCCTGTTCTTTGAGCAGATTCAACTATTTTCGCTGCAGAAACATCAAGAGCACGGTGCTCATATGCTTTTAAGCGAATACGAATTTTTTGATTTGCCATTTTTATTTCCTCCTTCGTCAATATAAAATATGTGACTTGCTCCACAAGAATTTCTAACAAACCAGCCCTTGGCAACTTGTCCTGGCGTGTCACAACCTCTCGTTTCACTGCATATCTCCCTCTTCTCGAGGGATTGTGCCCATTTCGGGGCAGAACCCTCCAATTGACACAACCGATATTATACCGAAGATAGATTGCTAATGCAAGCGATAATCAAAGCTTTCTTGAGTATTTATAAAAAAAGATAGCTTTTATGTTTTTTTTAGCTGCAGGAAAACTAATATCAATTTTCCTAGAAAAACATAATTGCTACCTTATTATATAGAGGATTTTAAATTATCTTACTTTAATTGTTTTTTAGCTTTTAAAGCAGCCACAGTAATGTAATTATACGGTTGGTTAAAGTGAGGTAGGAAGAAGGTATCTAATAAGGCTAACTTATCAATCGTAACTTCTTCTTGAATAGCTAGTGAAAACATATGGATTAATAAAGATACATCGTAATCTGAAGCTAGCTGAGCCCCTACTATCCGACGACTTGTCTTTTCATAGACAATTCTTATTTTGACTTGATGATTTTCAGGCATAAATCCGGGAAATTGTGTATCTTCATGTTCTACATAGTCTACATCAACACCTGCTAGTTCAGCTGCCTTTAACGTCAAACCAGTTGAGACTAATTTTAAGTTGAAAATATTAATTCCGTTTGATCCCTGTACACCAGCTCCTTCCAACTCAGTACCTGCAAGGTTATGAGCTGCAACAATACCTGATCGAACCGCATTAGAAGCTAAGGCAATGTATGTTGTATCCTGAATGGCATTGGAGTAATTGCTGGCACAGTCTCCAATCGCATAGACATCATCATCTGATGTTTTAAAATGGCGGTCTACAAGATATGCTCCACCTTCAAATAAGTCGAGATGGTCTTTACCTAACTCGGTATTCGCTTGGAAGCCGATTGAATTAATTACCACATCTGCTTCATAAGTGCCCTTATCTGTTCTCACAGCCTTAACTTTACCGTTTTCACCGATATATTCTTGAACTAATTCACCAAAATGTGTTGATATGCCATTACGCTCTAAGTTTTGGTCCATCATCTTAGCGAATTCAGGATCATAGTAACTAGCTAGTGAAGTTTTTTCAGCATCAAAAATGCGAACGTTTTTTCCACGTCTCTTAGCAGCTTCAGCAATTTCGACACCGATATAACCTGCACCAATTACACAAACATTTTTTGCCCCTTTATCTGCTAAGGCTTTATCAACCGCTTGTCCTTCTTGGAATAATTTTAAGAAGTGTAATCCTTCCAAATCATAACCCGGGAATTTAGGAGTGATTGGCAATGATCCTGTAGCTAAGATTAATTTATCATAGCTTTCCTCAAGTTTTTCGCCATCTTTTTTCAGAGCGTATACCTTTTTATTCGAAAAATCGATGTTAGAAACCTCAGTTTCAGTATAAATTCGGGCTCCTTTTTTAGCGAAAGCCTCCTCGTTTGTATAGAAAAGACCCTTATAATCATCAATTTGACGACCTACCCATAAAGCTGTTCCGCAGCCAAGATAAGAAAGATTTGAATTACGTTCCAACATCACAATTTCGTGCTCTGGATAATTTTCTAACAAAGTATTTGCCGCTGCTATTCCAGCATGGTTTGTTCCAATGATGATCACTTTCATAAATATTTCTGCCTCCAAATTGTTTTTTCACAAGCTAATTGTACGCCTATATTTTACCATTCTCTCGAAAATAAGACAAGTTTTACCCTTCTTTTTATCATGTGCTTTCATTAAACATTTTAGCGTTTAAATAAGCAACACTATTAAACTTACATAGCGTTAAAAACAATAATTTTTGTGGCTTATTTTAGATTGACAAGTAATAGTGTGCATTATATAATACGATAAGTTGCACTACTTAAATTTTTAGGAGGTTTGTTGATGAAACGTGTTTATGCATTTGGTGAAGGAAATGCCAAAATGAAGGATCTATTAGGCGGTAAAGGAGCCAACTTGGCTGAAATGACTAGTCTAGGCTTCCCTGTTCCCCAAGGATTTACTATTTCGACTCAAGCATGTTTGGAATACTTAGAGGAAGCTAAGGGGTTAAAAACTGAGCTTAAAGATGAAATTGCCGAAGCCGTGAGCCATCTTGAAGAAATCTCAGGCAAGACCTTTAATGATCCAGAAAAATTATTATTAGTTTCCGTTCGCTCTGGAGCAAAAATCTCTATGCCAGGTATGATGGATACTATATTAAACTTAGGGCTTAACGATGAAAATGTCTTAAAATTAGCTCAAATCACCAACAATGAACGTTTCGCATACGACTGTTATCGTCGTCTTCTACAAATGTATGGGAACGTCGTTTATGAAATCGATATGGCTAAGTTTGAAAAAATTCTTAAGCAAGTTAAATTAGACAATCATTTGCACTATGATTACGAATTGACAGCTGAACACCTTAAAGGAATTGTTAAAGATTATCAAGCTATCTATCAAGAAGAATTGAACCATCCATTCCCTCAAGATGTTTACCAACAGATTTACGCAGCGGTTGAAGCTGTCTTCAAATCTTGGAATAATCAACGGGCTATTGTTTACCGTCGCTTAAACAATATTCCAGATGACTTAGGTACTGCTGTTAACATCCAAGAAATGGTCTTTGGTAATAGTGGCGAAACTTCTGGTACAGGTGTTCTCTTCACACGTAATCCCGCAAACGGTAAGCACGAATTATACGGTGAGTACTTAACTAATGCACAAGGAGAAGACGTAGTTGCTGGTATACGTACCCCTGTTTCAATTAATCGTCTACGTGACCAATTCCCTAACATCTATCAACAAATCATAGAATTAACTGAGAAACTTGAAAAGCACTATTCGGATATGCAGGATATTGAGTTTACGATTGAGGATAAAAAATTGTATATTCTGCAAACAAGAAATGGCAAGCGGACTGCTCAAGCAGCTGTCAAAATTGCGGTGGACTTTGTAAATGAAGGCATCTTATCACCCGACCAAGCCCTTCTAACTATTAATCCAGAATCCCTCCATACATTGCTACACCCTGCCTTTGATCCGAATGCTCTAAATCAAGCTGAATTAGTTTCTAAGTTGGGCTTGCCAGCCAGTCCGGGTGCTGCAACTGGACAAATCGTTTTTGATGCAGTCACTGCAAAAGAGTGGGCAGATGCTGGCAAATCAGTTATTTTAGTGCGTCATGAAACTTCACCAGAAGATATTGTGGGTATGAACTCTGCTAATGGCATTGTAACCAGTCAAGGAGGAATGACTTCTCATGCAGCGGTTGTTGCTCGCGGAATGGGTAAATGCTGTGTAGCTGGTTGTAGTGAATTGGACATCAATGAAGATAAGAAGACTTTATCTTATCCTGGTGGTCAACTAAATGAAGGAGATATCATTTCTGTAGACGGTACGACAGGATGTCTTTACATCGGTGAAATCCCAACAGTTGCAGGCGGAGCAAATGAAGACTTAGATAAGGTCTTAGAATGGTCTCGTCAGCATGCTCAATTAGCTATTCGTATGAATGCCGAAACAGCTTCAGATATTGAAAACGGTTTACGTTTTGGAGCAGTTGGTATTGGACTAGTTAGAACTGAACATATGTTCTTCCAAGAAGACCGTCTAATAGCCATCCGCAAATTCTTACTTGCCAAAAACCCTGCTGATCGTCAAACATCTTTAGATGCTATCCGTAATTTCCAAACCGAAGATTTTTCACATATCTTTGAGTTAATGCAAGAAAAACCAGTGGTAGTACGTTTGTTAGATGCTCCTTTACATGAGTTTTTACCGCATGGTCAAAATGAAATCAAACAAGTTGCTAAACAACTTCAAATTGATGCTTCTGAATTGAGTGACCGGGTGCAATCTATGAAGGAAGTTAACCCTATGATGGGCCACCGTGGTTGTCGTATGGGAATGTCCTACCCTGACTTATATATCATGCAAGCAGAAGCAGTTATCCGATCAGCTATGAAAGTAGCAAAAGACGGTGTTAAAGTTAAACCAGAAATCATGATTCCTTTAGTGAGTAGTCAAGCTGAATTAATTCACTTGAAAGCAAAAATAAAAGAACACTTAGAAAATGTTCTAAAGCAAGAAAAGGTAAGTATGGAATTTACAGTTGGAGTAATGGTTGAAACACCTCGTGCATGCTTAATTGCCGATCAATTAGCAAATGACGCTGAATTCTTCTCGTTCGGAACCAATGACTTGACTCAACTAACCTTTGGCTACTCACGAGATGACGCTGGTAAATTCTTAAATCAATACCTTGACCAAGGCATTTTAAAAGATGATCCTTTCCAAACTATTGATACTTTTGCTGTTAAAGAACTTGTTGAGATAGCTGTAGAACGAGGACGATCCGTGAAAGAAAACTTGAAAATTGGTGTTTGTGGAGAACTAGGAGGAGACCCTCGTTCCATTGAACACTTCCACCAAGTAGGGCTTTCATATGTATCTTGCTCACCTTACCGTGTACCAATTGCACAATTAGCCGCTGCACAAAGCGCTATTAAAAACGTATAATTAATTAACTAGGAGGGGAACTATGAAACTTTCACCCCGACAAGAAGAAATCATCTCAATCGTTAAAGAAAATGAACCAATCACCGGCGACGAAATTGCTAGTAAGCTTGGTTTAACAAAATCAACATTGCGTAGTGATTTCGCTGTCTTAACCATGACGGGCATCCTCGATGCTCGTCAAAAAGTAGGCTATATTTATTCTGGATTAACTGAAAAATCCTTATTATATGAAGCATTTTCAGAGTATCTTGTTAAAGATATTATGGTCCAGGCTATCACAGTTACACCTGATACTACAGTCCAAAACGCAATTACTCACTTATTTATGTATGATGCTGGTTCTATCTATATAATTGATGAAGAAGACCACAAGCTAGCAGGTATCGTGTCGCGTAAGGATTTACTCCGCTCAGCGATTGGTCAGTTAATGGATACACCCTTAACCATTATAATGACCAGAATGCCAAATATTATTGTCGCTCAACCCGATCAAACGGTGCTTGATGCGGCACGCCTAATATCTGAACACCAGATTGATTCACTGCCAATCGTAACCGCTGACTATGAAATACTTGGCAAAGTATCAAAAACTCATATCGTGAATCTTTTGGTTGAATTAAGCCAATCGGAGGAATAATATGTCAGTAACCAATTCTTACAAATTCTATGTCATTTCCGACTCTGTCGGTGAAACAGCCCTACGCGCTACCAACGCCGCTTTAGCCCAATTCCCAAAGTTAACCAACATCAGTTTAAAAAGATTTCCATTTATTAACACCCGGGATGAATTAAAACCCATACTTGAAGAGGCTGCTAAAGTGAATGCGATTTTAATCACTACTTTAGTTGATGAAGGTCTAGAAAATTACGCCAGTGAGTTCTCAAAGAAAAACGGATTAGATTATCATAATGTAATCCACCCCATTCTAGACCTTATTTCACAAAAAACAAATATGACAGCTACTGAAAAATCAGGAACCCTACATCGACTCGATGATCACTACTTCGATCGTATTCAAGCCATTGAATTTGCAGTGAAGTACGATGATGGTAAAAATCGTAAAGGATTCGAATTAGCTGACATTGTATTGCTAGGAGTTTCACGCTCTTCCAAAACACCTTTAAGTATGTACCTAGCTAATAAATCATATAAGGTAGCCAACTTACCAATTTTTCCAGAAGTTCACATTCCTGATGAAATCTATCAGGCTGATTCACGAAGAATATATGGTTTGATTGCCTCTCCTCTATATATCCAAAACATTCGTAAAAAACGAGTCGAAATGATGGGGTTAGGTGAAAAAGCTACTTACTCTTCACTTGAGAGAGTAAAGCAAGAATTGATGTTCGCAGATGATTTATATCATCAACTAGGTGCCACCGTGATTAATGTAGAGAATCAATCGATTGAAGAGTTATCTGAACAAATCATTGGTCACTATAATCGACTGATTCAATAAATCGTAATTACAATCACAAAAAAGCTCGCTCATTCAATTAAGAATAGCGAGCTTTTTGTTTTGATTAGTTTTAGAATCTTTGCTGTTCTTCTTCTTTTTCTTCGTGTTCAATGCTTTTTTCAATATTTTCTAGTTGACGTGCAGCAAAATCCTTACCACCTATTCCAACTGCAAGAGCGAAGGCAACAGCTACCGCACTAAGAATAATAATAAAGGCCGCGTTAACAATTGTTGGAGCAAACTTTAATTGGTTCAATGTCATGAAAATCGCCAATACAATAATAGCATAACGAACAAATTCTCCAAATACTTTACTACCAGAAACTTCTTTCAAAAAGCTTGCAAGAATATTACCACCAATTACTCCTACCGCTAAGATTAACGCCGCAGCTATTACATCAGGGATGTAGGCAATAATAGAAGTGCCTATCGCATTTAATACTTCTAAGTTAAGAACTGAAATAGCTTCGACAATAAAGAAAATAAGTAATAGTGATTTAGCCACTTGAGCAATCACGCTTGAAATTTGGATATGGCTTTCACCTTTAAAATTTAAATATTTTGAATATTGGTCGATACCAGATGTCTTTAATAGGCTTTCTAATAAATCACCTAACAATTTTGCAATGAAGCCACCGACAAAAACAAGAATAACTGCCACAATTATATTAGGAATTGCTGACATTACAGAGTTTAATACACCGACAATCGGTGCTGAAATAGTCTGAATACCTAGTGTTTCAAGGGCCACTGTTAAAATCGGAATAAATATTAAGACATAAACAACGGTCGAAAACACTTCAGCTAGATGTGTATCATTGACTCTTTCTTTTTCTTCCTGCCCCGTCATCTTACTATACCACTTATCTAAATTGAAACCTTCTAGTAAGTTTTGCGTTAACTGTTTAACAAACTTACAGAATAAGTTGCCAATGAATATAATTAAAACGGCTGCAATAATGTTTGGAATGTAAGCAAAAAACTTCGCAAACATATTAGATATTGGATCAACAACCCCTGCCAATCCTAATCCATTTAAAATGAAAGGTACAAAGAAAAGTACAATAATAAAATATAATAAAGTGCCTATTGTTTCTAAGAAGGCATTAGATTCCTCATCGGTTCTAGCTAACCCCCATTTTTGTAATTTCAAGTCAAAGTCGATACTCTCCATAGCCTTAATCGCATATTTTCTCGCAAAATGCGCCAAAATCAATGCTGCTATTAATAAAAGTAATGAGCCTATTATTCCAGGAATAGAGCTAACAACACTGTTAAAATCCATCGTCATTCCCCTTTCTAAATTTTATTTACTTTTAGTATAGCATGATTAAGCTTGATACAACAAACATTAATCTAAAATAAAAAAGCCAAGTACTTTGCTTGGCTTTTGTTCTTAATATTTAATTAAGCATTAATTTTAGTAACAGTACCTGCACCTACAGTACGTCCACCTTCACGAATTGAGAAACGAGTTCCGTCTTCGATAGCGATTGGGTGAATTAATTCTACTGTCATAGATACGTTGTCACCAGGCATAACCATTTCAGTTCCTTCTGGTAATTCTACAACACCTGTTACGTCAGTTGTACGGAAGTAGAATTGAGGACGATAGTTAGTAAAGAATGGTGTATGACGTCCACCCTCTTCTTTAGAAAGTACATATACTTCCGCTTCGAACTTAGTATGTGGAGTAATAGTTCCTGGAGCTGCTAATACCTGTCCACGCTCAATATCATCACGTGTAACTCCACGTAATAATGCACCAATGTTGTCCCCTGCTTCAGCATAGTCTAACATCTTACGGAACATTTCTACACCAGTTACTGTAGACTTCATAGTATCTTCAGCGATACCTACAATTTCAACTTCGTCACCTACACGAACTTGTCCACGTTCAACACGTCCTGTAGCAACTGTACCACGACCAGTAATAGAGAATACGTCTTCGACTGGCATCATGAATGGCTTGTCAGTGTCACGCTCTGGTTCTGGAATATATGCATCTACTTCTTCCATTAGCTCTAATACTTTAGCTTCATAAGCTTCGTCGCCTTCTAAAGCTTTAAGAGCAGAACCTGCGATTACTGGAATGTCATCTCCTGGATAGTCGTATTCTGATAACATGTCACGAACTTCCATTTCAACTAATTCTAATAATTCTTCATCGTCAACCATGTCTACTTTGTTTAAGAAGACTACGAAGTAAGGAACTCCTACTTGACGCGATAATAAGATGTGTTCACGAGTTTGTGGCATTGGGCCATCAGCTGCAGATACAACCAAGATCGCACCGTCCATTTGAGCAGCACCAGTGATCATGTTCTTAACGTAGTCCGCGTGTCCTGGAGCGTCAATATGTGCATAGTGACGGTTAGCAGTTTCATACTCGATATGAGAAGTGTTGATTGTGATTCCACGTTCTTTTTCTTCTGGAGCGTTATCGATTGAAGCATAGTCCTTAGCTTCACCGAATCCGTTTTTAGCTAATACAGTCGCGATTGCAGCTGATAAAGTTGTTTTTCCGTGGTCAACGTGTCCTAAAGTACCAATGTTAACATGCGGTTTCGTACGTTCGTATTTTTCTTTTGCCATTTGAGTAAATCCCCCTAATTTTAAAGTGTTTATAGATTATGTAATCTATCAAAATTATTATACCAAAGATATTGAAGTGAATTCAACGGATATTTCCCTTAACCTTGGTCTTTCTTCTTAATAAGCCTTTATTGCTTATGATTAATTTTCTGAAGACCCACCGTATTTTTTGATGATTTCTTCAGCGATTGATTTTGGAACATCTTCGTAGTGGTCGAATTGCATTGTAAATGTACCACGACCTTGAGTTGAAGAACGTAAAGTCGTTGCGTAGCCAAACATTTCTGATAAAGGAATGAATGATTTAACAATTTGTGCGTTTCCACGTGTTGAAGTACCTTCAATACGTCCACGGCGAGAGTTCACGTGTCCCATAACATCTCCTAAATATTCTTCAGGAACTGTTACTTCAACAGCCATCATTGGTTCAAGGATTGAAGGTTGTGCTTTCTTAGCAGCAGCCTTAAGTGCCATTGAAGCCGCAACCTTATAAGCTGTTTCAGAAGAGTCAACATCGTGATAAGATCCATCGTAAAGCTTAGCTTTGATATCTACTAATGGGAATCCTGCTAGGACACCATTTTCCATCGCATCTTTCAATCCTGCTTCTACTGCTGGAATGTATTCACGAGGAACAACCCCACCAACAATCGCATTCTCAAACTCAAAGCCAGCGCCTTCTTCATTTGGTTCAAATTCGATCCATACGTGACCATACTGACCTTTACCACCTGATTGACGAACGAATTTACCTTCAGCTTGTGTCGCGGCACGGAAGGTCTCACGGTAAGAAACTTGTGGTGCACCAACCGTAGCTGAAACTTTAAATTCACGTTTTAAGCGGTCAACGATGATATCTAAGTGTAATTCTCCCATTCCGGCAATAATTGTCTGACCAGTCTCATGGTCAGTTGAAGCACGGAAGGTTGGATCTTCTTCAGCTAACTTAGCTAAGGCTAAGCCCATCTTATCTTGGTCAGCTTTTGAATCAGGTTCAATCGCTACCTCAATAACTGGATCAGGGAATTCCATTGATTCAAGAATAACTAAGTTATCTGGGTCACATAAAGTATCTCCAGTTCCTGTATTCTTAAGACCAACAGCTGCAGCAATATCTCCCGAGAATACTTCAGCAATTTCCTCACGAGAGTTAGCGTGCATTTGTAAGATACGACCTACACGCTCACGCGAATCTTTAGTTGCGTTTTGAACATATGAACCAGATGCCAATGTTCCTGAGTAAACGCGGAAGAAAGTTAAACGACCAACGAATGGGTCTGTCATAACTTTGAAGGCTAAAGCTGCAAATGACTCACTGTCATCCGCATGGTGTTCAATTTCCTTTTCACTTCCTGGTTCGAAACCAATAATTGGTGGAACATCTAGTGGACTTGGTAAGTAATCAATAACACCATCTAGTAATAATTGAACCCCTTTGTTTTTGAAGGCTGTACCACAGAAGACTGGGTATAAGTCAACATTAACTGTTGCTTTACGGATAGCTTTTTTCAAAACATCTTCAGGAATTTCTTCCCCTTCAAGATAAGCCATCATAATTTCTTCATCAGTATCAGCTACTGCTTCAACTAAAGTTGTATAATATTCAGCAGCTTTTTCTTGATATTCTTCTGGGATATCTGTTTCTTCTATTTCTGTCCCCAAATCGTTATTATAAATATATGCTTTTTTATGAACAATATCGACGATTCCTTTGAATTCATCTTCAGATCCGATTGGAACTTGCATAGCTACTGCATTTGCGTCTAAGCGCTCATGAAGGGTTCTTAGTGAATATTCAAAGTCAGCTCCCATTTTGTCCATTTTATTAACAAATACAATACGAGGTACTCCATAGGTAGTAGCTTGACGCCAAACTGTTTCAGTTTGAGGTTCTACACCTGATTGAGCATCTAATAAGGCAACCGCTCCATCCAATACACGTAATGAACGTTCAACCTCAACCGTAAAATCCACGTGTCCTGGTGTATCGATGATATTTACACGGTGTTCTTTCCATTGAGCTGTTGTTGCAGCAGAAGTAATGGTAATACCACGTTCTTGCTCTTGCTCCATCCAGTCCATTTGAGCTCCACCATCGTGGGTCTCACCGATCTTATGGATCTTACCGGTATAATACAAGATACGTTCAGTAGTCGTTGTCTTACCAGCATCTATATGGGCCATAATTCCAATGTTACGAGTTTTCTCAAGAGAAAATGCTCTTTTTCCCATGTATATTTACCCCTCTTTCCTTTTTTGAATCATTATCTGTTAACAAAGAATCACTAAGTTAACAATACCATTATAAATCTTACCAGCGATAATGCGCAAAGGCTTTGTTAGCTTCTGCCATTTTATGCATATCTTCACGCTTACGTACAGAAGCACCTGTATTGTTTGCTGCATCCATAATTTCACGTGCTAGACGTTGTTCCATGGTTTTTTCACCACGTAAACGAGAATATGTCACTAACCAACGAATCGCTAAAGTATAACGACGCTCAGGTCTTACTTCAACTGGTACTTGATAGTTAGAACCCCCAACACGACGAGCTTTAACTTCTAATAATGGCATGATGTTTTCAATGGCTTGTTCGAAAACCTCCATTGGATCTTGGCCTGTTTGTTCACGGATTACATCAAATGCACTATATAAAATAGATGATGCTTTACCTCGCTTACCGTCAACCATTAAACGGTTGATTGTGCGAGTTACTACTTTAGAATTATAAATTGGATCTGGTAACACTTCACGTTTAGGAATATTCCCTTTACGAGTCATTTAAACTCCTCCTTTCGAAAAATCGGTGATTGTTATAATTATGATTTAGGTTTCTTAGTACCGTATTTAGAACGGCTTTGCTTACGGTCATTAACACCGGCAGTATCCAGCGCTCCACGAACGATATGGTAACGTACCCCTGGTAAGTCTTTCACACGTCCGCCACGGATTAGTACCACACTGTGCTCTTGCAAGTTATGGCCTTCACCTGGAATATAAGCTGTTACTTCCATAAGGTTAGATAAACGAACACGGGCATACTTACGTAAAGCAGAGTTCGGTTTCTTAGGAGTCATAGTCCCTACACGTGTACATACCCCACGTTTTTGCGGAGACATTGTTTTTGTGTTAGAACGTTTGAAGCTGTTGTAACCTACGTTTAATGCGGGTGAATTTGATTTACTTACTTTTGATTTACGAGGTTTATTAACCAATTGATTAATTGTTGGCATCAAAAGTCCTCCTTCCATTATTTTCTTAGTCCACACATCCAAGTGTGTCATTTATAAATATAAATTTTCCGCAGGCTTGAAATTTTCAAAACTGCGCTTCAGGGTGAATCTATAGCAGTCAGCACGACTGAGTTTCAGGTATCTGTCAATAAAAACACCTTTATTATCTTACCATGTAGTTTTTTCCTCGTCAATTAAATTTCGCATATATTTTAAAAACTTTCTAGAGTTGTCAAACATATGTTACACAAAGTGCTTCTAAAATGGCATGCTTATGCCTTAACGTCTCGTCCTCAAATTCTTTGTTTCTGTCAAAGAGGAAAGCGGAGCGATCCTTGACAGAAATAAAGCCTAAAATAGGATACATGCTAGCAACTAATTCTTTAAATCCTAAAAACTTAGAGCAAACCCCGCTAAAGTAACTGCTACATAGTAGGTATAAAACTTGTCGGGTTGCTTACTAGATAGGCGATGCGCACAAGCGAAAGTAAACTGAAGGCGCAGGGCATCACCACTGATAACAACTGCCATGGAAAAACCCGTTATAAAACACATTGAAAAATAGTTTAAGCTAGACAAAATTATCGAAGGGAAAAGCTGATTGAGTTCTTGACTCATCACTTCAATCTTTTCAAAATCAAACCGATAGTTAAATAAAGTATCGATAAAAACTAGGATAATAAAATAATTAAGACCGGCGTAAAAAACCAATAATTTGTTGGATTTTTCAAACTCAAAGGATGCAATAATCAAAACTAATAGAACACACAAGGCGCTACCCCAAATGCTATTTAAATTAAATTGCTGCTGCAAACTAGCTCCGGACAATAGCACCCATTAAGGCATGCATAAGCCCTACCAAGAATAGGCCGAATAGGCCAACAGAACCAAACCTAATAAAACATTGCAGTAGCTCTTGGCCTGAAGTCAGTCTCGTCCCTGTTACTACTCCCACATAGGCAAAAGCTATCGTCAATGTCTTTCGATTCAAATAGAAACACTCCTCTATGTATTTAAACAATTAAAAAGCGATGCATAACTATGGAATCATGCATCGCTTTCATTCTATTACATGGCCCAAAATGTTTGGTAATCTTTTGCTATAAAGGGGTAAATTCATCTCTTTTTTAGTACCTTAAAAGAGCTGAAAACTGTTGTTTAATCCCTTCAACTTTTTCCAAAACGAGAGAGATTTTAACCCCTTGATCCATGGCTTTGATCACCCAATGATTTAAAGCCTCTCCATCTAATAAGTTGTCTGTAAAGTATTGAATCACCCATTCTTCGATACGCCCTTCATGGATCAGCCCTTTAATCTCTTCAAAATCATGAATGACTTTCCCTTGATTACGAGCTTTTTCAATTTGATCAATCTTTTCTTTTGCGAATTCTTGCTGATTTTGACTAAGGGTCTCTTTTAAAAGTTTGGTTTTCGCTTTAGCATCCAGGGATTGGAAGGGTTTGTCGATTGTTGAATCATAATAAATAGCGGTGTTTTCATTAACTTTTTGGTAATGGCCTATGTTCTCAACTGTTCCTGCTAATAAAATTGGCCGATGATAATGTTTAGCTACTTCTTGCATTTTTTTATGCAAGTAATTGAAATATTTTGCGCGATCTAGATCTTTTTCTTCTGGAGTAGCTCGGTGTCCATGATGCATACCAGGCTCTTGACGTCCGCCATAAGAGTGTACATTGACTTGAGAGCCAGCGTCTAAATCATCATAAATCTCTGAAAAGTCTTTCACTTCAATCGCAGGGTCTAGAGTAAGGGCTTCGGCATTAAACTGGTTGGCATCAAAAAAGTCCACCGAATCTTTAGATATATCTGCAATGATTACTTCATGAAGTTCCTCATAATAAGCCAATAAAGGTAAAAGATAAAATTCATTTCCTAGATGAATCGAAGGTTTAAATTCATTACGTAAATAGGCAACTTCAACATCTTTAGGACTGATAAAAAGGGCTAGACCTTCTTTAGTTTGATCCCAAAAATTTTTATCGTTTCGAATTCTTTCAATTTCTTTTAAAATCTTATTTGCTTCATCTTTATCAACTTCTTCCAGCTTAGATTTAACTTGCTGAATTAGATTTTTAAATTGAATCAGGTCTTCTTGCCTATTTAAACCTCCACGATTAGTAGGCATATAAAGGGAAAGGCGCATCAAATCTTTTTGACTTTGTAACTCTCTTAAATTTGCAATAAAACTGTAACTCATCTTGATCCTTCCTTTCTATATTTTGTAAATAAAATCAATACTTAGGTCGTAAGCACTGTATTTTCCAACTTACTATTAAAATATTTGAAATAGACCTACTAATTAAAAGGTTATCACGGAAGCGCTTTATTGTCTAATTAAAGACCTTAAAAAAACCAAAAGTAGATGAAACTACTTTTGGTTATATGATTAGCAACTGTTAAGCTGGGTGTTTACGAGCATCTATATGCCTATATTTTTCTGCTTCCTCATCAAATTTTCTAATGACATATGGACAACTGGGATATATTTTTTTACCTTGCTGTTGCATATCTGCTACTAACTCATCTAAAAGCTTACCAGCAATTCCTTGACCTCTAAGACTATCTGAAGTAAAGGTATGGTTAGCCACCACTAACTTTTCATCATCAGTATCTCGATAAGTTATCTCGGCAATCATCTCGTTTTCTTCATTACGTAAAACAATGGCATGATCTTCTCTTAAAAATTCCATTACTAGCCCTCCTTAATTGTGTTAATTCTATAATAACCTATTAATCGCAAAAATTAAAAAAATATGATTTGCCATATCAATATTTAAAAATTCGTAGAAATAAATGAAAGACTATTTATAAAAGGTGCTTTCTAGTCGCTTATCTGGAATAATCCATAATAAAGCTATCGCCACATATATTAGATAAGAAATTAGAGGCTGATAAAAAGCAAAAATCAAAGCAAGAATATAAAAAACAATCGAACCTTTCCCTTTGAAATCCTTGCCAATCTTTTTAGCTAAATCTGAATCCTTGCCATTCACCCGAATAATTTCTGTTTGTAAAATATTATAAGAAACAGCACACATTAGTAAGATGAATCCATAAAAAAAGGCTGGTAGTTTAACAGAAGGGTTTAAGCCCATCCATTCCGTGAAAGTTGGTATCAAAGACATAAAAAAGAGCCAAAATAAGTTACGCCATAAAATTTTACCATTGACTGTTTTTAAAACGGCTAATAAGTGATGATGATTGGCCCAGTATATCCCCACATATGCATAACTTAGTATATAGGCTAATAGAGTCGGATATATTTCTTTCAATCCAGCTAGGTCTAAACTAGCTGGGGGTTGTAATTTTAAAACCATGATAGTAATAACAATTGCTAAAACTCCATCGCTAAACGCTTCTGCTCTACTTGTATTCATAGTATTCTCCTTTATTTAATGTTGAGAGGTTTAGATTTTTAACTATTTCAAAAGAAACACCACAAACAAATCTCTATCCAGTTTGTGGTAATTTCTTAATCAATTCAATTCTTAATTATTTCTTAATGTTGGGAATAAGAGGACATCACGAATGGATTGTGAATCCGTTAATAACATTACTAAACGGTCAATACCAATTCCTAAACCTCCAGTTGGAGGCATTCCGTGCTCTAATGCTTCTAAGAAATCTTCGTCAACTGGATGCGCTTCGTCATTTCCAGCATCTTTTTCTGCCATTTGAGCTTCAAAACGTTCTCTTTGATCAATTGGATCCGTTAACTCTGTAAAGGCATTCGCATATTCTTTACCAACAATAAACAATTCAAAGCGGTCGGTAAAACGTGGATCCTCTTCGTTTTTTCGAGCCAATGGTGAAATTTCAACCGGATGTCCATAAACAAAAGTAGGCTGAACTAATGTATCTTCTACCTTTTCTTCAAAGAAGTTATTAATAATATGTCCTACTGACAAATCGTGGTCTTCAACTGGGACTTGATGTTCTTTAGCTAAAGCTTTAGCTTCTTCTAGAGTCATCTCTTGCCAGAAATCGACACCGGTTTCTTCTTTAATTAAATCAACCATATGGCGACGTGCCCAAGGCGTTTCCAAATCTACCTTTTTACCATCATAATCAATCATAGCAGTCCCTAAGACTTTCTTGGCAACATGGCGAATCAACCCTTCTGTTAAGTCCATAATATCCGTATAAACTGTATAAGCTGTATACACTTCAATCATAGTGAATTCAGGGTTATGGGTAGTATCAATTCCTTCATTACGGAAGACACGACTGATTTCGTATACTTTTTCCATACCGCCTATTACTAAACGCTTCAAATGTAATTCTAAAGCAATCCGTAAGTATAGTTCCATGTCTAATGCATTATGATGTGTAATGAAAGGTCTAGCTGACGCTCCACCTGCTAGATTATGTAAGACAGGAGTTTCAACCTCTAGATAATCTAAATCGTCTAAATAATGTCTCACTTCGCGAATAATCTTTGAACGGTTGACAAAGCGATCAAAACTTTCTTCGTTGGCAATTAGGTCTAAATAACGTTGGCGATATTTCTGTTCAACGTTTGTCAAACCATGGAATTTATCAGGTAGTGGTCTTAAAGCTTTTGTTAAAGGAATAAACTCCTTTGCTTTAACTGAAAGTTCCCCTGTTTTTGTCTTAAACAAGTTACCGCGAACCCCCACAATATCTCCTAAATCGGCAGCGTTCCACCAAGTAAAGGCAGCTTCACCCACTTGATCCTGGCGAACATAAATCTGCAGCTTACCTTTCATGTCTAACAGGTGAGCAAAACCTGCTTTTCCTTTTCCGCGCTTAGAAACGATACGGCCAGCAATAGAAACTTCAATCGCTTCTTTTTCTTGCAAGTCTTCTTTGGATAAGTGATCATACTTTTCAATTAAAGCCTTTGAATAGTCACTGCGTTCAAATCCTGCAGCAAAAGGATTGACTCCTGCTTCAGACATTTCTTGCATCTTTTGTCTTCTGACTACTAACTGGTCATTTAATTCTTCAAATTCTGGATTATCTTTTACATCAGACATTGGCTTTCCTCCCACTATTTCTTTATACTGTCCCTTTCATTTTACATGAAGTCGTTCAGTTTGTCATGGTGATAATAGAGCGATCTTATTGATTAGCTAAGATCGCTTTTAATTCTTCTTCACTAAATTGATAAGTCGCACTACAATATTGGCAAATAACCTCTGCTCCCTTATCCTCGTCAATCATTTGCTGTAACATATTAGAATCCAAAACTGCAAGTGACTTACGAAAGCGCTCTTTACTACATGGACAATAAAATTCAACTGGTTGCTGCGAAATAACTCGGCTATTATTCAATCCAACTAATGAATCCAAAAGATCTGTAATCGCTTCTGATCCGTCGATTAACTCTGACAACGAACCAAGCGACTTAATCCTTGTTTCCAGTTGATCAATCACTTCGTCAGATGTCCCAGGTAAAACTTGAATCATAAAGCCCCCAGCTGATTGAACTGATTCATCTGGATTGACAAGCACACTCAAGCCAATAGAAGAGGGAGTTTGTTCCGATACTGCCATATAGTAAGTAAAATCTTCGCCCAGTTCACCTGAAATAAGCTCAACTTGGCCAGTAAAAGCTTCTGAATCCGCAAGGTATTTACTGACCTTCAAACTACCAGGAAGCCCAACCGCTCTCGCTACATCCAACTTGCCTTTACTATTTAACTCTAAAGCCACGTTCGGATTTGATACATACCCTCTAATTCGACCTTGGGTATCGCCATCACAAGAGATTAATCCTAAAGGACCATTACCTTTAATCTGAACAAGCAGGCGGTCATCCCCTTTTAGATTGGCTGACAAGAGTGCTGTAGCAACCAAGCTTCGCCCCAATGCAGCTGTAGCCGTATGCCACGTTTGATGCTTTTCTTGTGCTCGCTTAACTAAGTCCGTCGCATCTACTACAAATACGCGTATTTGATCATCAAAAGCTAATGCTTTGATTAACTGCCCTTTCATTTTTTCCCTTCTTTCTATTTCATTCGATGATAAAAGACAGGCGAGGGCCTGTCTTTTAACTTAACTATTTGACTTCGTCCTTTGAATCCAAATCTTCGTTAGAATTTTCTTTAGGGTCATCTTCCAAAGATTTTTGTTTAGACTCTTCAAAGTCAGACGGATCTTCCACAACTTCTGCTGCTTCCGTTTCATCTAATTTAGGCATTTCACCTGTTTCAAAAAGAGCTTTAATTTGGCGAGCATCTAAGGTTTCAACTTCTAAGAGCTTTTCTGCGATCAGATTTAACTGTTCTCGGTGCTCATTAATAATACGATAAGCTTCCATTAAAGCTTCCTTCATAATACGGTGAATTTCCTTATCAATTTCATAAGCCACTTGCTCAGAATAAGAGGTATGGTCTTCTATACCATAGCGACGTCCTGCAAATGGTTGGCTATCACTCTCATATTGAACGGTTCCAATTGTTTCAGACATCCCGTAACGAGTCACCATACTACGTACTATAGCTGTCGCTTGACGGAAGTCATCACTGGCTCCTGTTGACTGATGGTTAAAGACAATTTCTTCCGCCGCACGACCTCCTAAAAGACCTACAACTTGCTCAAATAATTCTTTATAGGTAACAATGTATTGATCTTCTTTAGGAAGCATAATAGCATAGCCACCTGCACGACCACGTGGAACGATAGTCACCTTATGGACTGTACGGGCTTCACTTAAAACCATACCAATTACAGTATGTCCTGCTTCGTGGTAAGCAACCGTTTTTCTTTGACGCTCCGAAACGACAGCATCTTTTTTAGCAGGTCCTGCAATCACACGATCATGTGCTTCGTCTAAATCAGGCGCTGTAATTTCTTTACGGTCAAAGCGGGCTGCAATTAAAGCTGCTTCGTTTAAAAGATTTTCTAAATCGGCTCCTGAAAAACCGGGTGTTTGTTGAGCAATCACTTTCAAGTCAATATCAGAAGCTAACTTTTTATTACGAGAGTGAACTTTCAACACGGCTTCTCTGCCTTTAACATCTGGATTGCCTACTAGTATTTGACGGTCAAAGCGCCCAGGACGTAAAAGAGCCGGGTCCAAGACATCTGAACGGTTAGTCGCAGCCATAACAATGACACCTTCATTTCCTTCAAAGCCGTCCATTTCAACAAGCAGTTGGTTAAGTGTTTGCTCACGTTCATCGTGGCCCCCACCCATACCTGCTCCTCTTTGTCGGCCTACAGCATCGATCTCGTCAATAAAAATAATAGCTGGTGCTTCTTTTTTTGCATTTTCAAATAAATCACGGACACGTGAAGCTCCCACCCCAACAAACATTTCGACGAACTCAGAACCTGAGATTGAGAAGAAAGGCACACCTGCTTCACCAGCAACGGCTTTTGCAAGTAAGGTTTTACCTGTACCTGGAGGTCCTTCTAAAAGCACTCCAGCTGGTATTCTTGCACCTAGAGCTGTAAACTTCTTAGGCTCTTTTAAAAACTCAACAATTTCAACTAGCTCTTGTTTTTCTTCATCGGCACCGGCAACGTCAGAGAATCTAACTTTGACTTTTTGTTTTGAGACATCTTTAGACTTAGACTTACCAAAGTTCATGACACCCTTTCCGCCACCACCACTAGCTTGCATCATGGTATACATCAAGAAAAAGCTAGGAATCAGTAATAGTAGGATAGGTAAAAAATTTAACCAAATACCTGCTGAAGACTCCGGCATTGATTTAAATTTTACATTTTTCTCTTTGGCTAATTCAGTCACTTGGCTAATGGTCGAATCATTTGGTAAGATATCTGTCTCAAACAATTGAGTTTTACTATCACCTTTAATGACTTCAACCGCTTTATCACTCGTTTTGTTTTCAGCTTCTATCGGTTGATACTTACCTTTCACATGATAAACTCCTGCTCCCGGTTGCATCTCAAATTCAGCAATTTTATCGGCTTCAAGTTGTTGAACAAATTCAGATATCGTGATCTTTTTAGTAGAATTTAAAAACGATCCACCATCTGTCATTAAACTAAAGCCGCCTAAAATAGCCAAACCGATTAAAATATAAACGAGGGTGTTTCGAAAGGGATTTCGAAAGGGATTTCGATTTGGATTAGGTTTTTGCATTCGTTTCTTTCTCCTTAACTTCGATTATTGATTAAAAATATACTTAATCTTTTGATAAAAATAATTAGTCTCACTGACTATTTTAAGAATAGATTTCAGCTTTTAAGACCCCAATATAAGGTAGATTACGATATTTTTGATCATAATCTAGTCCATATCCTACTACAAACTCATTAGGAACTTCAACTCCGACATAGTCTACTTTGACATCTGCTTCTATACGACGCTCTGCCTTATCTAGTAGACTGCATATTTTGATAGAATTGGCTTTACGAAAGTTTAGTAGATCCATGATATACTTTAAAGTTCTTCCAGTATCAATAATATCTTCGACTATTAAGATGTCCTTGCCTTCTACACTGCTATTCAAGTCTTTTATTATTTTGACTTCACCAGAAGACTCTGTAGCTGATCCATAACTTGAAACATCCATAAAGTCAATTTCTACATAGCAATCCATCTGACGGATTAAATCTGCCATAAAAAGAGCGGCTCCACGTAAGATACCTACTACCAGCACTTCTTTCCCTTGGTAATTCGCTGTAATTTCTTTACCTAGTCGTTGGACAGTAGCTCGTAATTCTTCTTCTGTTACAAGTACTTTTAAAACATCTTGTTCTAACATATTGACTCCTTTTCTTTCTCAAAGTGTATTAATGTATTTTAACATAACTCTTTATTTTCTTGCACCTTTTTAGTACATCTTTTGAATCAAAAGGTAATGTGTAATATTTTCTGGTTTTTGTGGTTGGTACTTAGAGGAACTCTGATGACCAATCATCCAAATCACTTCGTTAGTGTCATTAACAATTAACCAAATTTTATCTCTTACGGATGAAGGGATTTTTTCATCAATTAAGATTCTAGAAATTTTCTTGTGATAAGCTCCTTTGCTTGACTTCAACTCAATCAAATCCCCGTCTTGACGATGACGAATATGAAAGGCGGGGGGATTCTCTTCTTCTGATAGGTCAAGTGCCAAGAAATCATCTACTGCCTTACGCATTTGATTATTAACAAAAGAGCGGTTGAAAAGACCAATCCATAGCCCATTCCCTAGGCTAAACCACTTATTATTGGTAGATAAGTCCACTCGATAATCAGAAAGAGCTGGTGCTTTTCTTTCTTCCGGCTCAATAAAGATGTAATCATATTCTCGACGCGACACCCATCCTGGAGCTAAATTAAAGCGGTAATTTGGTGTTTCAGTATTTAAAATTTGATCCAGCAAGTGACTGATAGCCTCTTTATCATATTGACCAGCCACTTCTATAAAGCGCTCTTCGAAAAAAATGGTCAAAAAGACTTCTCTAAAATCATCAGACAATTCACGCCATTTTTTAACATCAAAGGCCCAACGCTTGTCTTCAAGTTTAGCTAATAATAATGGTTCTTGACACATATAAGTCTCATAATGTGCTTGGTAGGAAGAGGTCAGCTGTTGTTGCATCGCAAATAAATTATGATAAAATTGCGGATTTTCAAGTTCAATTTTAGGTAAGTACTGCTTGCGAATACGATTTCTTAAATATTCTGTTTCATGATTGCTTTCATCTTCATAGTAAACAATCTGGTGGTTCTCAGCGTATTGATAGAGCTCTGCTTTTCTAAAATTAATTAAAGGACGCATCAAGGCTGTCACAGTAATTTCATTATTACTAGCTTTCATGACTCTTTGATAATTATCACGTATTCCCGTCAATCCTTTTAACGAAGTCCCTCGAATCATTCGCATAAACATAGTTTCAACAGCATCGTCTAGATGATGGGCGGTCATTAAACAGTCCCCTTTACTAGCATCTAAAACATCAGCTAGAAATTGATAACGTGCTTGTCTAGCATTTGCTTCAATATTTGACTTGCTTGGACTCTCCCACTTAGATACAAAGTAAACCAATTGATGACTCTTAGCCGTGTTTACAACTAGGGTCTGTTCTTTATCATGAGTTTCGGGGGATCTTAGTCGATGGTTAAAATGAGCCACTACTAATTGCCGATCCCTATATTCATTTAATTGAACCAACTCTATCATTAAATGGAGGAGAACCATCGAATCAACGCCTCCAGAAATAGCTAAAACAATCGTTTTGCATTCTTGCCAACCGGGCCAAGATTCTACTTTATTCTTAAATTGTCGAAAGGTTGCTTCCATAGCTTACCACCTCTGCCTCGTTCAAAATAAAGACTGCAAATAGACTGGCTAAAGTCTATTGCAGTCGGCAATATTTTATCAATTAACTACGACGTCCACCACGTCCGCCTCGTTTTCCTTCAGTATTACGTTTCAGTGAAATTAAACGATCTTCACTATCTTTCAAGAAATTACTCATTAATTGATCGAAATCATCATTGTTTTTTTGAGCATATTTACCAGAAACATTTTGGTTAGGATAAGAGTTACCCTTGCCTTGCGGAACTTTTGGATATTCTTGATGGAAATTGCGACGAGCAGCTTCTTTTGGTTTACGATACTTGGCAGTAGACCCATCATTATTCTTTTTATCTTGATAAGAGTTGGCTGGTTTATCAACTGCTTGGCGTATTGATAAGCCGATCTTTCCATCATCAGCTACCGAAACCACCTTCACGGTGACTTCATCTCCCAATGATAATACTTCGTTGATGTCATTAACAAACCCATCTGAGATTTCACTTATATGGACTAATCCTGATTGATTATTATCTAAGGCAACAAAGGCTCCAAAATTTTTGATTCCTGTAACCTTACCTGTAACTTTTTGTCCTACTTCTACCGCCATATAATTCTTTTTCCTCCTATTAATACTTTAATTTTTTTACTGTTCACTTGACTCTTCGTTTAGATCGAAGATTATTTCGTTATCTTTTGAAAAAAAGTAATCTTTGCGGGCCAATTTGGCAATATAATCTTTGTCTTTTGATAAAATATACTCTTTTTCTGCCTGCTTGTTTTCCGCTTTAACCTTATTCAATCTCTCTTCCGCTTGAACCAATTGACTGTTGACTTCACTTTGCTTATGAAGCGCTTGAAGAAGCGAGAAAAGCGATAAACAAGTCAAAAAGACCCCTACTGAAAACGCTATATACTTTAATAAAGACTCCTGTTTGCTTTTTGAAGGGCTTATATGACCTGCGCTTTGATCAAAGGGGATGATTTTACGATTGGCTGACTGATTATTTTTTTCATTCAATTTTTTCACCACTCTCTCATTTTTGAGTATAGCAGTAATTTAATAAGAATGCACCCTATAATATTTGGTTTTTAATTAATTTTAGTGAATTCTTCACTAATTAATTCATACATCTTCGCTGCGTCTTCTTTTTTAGTTGACTCTTGTAATTCTTTTACCTTTATTGCCATTACACGGTTACCAAAAGTAATGGTTATTTCATCATCTACTTTGACAGTCGAACTTGATTTAGCAACTTGACTATTAATCTGAACTCTTCCTTGGTCTGCTACTTCTTTAGCTACGGTTCTTCTCTTAATAATTCGCGATATTTTTAAAAATTTATCTAAACGCATACTTTAATACTCCTTTTTACTTTAGTGCATGATTTAAATCTTTTTGACGCTGTTGATAATTTTGCTTAATTTGATAGGCTTGCTCTAATAATTTCTTTAAGAGACTTAAAATTTCATAACTCTCTTTTCCTTGAATGGTCAATTTAACCAGCATTCGATCTTTAGGTTTAGTGACTGTTTCTCTCGCTTGAACATCCTGCAGGGCTTGATAAATATTAGGGCCATAGAAAAATTGTGTGGCTTCTTCGCTGAAAGTCAAAACGACATATTGGTGCTGCCTTTTAATAGTAAGCATGCCCGTTTGACTAGCTAAATACCGGAGTAAAGCGATATCTAATAAGTCAGCTACTTGGTCAGGGTATTCACCGTAGCGATCAATTAATTGATCTTGAACCTCGCGATAAGAATCAAAGGAATCAATTCGTTGGATAGCTTTATAAGCTGCAATTTTTTGGCGTTCATCTTCAATATAACTAGCAGGTAGATAGGCATCAATGGCTAAGTCAATTTCAGTATCACTTTGATTGAATACTGCCTGCTGGTTTTCTTTACCTTGCTTTTTGTCGACCGCTTCTTTCAATAATTGAGAATATAAATCAAACCCGATGGAATCGATAAAGCCAGATTGTTGTGCCCCTAAAAGATTGCCTGCTCCACGAATTGAAAGGTCGCGCATAGCAATTTTAAAACCAGATCCCAATTCGGTGAATTCACGAATGGCATTCAGTCGTTTTTCACTGACTTCACTTAATTGCTTCATAGGATCATACATTAAATAAGCATAAGCGAGTCGATTGGTTCGCCCCACTCTTCCTCTTAATTGGTAAAGAGTGGATAAGCCCATTTTATCTGCATGGTCAATAAATAAAGTGTTGGCATTAGGAATATCGACTCCCGTTTCAATAATAGTAGTCGTCACTAATAAGTCATAGTCTCCTTGAACAAAGTCATATAGAACATTTTCTAATTCAATTTCACTCATTTGACCGTGAGCAACCGCAACACGTGCCTCAGGAACTAATTGAGCGAGTTCTTCTGCACGATGATAGATAGTAGCTACACGATTATAAAGATAAAAGGCCTGTCCTCCGCGAGCAATCTCACGTTCCAAGGCAGATTTAATGGCCCCTTCATTCCGTTCCATTACATAGGTCTGGACAGGATAACGATTACTCGGCGGTGTTTCAATCACAGATAAATCTCTCACTCCAATCATCGACATATGAAGAGTTCGAGGTATTGGAGTAGCTGTTAATGTTAAAACATCCACTTGCGATCTTAATTGCTTCAATCGCTCTTTATGTTTCACACCAAAACGCTGTTCCTCATCGACGACTAATAAGCCTAAATCTAAAAATTCAATATCTTTCGATAAAATCCGGTGAGTTCCCACTACAATTTGACAAGCGCCTACCTTTAAGTCTTTGATTGTCTCTTTTTGATTAGTCTTGGTCACAAAACGACTAAGCATCCTGATATTGAATGGATAATCAGCGAATCGTTCAATCAATGAATTGTAATGTTGTTGAGCCAATATAGTTGTTGGCACCAAGAAGGCTACTTGCTTACCATCCATCACCGCCTTAAAAATGGCTCGCATGGCTACCTCAGTTTTTCCATAACCAACATCCCCAATTAATAAACGATCCATCGGTCTTTCTTTTTCCATATCTTTCTTTATTTCTGAAGCTGATTGTAGCTGGTCAGGCGTTTCTACATAAGGAAAAGCATTTTCGAACTCTTGCTGTTCAGGACTATCTTCACTAAAGGCAAAGCCCTTGTCTTTTTCACGTTTAGCATAGAGTTCAATCAACTCATCCGCAATATCTTCAATTTTACTTGAAACTTTTTGCTTAGTTTTCGTCCATTCTGTACCACCTAAACGATGAATTTTAGGTGTTTTAGCTTCACCAGAGGCAACATATTTTTGAATAAGATGCAATTGGTCAATGGGCACCATCACTTTGGCGTTATTTTGGTATTCAATAACTAGTAAATCACGATGGGAACCAGCAATTTCCATGGTTTCCATTCCAGTATAGCGGCCAATCCCATGATTAATATGGACCACGTAATCGCCAGTTTCCAGTTCATTATAAGATTTTATTCGCTCAGCATTAGAAAGTTTTTGTTGTTTAATCACTTTCTTCTTCATACGATTAAACAATTCTTTTTCTGTCAGTAAAACCCATTTATCATTTGGTAACTCGAAGCCATGGCTTAGGTTTCCAATGAGCAGGTTTACCTGGCCTGGCAGAAAATCATCTTGTTCTTGGATATGTATCGGATCAATTTGATATTCAGCAAATAGTTGCCGCACCTTTTCGGCCCGCTTTTTTGATTCAACAATAATTTGAATATTTTGATTTTGATTCAACCAATGATCTATCTCTGCTTTTATTAATGGCATCTGATGATAAAAGGCATTCATTGTCCGGTAAGAAAAATGATGAATACTAGCTAATGCCTGCTTGCCCATACTCTTTTGAATCAAATCAAAGAAGATGACTGCATGCTTACTTTGATTAATTTGATCGAATGCTGATAACTTTAATGGTTGATTGGGAAATAGATGACCCTTTAAGGTTTCCTGTTCCAACCAAAATTGATCATGCTCAATTAATTGGATTTCTTCTTGATGAATTTTTGAGAACTCATTGACTACTAAACGCCCTGAAACATGCATATAATCCAAAAGGGAATGCCCCTTAGGATCGTAAAAAGATAAAAAAGCTTGGCTCTTATCAAGTGTTTGATTATGGTTTAAACCTTCAAGCTGCTCACCCATAAATTGCTTTAGCTTTTGTTTCATCTCTTCATCTTTGATTTTTTTACTCGCCTTCTTAATTGCTTCATCCAATTGCTCTTTAATACTTTCTTGTTGTTTTTTAGTAAATAGCACATCAGTAGCAGGTTCAATCTTTATCGTTTGAAGGTTTTTCTTTGAAACTTGGCTTTCTGCATCAAAGTAACGGATAGAATCGAGTTCCACATCAAAGAAATCTAAGCGAATAGGAGAGGGAGCGGTTAGAGGATAAAAGTCAATGATACTCCCCCTTACAGAGAACTCCCCGGGGGTCATAACCATTGCTACTTTTTGATAACCTAGTTCAAATAAAATATTTTCTAAGTCTTCTCTTTCAATCTCATAACCAATCGTCAATTCCAATTGGTTGGCTAACCAATCTTCAACTGGCGAAAGTCGCTTACGAATACCAGACACATTGGTTAAAGCAATAACAGGCTCTTTACTCAATAAGGCTTGTAAACATTCTACTCTTTGCGCCCGACCTTCTAGAGAAGCTGTAGAATATTCTAGCGCCAAACTCTCTTCCGCAGGAAAAGAATATATAGCGACATTAGGTAGCAAGCTGGAAAGATCTTCAAACATTTGGATTAAGTGATTCGGATTGCTTTCCAGTATAATCATTTGACTCGGAGCCTCTTGATATAGTTTAGCGATATATATTGCTTTCCCACTACCATCTAGACCCGTCACTAAATGAGGAAGATTAGAATTATTTGCTTTATTTATAGTATTTATACTTTGATCAAAGGCTGCCGTTTGCAACTTATCTAACATCAAATCTCTCCTTATACATCCAACACAAAAACATGAAGCAGGGATATCCTTACTCCATGATTATTTTCTATTATAAAAATTCATTACTTCACTGTAAGGTTTTCCACCAACCCAGTCTGTTAAAGCATTCGCTGCATGATCAATTGCTTGAGTAACAAGTGGTAAGCTGTCCTTATCAAAAGGAGCTAAAACATGATCAATGACCTTCCAACCTGCTTGTGGACGGCCAATCCCAACTCTTATACGCTTAAAGTCATTCGTTCCAAGCATATGAATAATCGATTTCATGCCATTATGCCCACCGGCAGAACCTTTTTCACGAAGGCGAATACGCCCTGGTTCGAGATCTAAATCGTCATAGACTACTATTAAATCCTCTACCGCAATACCATAATAAGACATTAAGGGTAAAACAGCTTGTCCCGAATTATTCATATAGGTAAAGGGTTTAACTAATAAAATCTTATCTGATTGATTCCGCCAAATGGTAAAATCTGCATCAAATTTTTGATCAGTAAAGTTTAAGCCTTCTTTATCTACTAAACGATCGATTGCTTCAAAGCCAGCGTTATGTCGCGTATTGGCATAACGTTCACCTGGGTTACCGAGACCAACAATCATTTTCAAGAGCGACACCTCCATAAGATATACAATTAATTATACCATAGCTTGCATCACAAAATAAGAAAGAGCCTTACTCAATAACAAGTAAGCCTCTTTAAAACTTGAAAGTTTAAAATTCGATTTCAACCGCATTAGTTAATATGTCTCGATAAGAAAATGATACACGATCCACATTGTCTTCCTCATCTAAGTCAACAATAAAAATTGACCGATAAGTTTCAGCAAGTGTTCCACGACGCTCTCGTTTCTTCTTACGCCCCATTTGAACAGTTACAACAATCTCTTCTCCAACTCTTCCATCAAGCATTGACTTGATTTCAATCAGGTCTTTTGGCATCTTATCACCTCATACCATATTATATCACAAATTCTTAAATTTTACAATATAACATAAGTAAGAATAACTTGCAATGTATTATCGTCTAACAATTATTCTATTAATTTCTTTCACTTAAAATGTTAAAAAGCTTAATAAACTCATCCAAATTTAATGTTTCAGCGCGACGGCTAGGTAAAATATCCGCCTTAGCAAAGCAACTTTCTAAGTAAGTTGCTTCTTGATTGGGATAATAAACTTTTAAATTATTCCACAGGGTTTTTCTACGTTGTTTAAAGCAAGCTTGAACAAACTGTTGAAATGACCTACTGTTTTTAAAGTTGTGAGATGGATTTTCTAAGCTCGTTAATTTTAACACAGCAGAATCGACATTGGGTCTGGGCATAAAAACAGTGGGAGGGACAATAAATGCTAATTCCGCTTTCATTTGAAGCTGAATAGCCACTGTTAGTGAATTATAAGCTTTGGTTCCTACTTGCGCAGTCATGCGCTCAGCTACTTCCTTTTGCATCATCATGACTAAAGAATCAAAGGACAACTGGCTAGCTAGTAAATGCATAATGATAGGCGTCGTAATATAATAAGGTAAATTAGCGACCACCACTAAGCGTTTACTTTGGTGTAAGTAAGCATAATCTGATTGACTAAAATCAACTTTTAAAATGTCTCGATGAATAACTTCAACGTTTTCATAGGGAGATAGGGTATCTTGAAGAATATTTACAAAACGTTGATCTATTTCAAATGCCAACACTTTCTTAGCAGATAAGGCCAAAAACTCTGTCAGAGCACCTATTCCTGGACCTATTTCGATAACGGTTGTTTCTGAATCAATCTCTGCTACTTCTACTAACCTTTGTAGAATTTGAGGCTCTACTAAAAAGTTTTGCCCTAAACTTTTCTTCATTTTTATATCATACTGCTTCATAATCGAACTTGTACGACTGGGTGTTGCTATTAGTTTATGATCAATATCTTTATTCACTTTCTTCCCTCCTTTTTAAATAAGCTAGTATCTCTTGACGACTTACTTGGTACTTAGCCAATTGCTTTTGTAACTGCTTAGCGTTAACGTGTCCTAAATTAAAATGATTAGCTACTGTCTGCCTTAAAACATTGGCTTGCTCTGTTCCAGCTAGACCCATAGCCACCAGTTCTGCCATGGGTATCGGTTTTAATTCTTTTTGAGGCGACATCTTTGTTACTTTACTTAAGGCTGCTTGAATATCGGCTGCACTGGCATGTTCAATTCCCAAAGAATCTTTTTTACGATGTGAATTTGCAGCTTCTTGACTTAAAAAAGCTTCTTTAACGCTTGGAATTTGAGTACGAATAATTCTGCGAATGCGCTCGCCAGGATAATCAGGATCAGTAAAGACTATTACGCCAAATTGCTTATTAGCTTCTTCAATTCGGCTGAGGATTTCTTGATCAATGGCCGACCCATTGGTTTCAATCACTTTAATACTTGGGCCAAAAATCTGATTAAGACGTTGGGTATCAGATCGACCTTCTACTACCACCACTTCGGTGGGCACTTCTATTTCTTTCATTAAGCTTCCTCTTCTGGTTGCCAATTAAATAGCTTAAAGGCGTTTTCACTTGTTATCCGGGCAACTTCTTCGACGGAAAGGTTTCTAACTTCAGCCAACTTTTCCGCTACATACTTAACGAAAGCTGGTTCATTTTGCTTTCCTCTCATTGGATCAGGGGCTAAGTAAGGAGCATCTGTTTCGATCAATAGTTTATCTAGTGGTGTAATGGCCGCAGCTTGACGGACATCTTCCGTCTTTTTAAAAGTGACCACCCCACTAAAAGATAAGTGCATACCTAAATCTAAAAAGCGCTTCGCCTCCTCAGGTCCTTCTCCAAAAGAGTGCATAATTCCCCCAGCTGCTGGAAGCCCTTCTTCCTTAAGAATTCGGTAGCAATCTTTGGTTGCTTCGCGATTATGAATAGTAATTGGTAGATTATGTTCCTTGGCAATGGCTATTTGCCTTCTAAAGACTTTAGCTTGAATATCTTTGGGAGAGGTATCCCAATGATAATCCAAACCTATTTCACCTAACATTTTGACACGATCTAATTCTAACCACTTATGTAAATCGTCTTCAAAAGCTTGATCATAATAAATGGTTTCGGTGGGATGACAACCTACCACACTAATCAAATGCTTATGCTCTTGGCTAAGCGTTAGACTGCGCTCGATGGTAGGACGATCAAAACCAACAACTGCTAAAAAACCGACGCCTGCTTCTTTAGCTCTTTGTAAATATTCTTCTTCTTTCCCATGAAATTGGGAGACATTTAGATGAGTGTGTGTATCAAATAATTTCATTTTTTCCTCTCCAATCTTTTGTTATTTTAACATAACTCGTTCTTTTCAAACAGATAGGCTCATTAAACATAAAAAGGACAAGTGCGAATACTTGTCCTTTTTATTCTTTTTACCCAATCAGTGAACCATTTTTGGCTTGATCTGGGGCAAAAACTAAATGTAAATCTTTGCCACTTTCAGCAGATAAAATCATACCTTGACTAATATGACCCATCATCTTTCTCGGTTTAAGATTTGCCACAACCAAGACTTTTCTGCCAATTAACTCTTTGAAATCCGGATAGTATTTTTTAATACCCGATAAGATTTGACGATGACCTTGGTCACCTGCATCCAGTCTAAAGCGTAACAACTTATTGGAGCCTTCTACTTCGTCGACATCAATAACTTCTGCTACTTTAATTTCAGTTTGAATAAAATCATCAAATGCTACTTCTGCCGTTTCAGCATAGCTTAACTGAATTGCTTCCGGGTCCCAGTCAGGATCAGATACTGTTAAATTAGCTGAAGAAATATCCTTTTGACTTTCAAGAGACATGGCTTCTTGTAAATAAGTAATCTCTTCTTCCACTTCCAAACGAGGAAAGATAGGAACACCTTTTTTAATTACCTGCGCATTTTCTGCAAATTGACCAAAAACTAGATCGCTTAAATTAGCGTTTATTTCTTCCTCAACACCCAATTGTTTGAAGATTTCCAATGGAGCCTGTGTCATAAAAGGTCTTAATAAATGACCGATGATGCGTAAGCTTTCTGCCAAATGGAACATTACAATGGCTAAACGATCTGTTAATTGTGAGTCTTTTGCTAAATTCCAAGGTTCAGTTTGATCAATATACTTGTTAGATCTAGAAACAATCGCCATTAAGGCGTCAATCGCTTTATCAAAAGCCATTAATTCCATTTTTTCATGGTATGCTTCTAAATGATCTGTTAAATAATTAGTGAACTCTTTATCCAAATCATTTTGTGACTGCAAAACTTGCTTGTTAGGTACGGCACCTTGGAAGTATTTATTAATCATCGCAACAGTACGGTTGAGCAAGTTTCCTAAGTCATTGGCTAATTCAGTATTGATGCTTTTAACGAAGTCTTCTGGTGTAAATACAGAATCACTCCCCAAACTCATCCCTCTTAAAAGATAGTAACGAGTCGCATCAAGACCATATCGTTCAATCAAAGTCTCTGGGTAAATCACATTCCCTTTGGATTTAGACATCTTGCCATCTTTCATAACAATCCAACCATGGGCATAAATACGTTTCGGTAAAGGAAGATCTAAAGCCATTAATAAGGCGGGCCAATAAATCATATGGAAGCGCGAAATATCTTTGCCTAAGACGTGAATATCCGCAGGCCAAAACTTTTTAAAAGCTTCATCATTATCGCTACCATAACCTAAAGAGGTGATATAATTAGATAGTGCATCAATCCATACATAAACAACATGTTTAGGATTTGTCTTCACTGGGATTCCCCAACTGAAGGAGGTCCTTGATACTGCTAAGTCTTCTAAACCAGGTTTGATAAAGTTATTAATCATTTCATTTTTTCGAAATTCAGGTAAAATCACTTGATCATCGGATTCGTAATATTCAATTAACCGATCCGTATATTTGGCTAATTTAAAGAAATAAGATTCTTCTTTTACTAGCTCTACTTCATGGCCGGAAGGAGCAATTCCTCCCACGACATTACCCTTTTCATCTTTAAAGACTTCCGCTAGCTGCGTTTCGGTAAAATACTCCTCATCACTGACTGAATACCAACCTGAATATTCACCCAAATAAATATCGCCTTGTTCTAATAATTGGTCAAAAATCTTTTGAACCGCTTGAACATGATAGTCGTCAGTAGTACGAATAAAATGATCATTAGTTATTTCTAGTTTTTGCCAAAGCTTTTGAATTTCTTCAGCCATTTCATCAACATATGCTTTGGGCTCTAAATTTAATTCCTCAGCTTTTTGTTCAATCTTTTGACCATGTTCATCAGTTCCAGTTACAAAGAAAACATCGTAACCCATTAAACGCTTATAGCGTGACATGGTATCAGCAGCTAGAGTGGAATAAGCATTTCCTATATGCAATTTACCACTGGGATAATAAATCGGTGTTGAAATATAAAAAGTTTTTTGTTCGGTCACGGATGAGTGCCCCTTTCAAATAAATTATCTCTCATATTATATCATAGATTAGAAGCAGTCTTTTGCTTAATTAAATGATTGTATAAAAAAAGAGTCAGTTTCCTGACTCTCATTAATTTTTATAAGACTCTTACCGCAAACGATGGGGTAAATGTTGAAATGTTTGAGTAACCTAAAGGTGTGCCTGGTTGAGAAGCATGAATATAATTTCCTCCACCAGTTGCTAAAGCAACGTGGTAAGTTCCTCCAGGACTACCCCAGAAGTATAAGTCACCTGCTTGTGCTTGGTCTATTGAAATTCTAGTGCCCGCATTTTCTTGAGCACCAGTCCATCCACCAATTTCCATACCATAGGTCTCTTTGAAAACATATTGAACAAACCCTGAACAGTCAAATCCTGCTGGAGATTTACCTCCCCATACATAAGGGATACCAATATATTTTTCAGCATTTCCGATTAATGATCCAGTATTATAAGACAAGTCTGGCGCTTGGACTTCTTCAATTACTTCTGCAGTGGTTGCAATCACTTCAACCGCTGTTGTTTCTAATGGCTCAAGACTCGTTTCAACAACTTGTGTTGTTTCAACTGGCGCAACAGTGGTTTCGATAGCTTGTGTTGTCTCAATAGGCTCTAAACTTGTTTCTACTGCTTGAGTTGTAACAACTGCTTCTTCACTTTCAATTGTCTCTAGTGAAGCAACTACTTCATATGAAACTTCTGCTGTTTGTGTAGTCTCTTGAGATGTTTCAATTGTTTCTAATGGTGCTACTTCTGAAGTTACAACATCTTCACTAGATTCAACAACTGCTTCTTCAACTGCTTGTGTGTTCTCAATAATTGCTACTTGAGTTGCCGCTTCAAAGGCCGCTGCTTCTGCTTCTAGAGCTAGACGGTTTTCTTCAGCTAATTCTGCTTGTCTAGTTAATTCTGCGTAAGCTAATTCTGCTGAAGCTGTTTCAACTTCTAAATCACCTTTTAATGCTTCTAAGCTGATCATTTTATCAACTTTTGTTGCTTTAGCTTTTTCAGTCGCTACTTTTTTAGCTTCAACACTTGCCATGTCTTCTTTTTGACTATTTAATAAATCCTTATTAGAAGAAACCAGCTTGATAATTACATCCATTCGTCCAACGAAATCAGAAAGTGATTCTGAAGATGCTAAAATATTTAGGTAGTTGGTAGTTCCACCTTTTTCTTGAATAGCAACCGCTTGTTCAGCAATTAACTCTTGACGCTTGTCAATCATTTCTTGTAGTTCTTCAATTTCTTGGTTTAATAATTCAATTGTTTGGTTATCGTCTGAAATCGAATTTTGAAGTTGCTCAGCCTCTTCTTTAATTGTTTCAATTTGATTGTATGAATTTACTAACTGAGCATATAGCTGAGTTTGTTCAGCATTTAAATTATTTACTTGATAATCAATGTTTGCATTAACACCCTCAATATCTTGAGCATAGATTGGTAAACTACCAACTGATGAAAGTATAATTGATGAAGTTAATAATGTCGTTAATAGCTTCTTAGAAAATTTGATTTTCATTCTTATTAGCTCCTCTTTGAACTTTTATTTAAATATATCTATTGATACTTTTCTCTTAACAAGAATGATATTAACACATTAAACATCAAAAAAGGGCGTTTTCGTTGAATCGTATAAGACTTGTAACCTTATTGAAACATTTGAACAGATAAAAACATCCTTAGAAATTTTCTAAGGATGTTTTGAACCAACCGCTATTTTAAAGTGACCAGTGTATAGTGTTTTTTCCCGCGTCTGACAATAATATAAAGGTCTCCAATGGCATCTTTTTGACTGATTTCATAATCCAAATCAGTTACTTTTGTGCCATTAATTAATATAGCACCGTTGCTAACAAATTCTCTGGCTTGTCTTCTGGACTGAACGATCCCTGTCTCCACTAGCCAGATTACAATATTCATTGCTTCTTTATTCGCTAGTGCATGCGGCATATTTTTAAATCCTGCTTCAATTTGTTGAGTAGTTAGATTACCCACATTACCGGTAAACAGAGCGTGAGTAATTTTTTCGGCTTCTTCTAATGCTTCTTGACCATGCACAAACCGTGTGATTTCCTCAGCTAAACGACGTTGTCCCTTTCTTAAATGCGGTTGTTCAGCCACTTCTTTTTCTAAAGCTTCAATTTCTGATTGCTCGAGGAAAGTGAAATATTTTAAATATTTAACAACATCATCATCTGCTTGATTAAGCCAGAATTGATAAAATTCATAAGGAGTCGTCTTTTCTGGATCTAACCAAACAGTTTCTCCTCCTGCTGATTTGCCAAATTTAGTACCGTCTGACTTAAGCATTAAAGGAATAGTTAAACCATAGGCCTCTGCTTCTGTTCCTTCCATACGACGGATAAAATCTAAACCTGCTGTAATATTTCCCCACTGGTCACCACCACCGACTTGTAATTGAACATTTTGTGTTTGGAAGAGGTAATGAAAATCAACGGATTGAAGAATTTGGTAGGAAAATTCAGTAAATGAAATTCCATTCTCAAGTCGACTGGCTACAACATCCTTAGCCAACATCGTATTAACATTAAAGTGTTTACCATAATCTCTCAGAAATTCTAATAAAGAGAGTTTACTTAACCAATCATAATTATTCATTATTTTGAAAGTATTATCAGCCGAATCCCCTTTTAAGAACAGTTTTTCCATTTGTTGTGTCAGCTTCTGAGCATTTTTTTGGACTACTTCCATTGTTTGTAAGCTTCTTTCACTGGTTCGACCTGAAGGATCGCCAATCGATCCTGTTGCCCCTCCAATCAAGACAATCGGTTGGTGACCGGCTAATTGAAACCGCTTTAAAACCATAAAAGGAATTAAATGCCCAATATGCATAGAATCCCCCGTTGGATCTACTCCGCAGTATAAGGCAATCGTTTTTTTAGATAATAGCTTCTCTAAACCCTCTGCATCTGTTTGTTGATTGATAGCGCCTCGCCACTTTAAATCTTCAATTATTGACATCACATTCACTCCCACTCGTTCTTTCGTTTTAGTATAAAGTCTATTCTACTATCTTGCAAGCCTATCTAAGACCAAGCTTTGGGACTCCATGCATTAGCATCTAATTGGTCTCTATTTTGTTCAATTCTCTTCTCTTGCTCTTTCAAAACAGCTAAAGCTACCTTTAAAACAGCACGACTTGGATAATCTTTGCAACTTTCTACCCATTTTTCAATAGGAACTTGGAACATCTTTGCTTTTTGCATATTATCTTTACTACTCCTCATCAAAAAGTTCTAATTCTTTTAGCTCGTCTGCTTGGTCAATTAATTTCTGAATAAATTGGTCATATATATGCTGATCAAGCGGGTCTAAATTTAATTTTAGTCGATCAAGTTCTTCTAACAAAACATTCACCTTATCTTCTAGTAAATAAAGTCGACCTGTTTTTAAATAAGTCACGTAATCAATCATTAAATGATATTTTTCTTCTTCTGTTAAATAATGAAATTGTGAAATAATAAAAGGTGGACGATACTTCATAGCAAAATCGTTTGCCCAAGCATAATAAGGTGACATTAAGTCCGCTAAACTAACTCCCGTTCGTTCACCTGGTTGAAAACTTTCGAGTCTAGAACCTACCGTTAATACAATTCCAAATTCTTTATCTTGTAAAATTTTCATTGTCTGTTTAAAGTTTAATTGATCATTAAACACTTGGTCCATCCAAACCTTTAAGATAGCCGGTGCTTGATACCAATACAGAGGAAATTGAAATAAAATACGCTCATAATCAGCCATTCTTAAAAGCTCTTGTTTGGAATCAAAAAAACCTTTGTCTTGCCACTCAGCCGTTAAATCAACGTAGTCTGTTTGGGTGAGCGCTTGGCCACTAGCTAATAAAAATTGCTGGCTAGAAGAATTTGCTAGCTGATCATGGGCGATAAAGCATAAAACATCCATATCTTTCCTCCTTATTTCTTATATCCAATTATTTTAACAAAAGCACTCCAACTTCCAATAAATAACCTTTTAATAAAAGGCATGAATTGAAGGTGAAGTGCTTTTCTTAATTAAAAATCAAAGGCATATTAGTAATAATTATCGTCATTAACTTCAGATGTCTCGATTACTTGTGTCGATTCAACTGGTTCAGATGTTCCTGGTCGAACAGTTGTACTTGGAGGTGTTGGCTCTGGATTAGTCCATGAGTTTTCTGGTTCCTCGTAATAATAATCGTTAGAAGTCTCAACAGTTTCAGCTATCTTTTGAGTTGTTTCAACTACTTCAACCGTTGTTTCCTCTGATCCTTCGAAAAGTTCCTTATTATCTTCAAGAGCTTGACTTAAACGCTCAGATGGTTCCAAAGAGCTAACTAAGAGTTGATAGTATTGTGGCACATCTTTAGCTATTTTTGCCACTTCTTTAATCACTTTATGGGTATAAGTATCCGCTTTTTTATTCATTGTTTTATACAGAGAAGGAAGTGAATCTTTGACTTCTAATAATCGCTGATCGAATTTGCGCATAGCTTGTGCTATTTTACCAATATTACCATCAACGATATCAATTTTTTCTACATCTTTGAAAAGTTCTAAAAGTTCATCACCTTCAACAACACTTTCTTCCACTTGATCAATCAGAAGATTAATCGCCTTTTGAAAAGCATCTAATTCTACCTCTTGATTTGAATCCGAAGTCTGCTCATCAATTCCAATTTCTTCATAGTAATATTCTTCTTTTACCTTGAGCACTTTTTCTTTAGTGAGCCCTTCGCGGATCATTAAATCTTCATTCACTTCATTTCCACGGATAGCATCTTTGGTTCCTGCAAAGAAGTCATTGACCTCATTTTGTGCTTGGAAACGTTTTTCAATTTCTTTCAACTGATCAAGATATTGATTCTTAACAGTCGTTGATTCATTCAACTTATTAATATTCTTTTTAATTGGGTCTATCATTTCCACTTGGAATGATTCTTTTAAGAAATCTTGGTTTTCATCATAATATAGCTCATCAATTTGAGATTGAATATCGTCCAAAATGTTGGTGAATTCTTGGTTAGGCTTTTGAACAAGATTAGCTTTTGAATTTGAATTTACGTAAGCGTTCAAAGTAATGACTCCTACTAAACCTAAAATAAGAGCAATAGATATTATGCCTTTTAAAGTTTTCCCCACTCGATAGTCCTCCTTATCATGTCAGTTTTGTTAGTTATCATTAACAAGGGTACATTATAGCTTATTTGTTTTGACGTGGCAACGTTATTATAAAAACTGACCCTTTATTGAGTTCGCTCTCAACTTCTATTTTCCCATTATGAGCTTCAACCAAGGATTTGACAACAGCCAAACCGATGCCAGATTCCCCAAACTTTGTGTTTTTTCTTGAAACATCAACTTTATAAAACCTTTCCCATATGGAACGAATCTGATCGGTGTCAATCCCAATACCATGATCGATCACTTTTATTTGAGAACCTGCGTCTACCATTTTAGCTTCTAAAACAATCTCACTATCTTGCGAAAATTGAATGGCATTGGTTACTAAATTAATCAAAACTTGAGTAATACGATCATAGTCTGCCCATAAAGTGAAATCTGGTGCAATTTGACTAACTAATTGATCATTCTTTTCTTTAGCTTTTACTTGTAATTGGGTTTTTATATTTTCAAATAAAACTTCGGTATTGATAGAAACTTTATTTAGGCTGATTTGTTTGTTACGTATTCGTTCATAATCTAAATTTTCATTAACTAAACGTGTCAAGCGCTGCGTTTCAGAGTGGATGAGTTCCAAACTGCGATCCACTTGATTTTCAGGAATCATATCGTAACGTAAACCTTCTAATAATCCACTCATGGTTGTTAGAGGGGTTCGCATTTCGTGAGCTACATCCATCATGAATTGTTTCCTTAATGTCTCTTGTCTTTCAACTTCCGACTCATATTGAACAAGAGAATCTGCCATCTTTTGAAAATCTTTAGATAAATCAGCAAATTCATCCTGACCTTTGGTATTCACCTTAATTTCATAATTTCCAGAGGCAATTTCTTGACTGGCTTTTCGCAGCTGTTTTAACTTATTAGTCTGATAGATTGAAAAGAGAACACTCATCCCTAAGCCTGCAATACCTGCTAATAAATAAGCAAATAATACTTTTTCTTGCATGGCCGTCACTTTTTCTTCTAAATCTTCTAGTGGTGCCCCTAAACTAATAAAACCCGGAGGAAAACCTGCTACTTGATTTTCTTTCAAAGGAATGTAGACCGTTGCCATTTGTAACTGCGTGTCTGGGTCTACGTATCTTTGTGAGTAGCGTAAACCAACATTTCCACCCTTAGCAATCTGTTCCAGATCTTCTTTACTCAACTTCGAACCAAAGCGCTGATCATAAGTAGGATAAATTATTCGTCCATCGGACAAATTCACTTGGATAATTATTTTTTCACTTGACAGTAACTGGGATGCACGAACCAAATCTTCTCTCGAAAAATAATTATCAACTATATTTTCACCATAACGCAAGAGCTGCAATTCACGATCCTCATAGATCTTCTTTTCCATATAATCGGAAATACGGTATGCAGAAACCGTTAGGGCAGTCAATAATACTATTAAGAAAACAATTATTTGCTGCCATAAGAACTTCATAATTAATCACCTAGTTCTTCAAATTTATAACCAACTCCCCAAACTGTTTGAATCAACTGGGAACCATAACGCTCTATTTTTTGTCTTAATTTTTTTATGTGTGCATCTACTGTTCTTTCATCACCAAAAAAGGGATCTTCCCAAATACTCTTGAGTAATTGCTCTCTGGTAAACACTCGCTTAGGATGCTGAGCAAACATTACAAATAAATCAAATTCCTTAGGTGTTAAACTCTCTATTTTTTTATCGTGATAGTAAGCTTCACGTGTAGAAGTATTGATTTTGACAGTTTTTGTTTCAATATCAAACTCATTTTCTTCTTTAACAGCTGCATCAGCTGAAACTACTTGAGCTCTTCGATGCAGAGCTTTCATCCTCGCTAATAACGTCAAGGGACTGAAGGGTTTGGTTACATAATCATCCGCGCCCATTTCTAAACCAATCACTTGGTCGCTTTCAGAATCTTGAGCAGTTAGCATAATAATAGGCGTCTCTTTAGAAATCTGTCTAATTTTGCGACAAATGGTCATTCCATCCATAGAAGGTAGATTTAAATCCAGAATAACAATGTCCCAAATGTTAGGTTGCGTCCGATAGGCTTCAAATCCTTCTTTTCCATCACCATGAAAGCTTGCTTCAAAATTTTCTTTTTCAAAGAACATCCCCATCATTTCACAAACGGATTCATTATCCTCAATCATTAATATTTTCATTTGGCTTCCCCCTTTTTAAGAACCTACTGTTTTTTCTATTATACACAAATCTTATTATAAGAGACACTAGGTCTTCTCCACTCAGTCCAAGGTAGTATATAACAATTATAGTTTTTGGGCTTATTATTTTATAAAAACAAAAAACCGAGCAAGTATTTGCTCGGCAACTTTTTTTAAAACAGCTAATCAATTTGAAATATCATTTAACACTTGCTGAATCGTTTCTTGGGACACCTGCATATCTTTCGCCTTCATCTCCATCTCTTGATTAAAAACCGCCTTAGATTTCGGCTTGTCCAAGAGAGTAATTTCGCTGGCATTACATTCAATAACATAAATTTCTTCTTTTTCAGCGTTGAGATAACTGCGACTTTGCATCATTCCTGATAAAGCAATGCGTTGCCCCTTGCATGCATACTTGTGAATCAATTTTGCCAAACCGTTCCAAGCGACGAAAGGAATAAAGTCAGTCACTGATTCACCATTACGATCGCGAAAAGGACGTTTGATTGCAATGACATTATTAGTAACAGTCGCTGAATCGCCAACCTCTTTTAACTGTATGTCTCGACATAATCTACCAACAAAAGTTACTTGATTCATATAATTCCTCCTTAATGGTGTTAATATTAAATACCAAAAAAGAAGTTTAAAAGTGCTAAGCAAATATATTATTTAGATTTTTTCGGCCAATTCAACAATTTTTCTCAACCGATGATTAACTCCCGATTTCGAAATAGGTCCGTTAGGAATTTGCTCTCCCAACTCTCTTAAGCTCATATCTGGATTTTCAATACGAAAACGTGCCATTTCTTCTAATTTTTCCGGTAAAGAGGACAATCCTTTTTTGGCTTCAATCCGTTTAATAGCTGCAATTTGTTTTTGCGAAGCATCAATTACTTTATTAAGATTAGCGTTTTCACAATTAACTAAGCGATTAACTGAATTCCTCATATCCCTAACAATCCGCACATCTTCAAATTTTAAGACTGCTCGATTGGCTCCAATAATTACTAAAAAGTCAGCGATTTTCTCTGCCTCTTTTAAGTAGGTGATATATCCGTTTCTACGAGCAATTGTTTTTGCATTTAAATGAAAATCATTCATCATTTTACAAAGATCTTCATTATGATCCTCATAACTCGAGTATATTTCTAAATGATAAGAGTTTGACTCCGGATTATTCACCGAGCCTCCCGCTAAAAAGGCTCCTCGCAAATAAGAGCGCTTCTTTGGGTCGTTTTGCATTATTTCGGGAGCCACTCTTGAGATGAGGCTTAATTGATCAAAAATTTCTAAATCTTCTAAAATTTCTTGTACATGATAACGACAGCGCACAATATAGACATTGTTCTTTTTTAATTTCATTTTGCGCCGAACAATCAGTTCGCTTTCAGCATCAAAGTAGTCCTTGAGTAAGGTATATAACCTTCTTGCGATTGCAGCATTTTCACTTTGTACATTTAAAATTAGCTTTTGTTGATAAATAGAAACCGCACCATTCATGCGGATCAATGCCGCTAATTCTGCTTTGGCATGCTCTTTGTGAACTTCTAATAATGTACATTCTTTTTTTACTTCTGCTGCAAATGTCATCCTACTCTCTCCTTAACCAACATTTAGTCCATTTATAAAACTGAGTGCTTATTTGAATCAGAACTATTTTTATCAAGCAAACGCACACTATTCAATAAGTGCCCTAATTCTTCAACAACCTTATCCGTATCATGATAAGCGCCGCCTTCTTTCATACTTAAAAACTCACTAGATATAACCCGACATCCTAAACGACGCAAACCATTGAAATCGTGTTTTACTTGAAGCAGATACTCTTTGTTTGGTTGATTGATAATATATTCTTTGGGAACTTCTGTAGTATTAACCAAAACGGTATCGACAAATCGAACTCCCAAATGATTATGTAATACTTCAATATGATCTGCATCCGTAAAGTTTTCTGTTTCTCCTAATTGAGTCATAATATTACAAATATAAACTACCTGAGCATTGGTTTTTGATATCGCTTGTCCAATCTCATCAATCATTAAATTGGGCAAAATAGAAGTATACAAACTGCCTGGACCTAATACAATTAAGTCTGCTTCCATGATTGCTTCCACAACCCTTGAAGAAGCCTTAACGGCAGGTTTTCCTTCAATAGTCATTACATTAACTTCTTGAATGCGTTTACGATGGTGGGCTATTTTCGACTCGCCAACAGCAATCGTTCCGTCTTCAAATAAAGCTTGCAAAATTAATGGTTCAGGAGCTGCTGGTAGGATTTGACCATTAATATTCATAAATTGCGATAAGATATCAATGGCTTCCGACAGTGAGCCTTTCATTTCCTTTAAAGCGGCAATCAAAAGATTTCCAATGGCATGGCCTGCTAAAAAATCATCATCCGTGTTAAAGCGATATTGAAAGAGTTCAAGTAAGACTGGGTCTGCTTCGGAAAGAGCTGACATACAGTTACGGATATCTCCCGGTGGAACAACGTTAATATAATCACGAATAACGCCAGATGACCCTCCGTCGTCGGCAACAGTAACGATTGCTGTAATGTTGGCATCTAATTTCTTTAGTCCTCTTAAAATTACAGGCAAGCCGGTTCCCCCACCGATTACCGCAACTTTATAACGAGCTTGACGCATCTGATTCATTTCTAGCAACCTTCTTTAACACTTGGTTTTGGTTTTTTGCCATATCACGGTGATTAACATTTGTACAATAATTCATGCGAGTAAAATGTTCGCCAATTCTTTCAGCTAGGGCCACTGAACGGTGTTGCCCCCCTGTACAACCAATCGCTATCACAGCCCTACTTTTGCCTTCGCGTTTATAGCCAGGAACACAATAATTTAATAAGTCGATTAGCTTATTATAAAAAATTTGACTTTCCGGTTGACTCATAACATAATCATAAACCGCATTATCCACTCCAGTTAATCCTCTTAAATCTTGAATATAATAAGGGTTAGGTAAAAAACGCACATCCATGACAACATCTGCATCTATTGGAAGACCATACTTAAAACCAAAAGAGACTACATCTATTCTAAAGGTAACTTGCTCCTTTTCAGCAAAATGTTCCATAATATAAGCTCTTAGTTGTCTGGGTTTCATTTCAGAAGTGTCTACAATCATTTGAGCACGCGTTCTTAAATCGCGTAATAACTCTTTTTCTTTAGCAATCGCACTCAATGTTGAGACTTCATTTGCTTGTGATAATGGATGATGTCTACGTGACTCCTTATAACGAGAAACCAATTCTTGGTCATTGGCTTCTAAAAAGAGAATTCTTGAAGTAACATCTTGATTATTATCCATCGTACCGATTATATCCGATAACTCATCAAAAAACTCCCGTGTTCTTAAATCAATTACCATAGCGATTTTAGTGATTTTACCTGATTCTCGCATCAATTGCCAAAAGGTTGGCAAAAGACTTGGCGGCATATTATCGATGCAGTAATATCCAAGGTCTTCAAAACTTTGAACAGCAACGGTTTTGCCTGCACCACTCATCCCAGTGATAATGACTAATTCCAAATTTGACATGGTCTCCCTCTTTTCTTGGTGAATATTTATTACTCTCTATTATATCACAAATTAATTTCTACTCTATCTATGAATCTTTTAGCTAAAAAAGCTGCTGAAATCCACTTTCTTAAAAAGAAAAAGATTTCAGCAGAGATTTAACTTACTTAATCAATTGATTCAAAAAGGCCTCTAAACTCACTATTTTGTCATTTGCAGCCTGTTCACTTTCAGCTTTAGCGCCCATATATAATTTTATTTTTGGCTCTGTGCCACTTGGTCTTAAGGCAATCCATGATCCGTCTTTCAATTTATATTTTAAAACATTGGATTTAGGATATGAAAGACTGGATTGTTTACCATCTGCATAAATCAAATTACTGTTTAAATAATCGTAGGCTTCGGCAACAGGAATACCAGCTACCTCCGTCAAGCGATTAGCCCGCGTTTCATTCATTAACGCTTCCATTTCTTGCTTTCCATCAAGTGATGTAAAAGAGATGGATAAAGTTTTTTCTTTATAATAACCATATTCTTCATAAATTGACATTAGCGCTTGTGCGAGGGTTTTGTTTTGTTTTTTATAAAAGGCTGTAATTTCAGCCAACATTACTAAGGCTTGAATAGCATCTTTATCACGTGTAAAGCTCTTCAATAAATAGCCAAAACTTTCCTCAAAGCCCATAATGAAGGTGTGCGCTTTTGATTCTTCGTACTGTTTAATTTTTTCTGCAATAAATTTAAAACCTGTTAAAACATCTACCGTCTCAACCTTATAGGCTTTAGCAATTTCTTCTGCTAGATCTGTTGAAACAATCGATTTTATGATTACACCATTTTCAGGTAATTGATCTTTGGCTTGGTATGCTTTTAACATATAGTTCAACATTAAGCAGGCGATTTGGTTTCCTGATAGCAATTGATAATTTCCTTCTTGAGTACGAATCATCGCACCTAAACGATCAGCATCCGGATCTGTTGCTAAAAGAATATCAGCTTCAATATTTCGCCCAATTTGTTCAGCCAAGTCAAATGATTCAGGCGATTCAGGATTAGGGGATTTAAGAGTTGGAAAACCTCCATCTGGTTCTGCTTGCTCTTCAACAACATGGATGTTAGAAAACCCTGCTTGTTCTAAAGCCTGCATCCCTAGATACATTCCCGTACCGTGTAGTGGAGTAAAAACAATTTTTACTTCTTCTGCCATCTCAGCAATTAGATTAGAATCAATCGTTACTTTAGCAATCTCAGCTAGATAAGCTTGATCCACACGATCACCAATAATTTCAACTTTACCTGACCCTAACAATTCCGTCTTATTTCCTACTTCAATGACTAGTGGATCTTCAATGGACCGTACAAACCGAGTTAACTTATCCGCATCTTCTGGTGGCATTTGACCGCCATCTTCACCATAGACCTTATAACCATTATATTCTGCCGGATTGTGACTAGCCGTTACCATGATACCCGCATAAGCATGTAAATAACGCACAGCGAAGGACAAGGTAGGTGTTGGACGTAGGCTTTCATATAAATAAACCTTAATTCCGTGCTTACCTAAGACTAAAGCGGCTTCCATTGAAAACTCGGGGGAATAGTGTCTCGAATCATAGGCAATAACAACACCACGCTCTTTTGCTTCTTGACCTGCTTCATTGATTAACATGGCTAAACCTTCTGTTGCTTGTCTAACTGTATAAATATTCATTCGGTTCGGGCCCGCTCCTATAATACCGCGCATCCCTGCCGTACCAAAGCTTAAAACATTATTAAAAGCATCTTTTGTTTCATCGCCAGCTTGTTCTTCTAGAGATTTCTTGACCGCTTGGTCAAGATTTTCTTTGTTTTTCCATTTTTTATATAATTCACGCCAAGGCATATTCTCGCCACCTTTCTCATTGTTATTTATTATATCATGATTGGGATAAAATAGTAGAAATTTGACTAATCTCCCAAGTTTTTAGTTATTTCTTAAAAAGACTTACCTTTAAAAATAGCTAAGTCTGATTAATTATAAAAATTAGTCTGCTAAGGTTTGAATATATTGGTAAGCCATATGGCCTGCATGACTCCCGTCGCCAACAGACGTGGCAATTTGACGTAAATGTGTTTGGCGAACATCTCCTACAGCAAAAATGCCCGGAATCCGCGTTTCCATTTTTTCGTTGGTGATAATCCATCCTTCTTCATCCGTAATATCTAGATGGCTAACCAACGAAGAGTTCGGCACTAAGCCAATGTAGATAAAGACCCCCTCACAAGGATATGTGTAGCGTTCGCCGGTTTTTCCATTTCGTAAGAACACGCCTTCTACTGATTGATCACCTATAACTTCTTCAACAGTCGTATCCCAAATGAAGTCAATTTTATCATTTTTGAAAGCACGCTCTTGTAATATCTGTTGAGCTCTAAGACTGTCTCGACGGTGAACAATGGTTACTTTATCAGCAAACTGAGTGAGGTAAATTCCTTCTTCGACAGCCGAATCTCCCCCTCCTACAACCACTAAGTGGCGGTTACGGAAAAAGAAGCCATCACAAACAGCACAATAAGAAACTCCTTTACCACTTAAAAGATTTTCCCCTGGAATATCTAACTTTCTATGCTGAGATCCAGTAGCAATAATGACAACAGGTGCTACATAGATGTTCTTGCTGGTAATGACATGTTTTACTTGGTCATGTAACTCAATTCCAACCACCGTTTCCATTGAATGCTGCGCGCCAAACTCCATAGCAGATTCAAAAAATTTATGAGCTAATTCTGGACCGGCTATTTTAGAAAAACCTGGATAGTTCTCTACATCAGCCGTATTATTAACTTCTCCTCCTGGTAGACCCTTCTCAAGAATAATTGTTTTTAAATTGGCACGTGAAGCGTATAGGGCTGCCGTCATTCCTCCAGGGCCAGCGCCTACTATCACAACATCGACATTAATCATTGTCTTTTCAATCGTATCTTCCATCTTATCTTCCTTTCTCTGAGGTGATCACTTCATTGTGTTGGGCTAAAGAGGCTTCTTGTTTGCCAGAGCGATTCATTAATTGACTAACCACTTCTTTAACATCCGCTCCTTGATAAAGAACTTGATAGAGGCCATTAGTAATTGGCATATCGACTTGATATTCTTGTGCCAACTCATAAGCTGCCAGGCAAGTAAAAATACCCTCAACCACCATCTGGACTTCTTCTGTCACTTCTTCAACAGTTAAGCCTTTAGCCAACAAATTACCAGCTTGCCAATTACGTGAATGAATGCTGGTACAAGTTACAATGAGGTCTCCAACTCCACTTAAACCAAGAAAAGTTAGCGGGTCTGCCCCTAAGCGTATACCCAAACGCGATATTTCAGCCAAGCCCCGTGTAATTAAACCGGCCTTAGCATTGTCCCCGTAGTTTAAACCATTAAGAATTCCTGCGCCTAAAGCAATAATGTTTTTCAAGGCAGCGCCTAATTCAACCCCTATCACATCCGTGTTAGTGTATACACGGAAATAATTATTCATAAAGAGCTCTTGAACAGTTTCAGCAGCTTCTAGCGATTCACTGGCCGCGGTAACGGATGTAAGATCTTCGCGTGCGACCTCTTCCGCATGGCTAGGACCGGATAAGACGACTAAAGCTCTGTAAAGATCTGTGGTCAGCTCTTCTTGAAGCACTTGAGAAATACGCAAGTGACTTTTTTGTTCAAGTCCTTTAGACACATGAATAATTAAAGGAGGTCGCTCCATTTTGACTAAAAGTTTATTTACTTCTTTAGAAACCTTACGAATTGCTTGGGTGGGTACTGCAAAAAGCAAGACTTCTGCTTTCTTTAAGGCTTGTACTAAATCAAGCGTTGCTTTAACAGTCTCATTCAGCTCAAATTCTTTAAGAAAATGCGAGTTGGTATGTTGTTGATTAATCTCATCAACCACCTGAGGATCAATGCTCCAAATAGTAACACTATGTTGATTGTCTGATAAGACTTTTGCTAGAGCAGACCCCCACGAACCTGATCCTAGAATTGTAATGTTCATTTTTTTCTCCTTATCTTGCAATATCTGATTCCTTATAGAAGGGAAGTGTCAAGTGGACTCTTCGATAAATCATAATTGAAATAGCACTTACAACGATAATTAACGAAAAAACTTGTGAGACTCTAAAAGGTCCCCAATAAAGACTATCTGTTCGTAAACCTTCAATCCAAGCTCTACCTATACCGTACCAAACTGCATAAAAGCTTGCGACTTCTCCTTCTTTTAAGAAACGCTTCCTTCTTATCGTCATAATTAAAACAAGACCGATAAAGTTCCATAAAGACTCAAATAAGAAGGTGGGTTGACGATATTGCCCTTGGACTTCCATTTGATCAATGATAAAAGTAGGTAATCTTAAATTTTCTAAATAGGAGCGACTCACAATCCCTCCGTAAGCCTCCTGGTTAATAAAATTACCCCACCGCCCAACAATTTGTGCCAACATCAAGGCAGGTGCTGCCATGTCCATTTCTAATGCTGCATTTAAATTATCTTTACGAATAAAATATATTAAGGTTAGAAAGCCCGCAATAATTCCGCCATAGATTGCAATACCACCGTTCCAAATAGCAAAAACACTCAACAAATTATCTTGATAGGACTGCCAAGAAAAGGCTACATAATAAATTCTAGCCCCTATAAAACCGATGATAATTGCCCAAAAAAGGCGATCAAAGGCCTTATCTGGATCGGCCCCTTTACGTTTAACTTCCCTTATATATAAGAAATAGGCCAATAACATTCCGAAACCAATGATTAGCCCATACCAATAGACAGGCCAACTTCCAATATGAAAGGCGATGCGATCTATCTTCATAAAAATTGAGCCGAAAGAATTAATCATTAGTCACCTCACGATTAGACATGATCAAAGCATCTAATTTAGCATTAAAGGCATCTGTAGCATCAAAGCCCATACTGTTGGCTCTGAAATTCATAGCGGCTGCTTCAATAATAGCTGCTAAGTTCCGTCCTGTTTTTACCGGTATTCTCGTTCTTGGGATTTGAACATCAAAAATCCGGTCGTATTGTTGACCAGACCCTAAACGATCATATTCAATTTGTCCATCATCTAATACCATCTCGATAATTAATTCTAACTTTTTAGAACGTACAATGGCCGAGACTCCATAAAGACTCATTACATCAACAATTCCCAAGCCACGAATTTCTAATAAGTTTTGTAGAATTTCCGGCGCTTCACCAATTAGGGTTAGCTCATCCACCATAAAAAATTCTACTCGGTCATCGGCTACTAGACGGTGACCCCTTTGAATCAACTCTAAAGCGGTTTCTGATTTGCCGACTCCAGAGGTGCCTGTTAACAAGACTCCCATCCCAAATACTTCAAGAAAGACTCCATGCTTTGAAAAACGCTCTGCTAATTGTCCTTCTAAATAATTGGTTAGATTTGCCAAGACCCGGCTAGTACGAGAACGAGCTGAAAGTAGTGGCACCTGACGTTCTTTAGCTATTAAAATAAGTTCTGAAGGTATAGATATTTTTCGAGCGACTACAATAGCAGGCGTATCTTCACGACAGATAGAGCGGAATTTCTCAATACGTTCTTGGCTAGTCAAGGTATCTAAATAAGCTGTTTCTGTTCGACCGATTAATTGAATCCGATCACTCGGATAGAATTCTTTGAAGTCTGCCAGAATAAGTCCTGGTCTTGAAACTTCACTGGAAACAATTTTCTTATCGACATGTTCATGACCATAGACAATCTCCACATCTAAAGTTTCAGTTAATTTTTGGACTGTCACATATTTTCCCACGGTCCGATCCTCCATTCATTTTTCTCTAAAATGGTATCATAGAAAGAGCCTTCTGACTAGCAAATGGCGCTATCATTAAAAATGAGCCCTCACCTAATAAGATGAGGGCTCGTTTTATTTTTCTAAAAGTCACTCCAGTTATCGTCATCTTGAGGAGTAATATCTTTAATCACCTGATGAGAATTAGTTTCTGAATATTTCTTTCCTTTACGACGTAAAGAGGGTTTGCCAACTTGATAATCATAGGGTATAATAACCGCCATTAAAATGTATGGGAAAAAACCTACTCCTGCTGAAAACATAGCAATCAGAAAAATTAAACGGACTAAAGTCGAATCAATATTAAAGTATTCTGCTATACCACCACAAACACCAAAAATGCGGCGATCGGATGATGAGCGTGTTAATCGTTGCATTATTTACCTTCCTTTCCTGTCTCAGAATCTCCATCTTTTAGGTACAAATCTCCAAAGGTAATACTTGCATCAATCTGAACTTCTTTCTGATCCAGATGACCGGGACGATTGTATATAAATGATTTACCACCATCAAAAATTTCTTGTCGGTCTAAGCCAGACATTCGATGCTTAATTTGTCCTTCAGAGAGATTACCTCTTGCGGTGAAAGCCTGTTCTTTTAGTAAGCTGACTTTAAGGTCGCCATGAACAGCTGAAAGTGAAATGTTAGCTGGTTCGATATCTTTTTTAGTAATGTAACAATCTCCATTAACTGTACTGGCCTTAATATTACCAACTGGTCCAACAATTCGGAAGTCTCCATTAATATTTTTAAGACTAGTTGTTTGGATGGTTGAGTTTTTAATTTTTACATCACCATTGACTAGATTCAAACCTAATATATCAGTTGAGATGTTTTTAAGTTTAACATCTCCTAATTTTGTGTCAATATTCACTTCATCTGCCTTGGTATCAGCAAGACGGATGTCTCCTCGCTTACTAGAAATGATTAGATTGTTTACTTCCATTTGTTTGACTCTTATATCTCCATTAAGGGTATTTAAAACAACTGAATGATATAGCTTATGAGGCAAGCTGATCTTGGCATCCATAGCTAAATTCATAGCATCCACATGAAAAACCAATTTATTTTCAATGGTGGTTATAGTTACTTTTTCTTTGAACAAGTCAACCGTTAGCTTATCTTGTCCACCCATCAGCTTAATAGCAGCCTCTACTAAAATGTCGTCGCCTTCATGGAATTCTACTTGTAAATCACCATTTAATACATTAAAATCCATCGCTGTTAAAGTTGCTCCATCAAAGGAAAAAGTATGGTCTAATACTTGGCTCTTAATCCAAGGCACATTGAAAGATACATTAACATCCTTAGTGGTGAAATTATTGAGTGAGGATTTTATCAGATCCTTCACTTGCTTGCCAAGGCGTTTACCTTCTCTGCTTGCTTCTTCTTTAAATTGGTGCGCTTGCTCAGTAAGAACTTGGGTGGAATTAGAAATAAACCGTTTAAATTCAGGGTCAGCTTGTTGATTTTCTTTACATTCTTCATATAGATCCTCTTGCTGATCATAAAGTCCTTCGACTTGCTGTTCTAAATGCTTAATTTCACTGTCAATCGCTCTTTCTTGTAAGGTAAAATCTTTGACCTGATCTTTCATCTCAGTGGTCAGTTCTTCAATTTCAGCCAGAATTTCTAGTTCTCTTAACCGCTGTTGGATAATAATCTTTTCTTCATTAAATTGATGAAGTCGCTCATTAACCTCTTCAATTTCTTGCTGAATGGCCTGCCCTTTTGTTTCAAAAGCTTCAGCCTTTGCTTGATAAGAAGCATGTTCTTCTTGATCACTGGTCTGTTCTTTAAAAGAAGGTCTGTCTTTTGTTTCTTTACGGTTTTCCAGTGAATCATTGACCTCTTTAACGACTTGATTGCTTGCTTGAGCTACTTCTTTCACTACACTTGTCCCTGCATTCACTGCTTGATCTACCATTGAACGAACCAGGCGGTTGAGGTCATCTTTTACCAATGTCTTGCTCTCAATTTTAGTGTCTTTTGTCTTAGCGCTATCCTCAGTAGGTTCTGATGAATCGTTTGCCATACCACCTGCTTCAAGTAATCTTAAGGCTTCATCCATAGATATAATTTTTTGTCTAACTAATTCGATAATTCTTTCTTTCTCGTTCATAATAATCCTCCTAATTTATACTGACCCTCTTCATCTTCTATTATGCTAGTTAATTACTCTTTAATCATAGGTCCCTAGGCTGATATTTGTTTTTAAAGAAATCGTTATCTGATTCCTGTTATTAGGATAGCGGTTATTATTAAAAAAGCATAGGCCGGACGTCTTAATTTCCCAGCCTATGCTCTCTATTATCGAAAACCCTTATCTTTATCGCGCTTCAAAATATCTTTTAAAAATTTGCCAGTATGACTCTTTCGTTTTCTAGCGATTTCTTCCGGAGTACCAACAGCCACTACTTGACCTCCGTGACTACCACCTTCGGGCCCCATATCAATAATATAGTCTGCCGTTTTAATTACATCAAGATTGTGTTCAATAATAACTACCGTGTTGCCAGCCTCTACTAATCGATTAATAACATTCATTAATTTAACAATATCATGAACATGTAATCCAGTAGTCGGTTCATCCAAAATATAAAGCGTTTTGCCATTGGAAACACGATGAAGTTCAGCGGCTAATTTCATTCGCTGTGCTTCGCCACCCGATAAAGTGGTTGCCGATTGTCCTAACTGGATATAGCCTAAACCTACGTCTTGCAGCGTTTTCATTTTGCGCGCTATCTTTGGATGCGCATCAAAAAATTCCACTGCTTCATCGACTGTCATATTTAAGACATCACTTATCGATTGTCCTTTGAATTTAATTTCGAGTGTCTCTGAATTGTAACGGGCGCCATGACAGACATCGCACGGGACATAAACATCTGGGAGAAAATGCATTTCAATTTTCTTAATACCTGCTCCACCACAAGATTCACAACGTCCTCCCTTGACATTAAATGAAAATCTTCCTTTATTGTAACCGCGAATTTTAGCATCATTAGTATTCGCAAATAATGCACGAATGTCATCAAAAACAGAAGTATAGGTTGCCGGGTTAGACCTTGGAGTTCGACCAATTGGACTTTGATCAATTTCAATCACTTTTTCTAGCTCTTCAAATCCACTGATATCTTTGAATTTACCCGGTCTTTCCTGAGTAGAGGTTAACCGCTTAGCTAAGGCAACTTTTAAGATGCGATTCACTAAGGACGATTTGCCAGAACCGGAAACGCCAGTCACACAAGTTAAGCGACCAATTGGAAAAGAAACATCGATATTTTTTAAATTGTTTTCACGAGCACCCTTGACCTCAATCCAACCTAAGTCTTCCTGTCTACGTTTTTTAGGCACAACAATCCCTTTTTCGCCCCTTAGGTATTTACCAGTAAGAGAGTCAGGGTTCCCCATTACCTCTTGAGGGGTTCCAGCAGCTACAATTTTTCCTCCTTGATCGCCCGCACCAGGCCCAATATCGATTAGGTAGTCAGCTGCTAACATAGTCTCTTCATCGTGCTCAACAACAATTAGGGTGTTCCCTAAATCACGCATCTCCATTAATGAATGAATTAAGCGATCATTGTCTCGTTGATGCAAGCCAATTGAAGGTTCATCCAGTATATAAAGCACGCCGCTTAGTCGCGAGCCAATTTGGGTAGCTAAACGAATCCTTTGAGCTTCTCCTCCTGACAACGAGCCTGCAATTCGATCGAGTGTCAAATACTCCAATCCCACATTATCTAGAAAAGTCAAACGATCATTGATTTCTTTCATAATCGGTTGAGCAATCATCAAGTCATGCTCATCAAATTGTATATTTTCAAAATGTATTTTTGCCATATCAATAGACAATGCTGTCACTTGAGCAATATTTTTATCAGCCACTCTTACACTTAAAGCTTTTTCGTTCAAGCGTTGACCTCTACAAGTTGGACACTCTAACTCTTGCATATAATTACGCAAAACATCTCGCATATAATCTGAACTTGTTTGATTATAGCGTCTTTCAACATTATTAAAGATCCCTTCAAATGTCTGATCAACCGTTCGCTTCTTACCGCCGTGCATGGGTTCAAAGGTAAATTTAAAGTGAAAGTTAGGTTGGCCATATTTGAGCGCTTCTTGTTGGTCCTTGGTTAATTCTTCATAAGGAAGGTCCATTGGGATACCGTAAGCTTTAGCAAATTGATCTAGCATAGAAGCATAGTAGCCCGAACCTTCTTTGCCCCAAGGTAAAAAGGCTCCCTCACGCAAAGTTAAGGTTGGATCAGGAATAATTAAATCTTCATCAGGAGTTAAACGAGCGCCCAAACCATCACAAGCCGGACAAGAACCGAAGGGTGCATTAAAAGAAAAAAGTCTTGGTTCTAACTCTTCAATAGAAAAATCACAGTATGGACAAGTATAATGCTCATTAAAATAAAGTTCCTCTCCATCAATTACATCTACAACTAAATAACCTTTAGAAGCATTCACTGCTGTTTCAACGGAGTCATAAAGTCGAGATCGAATCCCTTCTTTAATCACAATTCGATCGACCACAATTTCAATAGTATGACTGACTTTTTTTGAAAGTTCGGGAACTTCGGTTAAATCAATTATTTCTCCATCTACTCTTACACGAACATAACCTTCTTTAGCTACTTGCTCCAACACTCTTTTATGCTGCCCTTTTTGATTCCTTACAAGTGGTGAAAGAATTTGAATTTTACTGCGATCTGGTAATTCCAATAAGCGATCCACCATCTGTTCAACAGATTGTCTAACAATGGGTAAGTTGTGACGAGGACAGTAGGGAGTCCCTACTCTGGCATAAAGCAAACGTAAAAAATCATTAATTTCAGTAGCTGTTCCTACGGTTGAGCGCGGGTTCTTACTGGTTGTCTTTTGATCAATTGAAATGGCGGGACTCAGACCCTCAATCGAATCGACTTCCGGTTTATCCATTTGCCCTAAAAATTGACGTGCATAGGCTGACAAACTTTCTACATACCTTCTTTGGCCTTCTGCATATAGGGTATCAAAGGCAAGTGATGACTTGCCAGACCCCGATAATCCAGTCACTACAACTAATTGATCACGAGGTATTTCTATGTCTATATTTTTTAAATTGTGGGTTCTTGCACCCTTGATGGTAATTTTATCTTTAGTCAAAATAATCCCTCTCTTCTCTGTCCGTAAAAAAACTCTTCACCTCATTATAACACAGGTCACTTTCTAAACCAGAAAATTTGTTCGTATGTTTTCCCGAACGTTTAACTGGAATTTCGTTTATTCATCTAACTTTTTATACTCCTTAAGATAGGGGTGTGCTAAAATTAACTTATGTTAATAAGAAAGGGTGTTGAAATTGCAATTAGTTTATAAAGGCAAAACAAAAGACGTCTACTCCTTGGAAAATGGAAACTACCTCTTAAAATTTAAAGACGATGTCACTGGAGAAAACGGTGTCTTTGACCCTGGGGCGAACTCTGTTGGTCTATCTATCGAAGGCGTTGGTCGTGCTGGTTTAGAAATGTCTCAATTTTTCTTTGAAAAAATCCATCAAGCTGGAATCTCAACACACTTTGTTAATGCAAACATGGATGAACAAACAATGGAGGTTAAGCCTGCTAAAGTGTTTGGTAAAGGTTTAGAAGTGATTTGCCGCCAAAAAGCAGTGGGTTCTTTCTTCCGTCGCTACGGTGATTATATTGAAGAAGGCAGTGATCTTCCTCAATACGTGGAGTTCACAATTAAAGATGATGATCGTCAAGATCCACCAATCACTAAAGACGGATTAGTTGTTCTTGATATTTTATCCGCTGAACAAGTAGACCGCACCGTTGAGCTCACTCGTCAAATTACAACCATTGTATCTGATGAATTAAAAGCTCATGGTCTTGATCTTTATGATATTAAGTTTGAATTTGGTACTTTACAAAACAACGATGAAGTTGTCCTAATTGATGAAATCTCTGGTGGTAATATGCGTGTCTATAAAGACGGCCAATATATTGAACCATTGAAATTACACCAATTACTATTTAAAGCTTAATTCCTATTTTAAATCTAAGCCAAATAATAAAATCAAAGCGTCTCTCGATTAAACAATCGAGAGGCGCTTGTTTTATTCCTATTTTCCTAGGACTATGGTCTGATTTTTTAAAAAACTACTTTATCTGCCGTAGTAATTGTTTTATAATTTAAATACTCCATCAGATACAGTAAAAAGAGTGAGGTGATTCATTGATAAATAGTGATATTTTTAGAGGGTATAACGACCTTTTCATCCTAGCTATTTTAGATAAGAGTGATTCCTATGGTTATGAAATTGGCAAAACAATTTCTCATTTATCCAATGAAAAATACATCATGAAAGAAACAACTCTTTACTCCATTTTTAACCGCTTAAAAAAAGATGGTTTAATCGAAGACTATCCCGGCCAGAAAACAAATGGTCGTCCAAGAACCTACTATCGATTAACGCAAAAAGGGAAAGAAGTCTTACAAGATAAAGTCAAAGAATGGACAATCGTTAAAGCAATCGTGGAAAATATTATTAAAGGAGCTTAATTATGGACGTAATAAAAACCTATCTTGATTCTATGTTTAACAAGATTGAAGTCAATGATGAAATGCTTCAACTGAAGGCAGAAATCTTGGCAAATATGGAAGACAAATACCAAGACTTAATTGATTCAGGTCTGAGTGAGCATGAAGCCGTTGGTAAAGTGATTACTGAATTTGGCAGTATTGAGGAACTGATTGATGCTTATCAATTCAAAACACAAGATAAAAACAAACTGCCACACTATCCCTTACTCACAGAAGAAGAAATCAATGCTTTTATTACCAATAGCACCAAGTCAAATTTATTAACAGCCCTCGGCACCTTTTTAATGATTGCCTCTTCATCAGTCTTCATGACTTTAGAAAGTGTCTTAGGTGAAAACAGCACCTTAGCCGATAGCTTCGGAATTAGTATCATCATAGTGTCAATTGTAATTGCTATTGGTTTCTATGTAACAGCTAGCCAATTTAATGGCAAACCAAAAAAAGTAGCTAAGGGAGAATATCGTTTATCTAAGAACTTAGAAAGGCAACTAAAAAACGACTTGAAACAACAAGAGAAAGTTAGCTCTTATGGATTCATTGCTGGTATCGCCTTAATTCTTCTACCCATTATACCTATCGTTATAGTTGACAGTCTAAATGTAGCAACTGGTCTAGCAGATTTGACTATTTCCGGACTCTTGATCTGTGTTGCTAGCGCAGTCTTCCTTTTCATCTATTTAGGAGGAAATCAATCAACTTATAAAAAGTTATTGGAATCTGGCCTTTCATCACAGGTTAGCCCTCAAGAAATCAACAGTCGAGAGCGTCTTAAAAAAACAGATAAAATATTTGATGATATATACTGGCCATTGGTCACTGTTATTTATTTTCTCTGGTCGTTTATCAGTAGCGCTTGGGCAATTTCTTGGGTGACCTTTATAATTGCTAGCGTAATAGAGGACCTTTTAAAACATTTGTTAGGATTAAAAACCGATTAAATAAAATCACTTCGATTACTAAATAGCTATATGAAAAAATCTTTACCTTTGAGAGATTTTGGCTTTAATAAAGTATAGCTCCACCTATCTTTGACTGAGAGCAAGATCCCTCCAGCATTCTTTCTAATTGAACAATTAGTGAAGCCCTTTGAAAATGTAACTTCTACATTTTCAAAGGGCTTTATCATTACATCTTAGATAATTTTCCACCAATTTCAAACTCATACTTATGACCTTGAGTCATTGAGTGGTAGAAGCCTTTACCTTCATATATTTGAAACACTTGGGCACCCACTTGATCTGCTTGATCAGGGTAAACTATTTCGACATAAGGATTGTTACCTAAAATTTCTGTTAATTTTTCTTTACCTAACTCTCGTACTTTCCCTTCAATCCGAATCACCTGAATCAAATAATCTTCTTCCTTCATAGCTGTCATTGCAACAGCTTTATTGTCTTGGAGTTGTTGATAAAGATTTGTTTTAGGATTGGTCATGAAAAAGATTCCTTTATCGTTTGCTAGACCAACATGAACATGTCGAGCATGCGGTTTATTTTCATTGTCAACCGTTGCTAGCACAGCGACTTTCATATCATTTTGAAATATATCCATAATTTTTTCGATGTTCATCTTTTTTCTCCTTAAAAAACAATTGAAATTAATATTCTCTGTTAAAAATATGATTTAGAGTTTGAGCCATATACACTTCAACTAAAGGACCTACCCAAAAAATTAACCCAATTATTGTTAGAAGCCCTAACAACCCTACAGTAACAATCGCTCCAACTCCATCCATCATAACGAAGCCTAGAAGACCTATCAAAATAAAAAAGACAATAAAGATTAAAAGAATAACTATTAGGCTTTTTGCGATTCGGCCAAAATTATTTTTAGCTACCGTTAAACTTTTAGTAAAGGTTGCCCAGAAATTATACTTGCCTTCCACATCATATGCTATTAGATATGAAATAGGTACTAAAAACACGCTTAAGGCCAATGCCAACAGCATAAATATCAAAACAAAAACTAAGCTAGCCGTATTGCCATATTGGCTTAGTTGAAAAAATATCAAGCCAGAAACAAATAATAGTAAGAACCCGGCGATCCAACCCAAGACATTGGCAAAAAATGACTTGATCGGAAGTGTAATGATTTTTACAGGAGAGGTATGAAAGAAAGCTGAATCTGCTATTCGCATTTCAGGAAAATTTAGCTTTTGAAAATAGGATCTTCTTTGCATAATGCGTAGGAATACCGATAATATCATAGTGATTAAGGCTATTAAGCCTCCTACACCTGTATATTGTGCTTTAAAAAAATCTTGACTAAATTGAACTAATTGATCGGGTGTCATCGTTTCATTAACACTGGTAATAAATGTATTCAATTGATCATTAACCGGAGAGAACATATTGAGAATTCTATTGATTACGGAGGATCCTACAGTTGCAATAAGAATAGTCCCCATAAAATAGCCATAATGTCTTTTTAATCTTTGAATCGATTCAGATAACATCTAACCACTCCTATCATTTTTGATATTCTTTATTTTATCAATTATCGCTGCTAGCTTCAACATAGGGCTGGTGAACTTCTCCCATGGAAAGGAAAAACCTTCTTAAAGAAAAAGAAGGTTTAAATAAATATTTATTTAAAGTTTTTATGATTCGGTAGGATTAATTGATATAAATCGACGATTTCTTTTGCCATATCGTTAACAGTCATTGCGTTCATCAGGTGGTCTTGGGCATGAATCATTAATAAAGATAATTCCGAGCTATTCCCTTGAGCTTCGCCTACCAATAACTTTGTCTGCAATTGATGAGCAGTTAAGATAGACTCCTGGGCTAATGCGAACTTCTGCTGAGCCAAATCAAAATTGCCTTCTTTAGCAAAGCGGATAGCCTCCATTGATTGACTGCGCGCATCGCCACCATTGGCAATCATTAGCATGGCAATTTCTTGTACTTCTTCTACTTTCATTTTAGTCTAAAAGCGATTCGGCTTGCAACAAGACTTTTCTACCGTTTGCTAAGCCGTAATCATTTTTATCAATACTTTCAACAATGATTTGCTTTGGAGCATAGCGTTTAGACAAACCTTCTGATAAATAAGAAACTTGTGGTCCTAATAATAAGACATCGATATTTTCATTGTTTACATAATCTTCCATTTCATGGATCGAAGATGAAATAATCTCATAATCTAGTTCTTCAGTCTTTACAATATTATTCATCTTATTAACCAACATGGTTGTAGACATTCCAGTACCACACACCAACATAATTGTTTTTTTACTCATTAGTCACCCTCCATATAATAAATCACAAATAATTACTCTTATAGAATCTATATTAGCTGATTATTTAAGCGTTTTCAACGGCTTTATGCTTTTTTTTGATAAACAGTGCCATTATTTACTAACGGTGTCTTTTAATCGCACATTAAAACTGATAAAGCTGATTCGTTGTGATCGGCCTCATTAAAAAACTAAAATCTTTGCTCACACCAATAGTCTAACAAATTACAGCAATTTTTTACACCTTTATTCCTCATTTTTCTCAGTTTCTCTAGGCCTTAACCTAGCAATAGGTTCCATCACTTCGTTAAACATTCTTTGGTCATATTCAGACTCAAAATGGTCGGTTATTTTATTTGATAAGTATGATATAAACCCTTTAATAACCTCTTGATGCTTATGAGAAGAATTAAGGCCAATGAAATATAAGGCTTCATAAAGATCACGAATTAAATAGGCGTCTTGATTAATATACTGAACCAATTGACCAAAATTTTGGAATAGAATCTTCTGAAAAGGGCAGTAGTCATAACAAACGCCTACCTCTAGTGTTTGTGACGAAGGTAATTCTATTTCTTCTAAATAGACTGCATACCTGGCCGGAGCTTGCCCTAATTCACCTAATAAAATGGACTGGTAACGAAAAACATGACTAATGGTGTTGGGGTCATTTATAGAAGGTGAGGCACTCCGCAAAGCGATATCTGTTAACTTCGAAAGAGCAAAATCAGGATTGTACATAGAAGAAGGTTCGTGTTGAAAAATAAAAGACCGATTCAATTTCTCTTCAAACTTTTCCCAATCTTTTTGTTTCTTCAAAGAATAAGCATCAGCTAAAACAGCTCCTTTACCTACAAAATCACCATTTCTAACCTTCAAAACAATCACACATTTACATTCTTTTGCTAAATCAAATAAACGATCAATATCGACAAAATCTAGATAACCTTGTTTCAAAGACTGCACACTTTTACTGGCTGCCCCTTTGATAGAAGGCAATTGGTCCACAAATGTTGCTGCTTCAAAAAAGTCTTTATTTTCCGAGATAATTTTTGAAGCTCTTTCAAATAGTCCTTTAATGACCTGATTGTGTTGAACAGATTGTGAGATATCAAAAACAAAACGAATAAAGTATAAAACACTTGTAATCCCATACATTAAAGCCACTGTCCCCGACATCACTAAATATTCGCCTTGAGATTCGCGCATGAAAAATAAGGAAACCAGGCAATAAACAAAACCACCTAAATAAATACCCAAAGTTTGAGTAGACGATTTACGAAAAAGAAAATTTTCAATTGTTCGCGGCCCAAAACTAGAAGCATAATAGGACATCACACTCAGCATGGTAGCAAAAGTAAAAGTTGCCACAGCAAAAAGGGAGCCTGCTAAAGAACTTAATATCATTTGCGCAAAGTTTTGACTGGTTAGTAACACACTCGGTAGCGCATCTAGGTCTCCCCAATAGCGCACATCCATTAACATGACAAGTACCGCTAAAAAGAAAGCAAGTATAACATTATAAACAAATACCCACCAAGATTTTTGATCTTCAAAATATAGTTTTAAGCTTTCTATCATATGCACCTTTCCTCATTTCACTCTATCTTCCATTAAGAATAGAACATTCTTACCCATTCCACAAGTAGACATTCACAAAATAAATTCTTACCTCTCTTTATGATGATTAATCAAGACCTAGTTCTTGAATTTTTATCACAATCTTTCGGACTTTTCTTATTATTTTTTTTCACGAACTTAAGTGTATTTGGTATAAAAATGCCTGTACGCTAGGTTTTATGAACTTGGGTGGGAAGGCAAGAACTGGATTAAATTTTTGTGAAAAGTATTGAACATTTATAGCGGAATGTCTACAATGGAGCGTAGAGATTTCCTAGGAAATAACTTTAAATTAATTGATTGGAGGAGTCATTTTGAAAAAAGAAATTGTATTTCCAAAATTAAGTTCAAAAGTATTGTCAGGGGTCATTATTGAATGGACCACAGAGGTTGGCCAAAGCATTCAAAAAGGTGAAGTATTATATTCAGTCGAAACCGATAAAGCTGTTCATGAGATTGAGTCGCCTTTTTCTGGAAAGCTAATAGCTATCCATCAAGAGCTAGGTGACAAAGTCACTGCTGGTGATTTAATTGCGACCATTGAAGAAAGTGAGGAAGCTTAAATGAAAATCACTGCCTCTTCATCAACCCAAGTAAAACCACGTATCCGTTTTGACAATGAATCCGTCGATCAAGTTAATAACTTACTTTCTAGCCTACAACTTAATACCGTTTGTGCCGAAGCTACCTGTCCTAACCTAGGTGAGTGCTACAAAAATGGTACAGCCACCTTCATGATCCTTGGTAGCCATTGCTCAAGAGCTTGTCGTTTTTGTGATATTCTGACAGGCAATATGGAAGAAGTGAATGACAAGGAGCCTGAAAACTTAGCCGATGCTTGTAAAACACTGGGGCTTCGCCATGTGGTAGTGACCAGTGTGGCACGTGATGATTTAGAAGATGGTGGAGCTGAACAATTTGCTCGCACAATTCGTGCTGTTAAAGAAAAATGCCCAGACACAACGATCGAGGTGCTTATACCAGATTTCCTAGGTAACAAAGAAAGTATTGACCTTGTTATTGAAGCAAATCCTGAAATTATTAATCATAATATCGAAACGGTAGAGCGTTTATCTCCAAGAATTCGTCACCGCGCTACCTATGAACGTTCTCTTGACGTTTTAAAATATATTAAAAAACAAGCACCCCATATCTATACAAAGACAGGGATAATGCTAGGCTTAGGTGAAACTGAAGAAGAGGTTGCTCAAGCTATGGATGATAGTTTAGCGGTAGGCGTAGATTTCTTTACAATTGGACAATACCTTCAGCCTTCCCCTAAGCATTACAAACTAGAAGAATATATTTCGCTTGAACAATTTGGTAGATACAATAAAATGGGGATGAAAAAGGGCTTCAAGTTCGTAGCCTCTGGACCTCAAGTAAGAAGCTCCTACAAGGCTCATGAATCCTTGGATGCCGTCGGTGTTGACCATAACTTTGATGCTGAAAATAGCTTAGTGGCTCAATTAGCCAAAGAAGAAGCATAAAGACCCATGTTATATTTACCGACTGATTCACTTGATCCTAACTATTACTTTGCCTTAGAAGAATACTTAATGACCCAAAAAGCTTTAAAAGAAGACCTTTTCATGATCTGGCAAACCGATTTTACAGTCATGCTGGGTAATTACCAGAATGCATATGTTGAACTGAACTTACCAGAACTAGAAAAAGATCAAGTCGCTATTACACGACGTAATACAGGGGGCGGTACTATCTTCACCGACCAAGGTGGCTGGCAATATAGCTTTATTTCACCTCGACCTCAAGGAAATAAACGACACGAAGCTATTGATTTTCAACGCTTCATGCAATCCATCATTCAGGCATTGCAAAGTTTAGGAATCCCTGCTGAAATGAATAGCCGCAATGATTTAATGATTCATGGTAAAAAGATTTCCGGCAATGCACAATGTTTTAAAGGAAATTCCATTCTGCATCATGGATCACTTTTATTTGAGACTGACTTGACAGCCATGGCAAACTATCTCAATCCAGCTAAACATAAATTAATTTCCAAGGGGATCAAATCTGTGAAAGACCGAACCACTAATATCAAAAACAATTGCCCAGAAGATTGGACAGCCTTGTCTTTTAAAGAAGCTTTGATTAAACAAATAGTAGGAGATCAGCCTAACTCTTTCTACCTTAGTGAAGCAGACGAACTAGCCGTTCAAAAACTTAAAAAAGAAAAATTTGAGTCCTGGGAGTGGGTCTTCGGCCGTAATCCATCGTTTTCTTTAGTTAACGAAGCGGTATTACCCGGAGGTCTCCTCAAACTTCATTGCAAAGTGGAAAAAGGTGTCATTCAATCACTCCTTTTTGAAGGAGACTTCTTTAGCACGCACGATTTAAGGGGTTTTGAGCATTCTGTAAAAGGGATTAGCTTTAATAAAAAAACCATGCAAGACCATTTTAATGATAACTATCCGCAAGATTTAATTCACAACATCAGTAATCAACAAATTATTGACACTCTATTCAAAGACTTATAAGCTATCAATAGAAAACATCAGGTCTAAACCCCCTGATGTTTTCTTTTAGAAGTCGCTTTTATCCTCTACCTCCATAGAAAGAAGGTCTCAAATGTCTGATATCCATCAAGCCATGCGCCGTCAAGACCGTGCCATGCCCAATGATTTTGCTGAAAAAGTTATCGATCAAGCTCAATACGGTGTACTAAGTATGCCCGATCAACCCTATCCTTATGCAATTCCTTTGTCAATGATACGTCACAATCAAACCCTCTATTTTCATAGTGCAAGAGCCGGTAAAAAGGTTGATTTACTTGAAGACGGTATGGCTGTCTGTGTCACTTTTGTTGGACAGGTTCAGGTTCCAAATCTATATAGCGAAAGCGAAGTCGAAACGATTGCTGCTGATCCCACTGCTTGGGGCACTTTAGCCCGTACTGTTTTTACTACTGAATTTGAGTCGGCCATTATCTATGGTAAAATTCGCAAAGTTACTAACGAAAAAGAATTGCTCAAGGCCTTACGTCTGATCGCCAAAAAATATGTCCCTAAACATTATTCACTAGTTGATAAAGCCATTGACACAGCTTTCGATTATGTTCAAGTCTATGCTATCGAAATAGAGCACCTTTCGAGCAAAAGAAAGAAATATGATGATCAAGGGCAAGAAATGAAACATGCCCGAGGATGGAAAGTTTAAAAAGAGGCTGTGACTGACGTCCGCCTCTTTTTTATTTTCAAAAATCGCTTTAAATAACTAACTATTTTCGAGTAACTCATTGTCATAGATCGTGTAATCACAACGGTAAATAAAGAGATACTTGCCATCTATTATGAGTCCTGTCGACTTAGGTACATCCGTTTTAAAATAGGAGACCTTATTCCCTGAATAAACGGCTAAAGGTGTTCCGTTTTGGCTTCGCACCATAATCGTCTTCTTTTTACCAAAAAAGGTTTGGCCTAAATTGTCCTGTAAGCGCGAAATGAATGGAAGGTTCGATCTCGTATCATAAAGTTCAACGCGATTATCTACCTCCATCGTCAAGTCATTTAACCCCTTCTCAGCAGCAATCAAAGATGATCCTACATGAGTCATCGTGTGCCCACCAATTTGAATATCTAAAACCTGTGAGTCAGCTTTGGTTGAGCCTTCAGCTGTTTGTGAATCGAACTCTTCATCTCGTTCAATTGAAACTGATTTTCCCGTCATAGAATCAATGATCTGGGCTTGCTCATCATAAGTTTGGACGGTCATAGTCAAACCAATAAAATCTTGTTTAAAGCCAGAAACAAATTCACTTATAGCCTGACAGCCAGTCAAAGCTAAAACCATTATTAATAGGATAGATAATTTAAAAGTGTGTTTGTTTTTCATTTTAGTCTCCTTTTCTTAATAGTATATCTATTCTACCAGAATCAATTACTAAGCGACTTGTACTAGAGGCTGATTTTCACTTATTTACAATCGTGATTCGTTTTTAATGAATCCTTCAATTTGCTTATAATCTTCCGTTAAGAGAAATCCTTCTTCAACCATTTGTTGGTAAACTTTTTGTAGTCCATTGTAATAACCATTAACATTCATGAATATACAGGGATTCGTGTTTTGACCCACCCGACTCCAAGAGACGGCTTCCACTACTTCATCCGATATCCCTGTTCCATTAGGAAGCACCACAATAAACCACTATTTTAATAGTCTACCTCCTCTTTTTCAATTTACTATTATAACTAATTTTTTGTCAATAAATAGTTATTCTTAGCCCATTAAACAAAATTATTCTCAAAAGAAAATTTTTTGCAACAGTCTTAATTGTTTTTTATTTAAATAGCAATCCCCTTATCCTTTAAATTCATCAAACAAGCTTGAAGATAAACTTCATCATGTTCTGGATAGATGGGACAATCTAATTAGCGTTCTTCTAAATCCTTATAAGACGGAGCTGATTTGCCACGGTATTTGGGATCTAGCCAGAGGCTATCCGGCTGATAGCCTCTGGCTATCATTTCTTCCATTACTAAAACATGGTATTGGTATAATTTATAGGGATGATAACTAAAAACATAGTTTACAGTAGAATGTGGCTTGCCCCACCCCTTCCCTCTTAAGGCACAACATTCTCGATGTTGTCCTAAGAGTTGTTGTCGAGGTAATAAGGGAATCAAATCTTCATGCCATAAACGCATTGTTTCCCTCCTAATTTATTCATTGCAATAAGACACTTAATCTCGATTTAAGAACCAAGTAGCTCCATTAAGATAAGAAGCAAAAGCCGACCAAATTACATAGGGCAATAAGAGTAATACCGCCCAAGTGTTCTTTTGATAAAATTTAATGGCTGTGACTAGAACAGCTGTGAATAAACAAAAGCTTTCAATTACAGCGGTGCCGCGATATTTATACTTAAAGTATAAGAGTGACCAAAGATAATTAAGGCCTAATTGCGTTCGATAGGCAATAATGGCTTCGTCTTTTTCTTTACTTTCATCAATGATTATTCGGGCAATCCCCATCATGGTATATAATAATGGCCAAACAATGCCAAAAGTCTCTTTGGGAGGTGCAAATGGGGGCTGTTTGTACTTTTCATAGTCTGCTTTGGCATTATCGGCCGTTAAACGACCAATAATTGTTCCACCGACCAATGGAGCTCCTACAAGTAACCAATTTTTAATTTTCATCAAACCACTCCTTTTTCAAATTATAAGTTAACAGCCCTTCATCTCCGACTAAAATGCTTTAGCATCGATCATAAAAATACAGTAACTTTTTCTTCACCTCTCCAGCTATCCGTTCCATCCTAACAGGATCCTTTAAATAATTTTTACCAAATTCATCAATCAGTCCATGCAGGTCTTGAGCTTGAAGATAAGTGAATGATTCAGGCATTTGCACGACTGCATGTAATTGCTGATAGCTTTTATAGTCTTTTTGATCGATATAAGAAAACAACTTGCGAGCGTATGCATCTGAAATAAAGGCGACTTGGTCAAAAATATAGACTAAGAAGACATCAGCCGTTTCTTGGCCGATACCTCGAAGCTTAAGTAATTCTATTCTTAAATCAGATCCGTATTTTTCTACTATATGGCTATAATTCCACTGGTGTTCTTGGAACCAATTCAAAACGGCTTGGATAGCTAGGGCTTTATTTTTATAAAAACCAGCTGAATAAATCAGCTGTTCTAACTGACTACTTTCCAACCTTAGAATCCTTTGCGGATCAAACCCAGTCGCCAGCTTTAATTGAGTTAAGGCTTTATCAACATTCGACCAGTTGGTATTTTGAACCAGAATAGCACCTAAAATGATTTCTAATTTAGAATCCCCCGGCCACCAACCACTGGGACCCATTTCTTGCAGAAGATAAGTATACAATTTTTCGATGGAAACAGAAGTCATTGATCCACCCCTTTCCACTTTTACCTATTATATCATCTTTATTAACAGATTATGATTGAAAACCTTCTCTTCGTTGACTTGAAAGGCTTCTTGTTATACAATTCAAAGGCTCAATTTTACTTCTTTAGTTCGCTAGCTATATAATTCAAATAATCAAAAAACTTAGGAGAGATTAGATGATTCAGGTTGAAAACATTTCAAAACAATTTAAAATAGCCAAACGAAAAAAACACTCCTCAATGCCTGGTTTATCTTATTTAAAGAGAGAGACTGAATACTATCAGGCATTAGACCAAGTATCTTTTAATGTTAAAAAAGGCGAAATAATAGGCTATATTGGCCCAAACGGAGCTGGTAAAAGTACCACACTTAAAATCCTATCAGGTATCCTCCATCCAGATACTGGTGAGTGCCAAATAATGGGCCTAACGCCTTGGAAAAACAGGATCGACCATGTTAGAAATATCGGCGTCGTTTTTGGACAACGTTCTCAACTATGGTGGGATTTACCAGTTAAGGATTCTTTTGACCTGATCCGTGACCTTTACCGTGTGGATCCACAGCGTTATCATCAACAAATTGATAAGTTAGCATATGCTTTAGCTATCGAAAACTTACTGGATACTCCCGTTAGACAACTCAGTTTAGGCCAAAGAATGCGGTGTGAAATTGCCGCTGCTTTAATTCATCAGCCAGCCATTCTATTTCTAGATGAACCTACTATTGGTTTAGATGCAGTTTCTAAATTAGCTGTTCGAAAATTCATTATCGATCTTAATCAAGAAGAACAGACAACAGTTATTTTAACCACGCATGACATGCAAGATATTGAAGCACTCTCTTCACGGATTATATTGATTGGTCAAGGAAAAATACTGCTCGACGGTTCCCTGGAGGAATTAAAGAACAAAAATCAACAAAAACAGATTTGGAACATTGAATTTAATAAAGGAAGACTACCTCATCACCCGGGTATTCAAATTTATCAAGCGACTGAATCAGAAGCTTTATTATCTTTTGATTCGGATCTTCTATCCAAAAATGAATTTATTGCTTTATTAAATCAAAATCTTGATTTACAATCTATAAGCCCTCATGCTACTAACCTTGATCACCTAGTAATCCAGCTTTATCGGGAGTATCAATTATGAAAACTTATAGCGCAATATTTCGCATTCAATTTCAATCAGCCATTCAATATCGAACGGCTGCTTTAGCAGGTATTCTTACCCAATTTGCTTGGGGCCTACTTCTCATCAAAATGTTCGAATCTTTTTATCAAACCAACGCACAAAGTCAACCTATGACTTTTGAACAAGTCTGCGCTTATATATGGATCCAACAAGCCGGTCTTAATTTGTTTGCTTTATGGATTTATGACCGTACTATCTTCGAAGAAATCATTTCAGGCAATGTTGCCTATCAATTGACGCGTCCTCTCGGTCTCTATCCCCATTGGTTTATATCTAACCTTGCCATGCGAATTGCTCGCACTTTATTACGGTGTTTGCCAATGATAATTGTAGCAAGCTTTCTGCCAGAACCTTATAAGCTTTTGCCGCCAAACCACCTCCTACTTTTTATAGTGACGATGATTCTGTCTACTTTATTAATCATTGCCTTCTTAATGTTAGTCTATATTAGTGTCTTTTATTTCTTAACGGACGTGGGAATTCGAGTGATTGTTGCTACGATCGGGGAATTTCTAACCGGAGCAATCATTCCATTACCCTTTTTACCCCAGCCTTTACAAACCTTTATCCATTGGACACCCTTCGCCTATATGCAAAACATTCCTCTTAGAGTCTATTCTCTAGACATTAGCTCTTGGAATATTATCATTCCTCAAGCTTTTTGGCTGATTCTTCTGTTGGTGGCCGGTTGGTGGCTGATGCAACATGCTCTATCTAAATTCGTTATTCAAGGAGGTTAAATGCAGTGTTTAAAATTTTAGGTCTTTATTTTAAACTCAATTGGCAGGCTCAATGGCAATACCCTGTTTCTATGTTGTTATTAATTATGGGGCAATTCTTAGCAACCTTTGTCTCTGTACTAGGCATTTATTTTATGTTAGAAAGATTTCACAGCGTACAAGGGTTTTCAAAAGATGAAGTGCTTTTATGTGCTGGAATTTTCACTTTTGCGGCCGCCTTAGCTGAAATGCTAGCCAGGGGATTCGATTCTTTTCCTCAGATGATTGCTAATGGTGAATTTGATCGTGTCCTCACTCGCCCCCAAAGCCCCTTACTCCAAGTTATTGGATCAAAATTTGAGTTTTCACGTATAGGACGCTTAATCCAAGCAGCCTTACTACTAGTTTTCGTCATTGAAAGAGGCAAGATGGTATGGTCGTGGAATAAGATTGCTACTTTATTCATAATGATCTTAACAGCCAGCTTGTTATTTTCCTTATTATATTTTCTTTCAGCAAGCCTTTCTTTTTTTACCATTCAAGGATTAGAGATTATGAATATTTTTACAGATGGCGGACGTGAATTTGGTCAATATCCCTTCTCTATTTATGGAAAGAAGATATTAAAGTTTCTAACCTTTATTCTCCCTCTGGCTTTGGTCCAGTATTATCCCTTTTTATATTTAGTAGGTAAGAGTAATGATTGGCGATTAGCTCTATTTCCTTTTTTGAGTCTAGTTTTTGCTATACCTGTTTATGGTGTTTGGCGATTTGGCTTGTATCATTATCAGTCAACCGGCTCTTAGTCAAAGAATCTTATTTCAATGAAATGATAAATAAGATTCATAAACTAACCTCTACTTTATTAAATTTCCATTTAAAACAGTCAATTAAACTCACTAACGTCTACTCAAAGGCCCTCAATCTATATACTATTTTACTTATTATTTTTTAATCGTTTACTCTTTCTACCTGATTTCTATTCATTTAGAGGTCAGTTTATTATAGTTTAGCAAGCCGTTTATCAACCATTAGTATTCATTTGACAAAAATAATAGTGCGTGGTATATTTAAGTTGTAAAGGTTGAACGGCTGTTCAACTATAAATGATAATTTTTACTATTTATAAACAGAAAGTAGGTCATGCCATGGATAGCTGTCAAGAGAATGCAATTCATCCTGAAGCGATTAAGAAAGCTCAAGAAGTGCCTCTCAATCCAGAACATTTTAAAATTCTAATCAAACTCTTTAAAGCATTAGCAGAACCCTCTCGAGCAAAAATTTTATGGTATTTGCTTAAGACAGAATTGTGTGTTTGCGATTTAGGCCATCTAATAGGCATGTCCAAATCTGCCACTTCTCATCAACTCGCTTATCTATTTAAATTAAATTTAGTTAAAAAGCGCAAAGAAGGACGTATTGTTTATTATTCAATTGCTGATGACCATGTGCGTATTTTATATCACAATGCATTGGAACATGCAGCAGAAGGAGGAAATGATAATAATGACTTATAAATTTAAAATGCAGGGTTTGTCTTGTGCTAACTGTGCTCAAAAAATTGAAACTCGCTTAAACAATTCGGATCAAGTTGAAGCGACCGTTAATTTCGCACAAGGACAATTAACAATCGACACGGACCAAGTGATGGAGTCTAATCTCATTCAAAGCTTGGAACAAAATGTACAAGAAGTCGAACAAGGGATAAAATTGGTTCCGCTCTTTGAGCTAGAAGAAAAATCAAATCTAAACCTTGATAAAAATAAGGACAGTCAAGGCTTACTTGATAGCGAAGGCTGGCGTATTTTAATTACCATTCCTTTATTTATCTTAGGATTCTTTTTAACAAATTATATTTCTTCTGAATGGCTTCTAGTGGGTTATTTTGGTCTGACCTATCTGTTCATAGGTCAGAATGTACTTAAAACTACTTGGAATAAAATTAAAAATAAGGACTGGTTAGAAGAAAATTTCTTAATGACGATTGCTACCTTAGGTGCCTTTGTGATTGGTGAGTACCCTGAAGCAGTTGCCGTTATGCTGTTCTATTCTATCGGAGAATGGTTTCAAGACCGTGCCGTTAACCAATCTCGCCAATCAATTCAATCCTTGATGGCAATTCGTCCTGACTTTGCCCGTATTCAACAAACTGATGGTACATTAACCAAAATTGACCCCCGCGAGTTAGTTGAAGGTCAAGAGTTTATCGTAGCTGTCGGAGACAAGGTCCCTCTAGATGGACAAATTATCCAAGGTCAATCTCAAGTAGACCACTCAGCTATTACTGGAGAATCTCTTCCTCAGAGTTTAAAAGAAGGCGACACCCTCTACTCAGGTTCGATCAACTTAAGTTCTCAGCTGAAAGTTAAAGTCACTAAGACCTTCCAAAATTCAACGGTCAGCCAAATTATCGACTTAGTTGAAAATGCTTCTTCCAAAAAGGCAGCTACTGAGAAATTTATTACTCGGTTCGCACGCGTTTATACACCGGTTGTAGTTGCCTTAGCAGTTCTTTTGGCTACTTTGCCTCCTATCTTTTTTAGTGACATTTCTTGGTCAACAAGCTTTTACCGTGCGTTACAATTTTTAGTTATCTCTTGTCCTTGTGCCTTAGTTGTCTCTGTTCCTATGAGTTTTTATGGTGGAATTGGTGCAGCAGCACGTGAAGGTATCATGGTTAAAGGCGGAAATTTCCTCGAAACCCTAACAAAGATTAAGACCTTAGTTTTAGATAAAACCGGAACAATCACTCAAGGTAACTTTGCGATTGACAAAGTAGAGGCCTTATATTTAAGCAAAAATGAGTTTTTAGAAGCACTGGCTCACTTGGAGAGCCAATCCCACCATCCTATTGCACTCTCCATTCAAGAAGCCTATAATCAGCCCTTAGATCCTCATCGTGTGCAAGAAGTAGAAACAATCACCGGTAAAGGTCTTAAAGGAATTGTGGACGGTAAAAGTTTACTTGCTGGAAACAAGGACTTGATGGATCAATTCAAGATCGAAGTGCCAGAATTAAAGACTGCTGCCACTGTCGTTTATCTCAGTATTAATCAAGCATATCAAGGCTATGTCCTCATTAAAGACCAGATCAAACCAGATTCTCAGTCCGCGCTGACAGAATTACATCAATTGGGTATTTCCTCTGCCATCTTACTTTCTGGTGACAATCAAGCAACCGTCGACGAAATCGCTCAACTTGTTGGGATTGATCAAGCAAAAGGTGACTTGCTTCCACAAGAAAAGATGATCGAACTGGAGAATATTTTAGCTAACGTTAAGCAATCAACGTCTAATAAAAAATCCTCTAATGTAGCCTTTATCGGTGATGGCATCAATGATGCCCCGGCTCTTGCCCGTGCAGATATTGGAATTGCCATGGGAGGAATGGGATCTGACGCAGCTATTGAATCAGCAGACATTGTCATTATGAATGATTCTTTAGCTAAACTCCCTCAAGCTATTAAAATTGCTCAAAAAACTTTACGCATTGCTCAAGAAAATATAGCCTTTGCACTTGGAATTAAGGTACTCTTCCTAAGCCTCGCCGCTTTAGGCTTCTCATCCATGTGGATGGCTATTGTCGCCGATGTTGGTGTGACCATCCTTGCAGTTCTTAATAGTTTGCGAACACTTGGGAAAGTTAAATAATAAAAAAACCAGCAAGCATAATAATGGTATGCTTGCTGGTTTTCTTCGTTTAACAAACTCATTTATCTTTAATGAATCCTTTTAGGCCCCTTCAATTTTAAATTCGTAAGTTGAAGGTAGATGGTAATAGGCTTTTAAGGCATTAAGAGCTCCTTGGGCTTTGACTAAAGTTTCTTGGTACTCTTCTTCTGGATCTGAAAGGGCAATAATTGCTCCCCCTAGACCGAGACTAGTCTTTTCTTCTTCAATAACCGCCGTGCGTATAACAATATTTAAATCCATACAACCATTATTAGCAATATAGCCAATAGCCCCTGAGTAGATACCTCGTGGACGTCCTTCTAATTGATCAATTAATTCGAGGGTACGATACTTCGGCGCTCCAGTCATTGAACCACCAGGGAAGCAAGCTTTAAACAGATCAATAGCTGAAACATTTTTTGCAAGAAAGCCTTGAACGGTAGTCACTAATTGATGAAGGGTTGAATAACTCTCAACAGCCATCAACTTGGGAACCGTTACTGTTCCAATCTGACAGACCTTACCTAAATCATTTCGCAATAGGTCTACGATCATCAAGTTTTCAGCCATGGTCTTTTCCTCGGTTGCTAAAGCATGAATAATCGCTTGATCTTCTGCTGGGTTTTGACCCCTTTTAGCCGTTCCTTTGATGGGCTTGGTTTGAACTCTACCATCACGATTCAAGGTTAAGAATTTTTCCATAGAAGAACACGCAACAGCAAAATGATCAAAAGTTAAAAAGGCTGCGTAAGGGGCTGGACTGGCTTGGCGTAAGGTTTGGTAATATATATAGGCATCTAGCTGGTCTTTGATATCCAAGCGGTTGGTCAAACATATTTCATAGGACTCTCCTTTTCGAATGTAGTCTTGACATTGGTGGATAGCTTTCAAATAGTCACTGCGAGCCATAGCCCAAGCAATAGTTGGTTGATCGAAGGCCTCCATGATAAGCTCTTCTTTTTCACCTACTGAAATATAAGCCTGTGAAAAATCTAAATCTTTGATCCAGTCTTTGTCATCTTTATAGGATAGTAAATAAAGTTGGTTTTCGTGATGATCGATAACAGCCGCTCGATCAATATAATCTAATATGACATCAGGATACGATGACTGATGCTGATTAGGCCCTTCCATTAAACTTTTGAGCTCATAACCAAAATAACCAATATAACCTAATTGGAAATCACATGGTAAATCTTGATGGATTGGCCATTGAGGTTGATGTTTTTCTAAATAAGTGAATATATCTTGATGAATTCTTTCTTCTCTTCCCTTTATATCTGTCTTGATAACCAAATTATCCGTAATATCATAGGTCAGACGATGGCCATGGCGAGGACCCGCTTGTCCAATTATAGAAAAACGAGACAAAGCTTTTGTCACTTGACTAGAGTCTAACCATTGCGTTTGTTTATTAATTTGATAAAGCTGATTAAACAACGCTTGTGCATTGCCTTGATAAGGAACTTTTGTAACACGCAAAGGATTTGTCTGTATTTGGAAGGTGTGGATCAAGTCTACAAAATTCTCAATTAGACGCTCACCTTCTTGTGAAGCAATTGACTCTGGATGAAACTGAACGGCGTATTGAGGTTTGCTACGATGAGAAATCCCCATAATTAAGCCATCGTGCGTTCTCGCATCCACTTGAATGTTCTCCAATTTCTCTTCTTTACAGACTAAAGAATGGTAACGGGTCACTTTAAAATCTTGCGGTAGTCCTTTAAAAAGCCCTTGATTATTATGTCTGATTTCACTCAGCCGCCCATGAACAGGCTGAGGAGCCAATATAATTTCTCCTCCATTCAGATAGTAAATTCCTTGCTGACCCAAACAGATGCCCAATATGGGACGTTCTTCTTTTTCGATTACTTCACGGCAAAGACCAAAATCTTCAGGATTTTCAGGACTTCCAGGACCTGGTGAAATAACCACCGCATCAAAATCTAACAATTTGAATTCTTCATATGACATTTGATCATTCTTAATAACCAACGGAACTTCTTGCGTCACTTTGGCTATTAATTGAAACAGATTATAAGTATAGGAATCATAATTATCAATGATAACAAACTTCATAATGGTTTCTCCTAACATTTTTTTCAACGATATCTATGCAACTGGTTATTGTCCTATTTTATCACAATTTGTAGTTAGTAAAAATACCTGAAAAGTAATTTAAAAAGAATAGCATTTAATCCTTGTCAATGATTGACAAGTGCTATCATTCACCTATAATGAAGGAGAACTTTGAACAGAGTATAAAAGGTGCGTAAAGTATTTACAGATGGGAAGTTGCTGTAAAACGAAATGAACAATCATGCGATGCCTTTTATCTTCCGCTGTTTTATTATCCATCTTTAGCGGAGCTCTGAATTTCTCAGAGCTCCTATTTTTGTTTAGGAGGGTACATTTTGGACATCCAATTGAATGTTTTTCCTTATCCAATCTATCTAGAACACCATCATTTTAGTCAATTAAAAAAACGCTTAAGCCAAATGAGCGGAAAAAAGTTTCTACTAACGGATCAAAATGTGGCGACCCTTTACCAAGAACAAATTGATCAACTTGGTCAGTTAGCATCCTTTTCTTACCATATTGTTCCTGCCGGTGAAGCGTCAAAGTCATTAGCTTGTTATCAAGAAGTGATGAATCGTATGGTAGAAGAAAAACTTACTCGGTCTGATTGCCTAATCGCCTTTGGTGGCGTCATTGGTGACTTAGGGGGCTTTTTAGCCGCCACATATTTAAGAGGAATCAACTTTATACAAGTTCCGACGACTCTTTTAGCTATGGTTGACTCTGCCATTGGGGGTAAAAATGGCATTAATTTTGGTGCCTATAAAAATCAAGTGGGTACTTTCTATCATCCCGCTTGGGTTCATATCGATATTGCCTATTTAGACACCTTAGATATCAGACAAATTAACAATGGGTTAGCAGAAATTATAAAATATGCGATCCTTACTGACCCCGCTTTATTGGAGGACATCAGACAAGATAAAAGTCAACTCAACTACTTGAATCTAATTAAACGGTCTTTAGAAATAAAACACGCCTATGTTGCTAATGATTTTCACGATCAAGGTAAAAGACAATTCCTTAATTTAGGTCATACTTTCGCCCATGCCATTGAAAGTATTAGCAACCACCAAGTGAACCATGGTGAAGCAGTCGCAATCGGCCTATTATGGATGGCTCGTGCTAGTTTTAAATTGGGTTGGGCCCGCCAATCATTTGTTCCTCTTCTTGAAGATTTATACCAAAAACAAGGACTATTCCAGACTTATTACTGTGATAACCATGATTTACTGAACGCCATTAATCACGACAAGAAAAAACAAGACCAAACGATTCACTTAATTATTCCTGTTGAAATAGGAAATTGTGTCCGACAAGCCATTCCTATTCATGAATTAGGCCAATGGATTGAAGCAGGGAGTCGATTGTAGATGGATATTCAAATTATGCCTCACTCTTTAAAAGGCAGTATTTCTGCAATTCCTTCTAAATCAGACGCTCATCGAGCACTCTTTGCAGCCAGCTTAGCCAATGGTCCCTCTACCATCTATTTAGACCGTCTTTCAAAAGATTTAGAAGCAACATTGACTTGTATTGAAGGACTAGGTTGCCTGGTTCACCATGATTCAGATCAAAAAGCATACCATATCCTGCCAGATGCTCATTCTATGAAGCGCCACTTCAATGTGGGCGAGTCGGGAACAAGCTTACGCTTTCTAATTCCTATCTTAGCTAGTCGGTTAGAAAAGAACCAACAGGTCGAAATCCTTCGCCAAGGGAGTTTGATCAATCGAACCAACCAACCTTATTGGGACTTGTTTGACCAATTAGGTATTTATTGGCAAGAAGAAGGCCCTAGTATCTGGCTTTCAGGCAAGTTAGAAGCAGGAAATTACCAACTTCCAGGTAATGTTTCTTCTCAATTTATTTCAGGATTAGCTTTGGCTCTCGCTCATTTAAATAAAGCAAGTCAGATAAAATTAACTTCGCCTTTGGAATCCGCTGCCTATGTCGACATGACCTTAGCTAGCTTAAAAGAATTTAGTAAAAGGATTGATTTTTCTCATCAAACTCAAGCCTATCACTTACTCGCTGGACCTATACAAGCAGCGCCCTACCAAGTAGAAGGCGATTGGTCCAACGCCCTTTTCTTCTTAGTAGCAGGCGTCCAGGTCTTAAATCTTACTTTTGACAGTCTCCAAGCAGACCGTCAGGCTTTGTCCTATTTGGATAAATTGGGCTATCCCATCCCCGAGCCGGCAAGACAATCCACTGACTATCATCCCAGTAAGACTTCAACTGCAAGTAATCAAATAGTGGAAATCGATGCCCGTCAATTGCCCGATGCCATTCCTATCCTTACCCTAGCAGCCGCTAGAAAAACTGGGATTACTCGCATCGTTAACGGCCAACGCCTCCGCTTAAAAGAAAGTGACCGAATAGAATCTACCGTAGCTCTTATGCAAGCTTTAGGTGTCTACATACAAGCTGAAGCTGATGGGTTCATCTTGCAAGGAGGGCAAGGCTTTCATGGCGGAATTGTGGATACTTTTCAAGACCACCGTATTGCAATGACAGCTGCCATTGCGGGTAGTTTTGCCCAAGAACCTGTGATTATTAAAGGGGCGGACTGTGTTTCTAAATCTTATCCCCACTTCTTCGATGATTTTCAAAAATTAGGAGGTATCTATCATGTCCTTTAGTCTCGGTCAAAATTTTCGTCTCACTGTTTACGGACAATCCCATGCTAAAGCGATTGGGGTAGTCATTGATGGCCTTCCTGCCGGTTTAGATTTCCCTTATGCAGCCATTCAAACAGCTCTCGAACGTCGTCGTCCTGGTAAAAAGGTTTGGTCAACTAGCCGTAACGAGACTGATTTATTTGAAGTCAAAGCAGGTATTGTAGACGGTAAAACCTGTGGGGCGCCCCTTTGCTTAGAAATTAGGAATCAAGATATGCAGTCCAAGGATTATGCCCAACATCACTATCTCCCTCGCCCCTCACATGCTGATTATCCTGCTTTCATTAAATATGAGGGACACCATGACATTCGTGGGGGCGGACACTTTTCAGGGCGCATGACTGCTCCAATTGTAATGGCTGGTAGTATTGCCCGCTATTTATTAGAAACAAGCGACATCCAAATTTATAGCCACATTCATTCAATCGCTGGTATAAAAGACCGGTTAGTTGATTTTGCGCAACCTGATTTTAAAGCCTTAAGTGAATTAGTTAATAAAGAATTTGCCGTAATTGATGACCTGCAAGGCCAAGCCATGAAGGAAGCTATCCTAGCCGCTAAAGAAGATAAAGACTCTGTAGGAGGGCAAATCGAAGTAATCGTTGACGGCTTGCCAGTTGGTATCGGTCAACCCCTCTATGATTCGTGTGAAGCTAAATTAGCCCATGCCATGTTTGGCATTCCCGCCACTCGCGGCGTAGAATTCGGAACGGGCTTTGCTGGAGCAAACTTACGCGGCAGCCAGCACAACGATCCTTATTATTTGGATAATAACCTGATGGTTAAAACGCTGACCAACCATCACGGCGGTATTATCGGTGGTTTGACCACTGGCATGCCCTTGATTATGCGAGTAGCAATTAAGCCTACTTCTTCTATCGGTCAATCCCAAGCAAGTGTCAACCTTGATAAACAAGTTAATCAAGAATTGACGATTGAGGGCCGGCATGATCCTTGTATCGTCCCTCGGGTTGTTCCCGTTATTGAAGCAATGACCGCTATTTGCCTTTTAGACCTAATGATGATGGACGGTCAATGGCCAACTATTTCAACAAAAAATTAATTGCCGCCTTTAGAAAGTAGGTTCTTATGTTACAGACATCTCAAAAAAATAAAAAACCCACTCTTTGTGGCTTAATCGGACGTAAATTAGGTCATAGTTATTCCCAATCTATTCACCAACGAATTGGGAACTATCCCTATCACTTAATTGAATTAGAACCCAATCAGTTGAAAGACTTTCTTTTAGAGAAAAACTACCTCGGACTCAATGTGACTATTCCTTATAAAGAAGCGGCCTTACCTTATTTAGACAACCTAGACCCCTTGGCTAAAGCCATCGGATCGGTCAATACAATTGTGAATGAAGAGGGAAAACTCAAAGGCTATAATACTGACTACGCTGGCTTAGACTTTTTATTAAAAAATAATCATCTGACCTTAACAGGCAAAAATGTGCTTATTCTTGGATCCGGTGGCTCTGCCAAAATGATCGCTGTTTATGCTAAAAACCATAACTGTCACCGAGTTAGCCATTTAAGCATTCGCCAAGCTTTCCCACCATTAAAGGCTAACAATCAGGCGGCTCAAGTTATTTTCAATGCGACACCGGTTGGTATGTACCCTAATAACCAGGATTTAAGATTAAACTTGACCGCATTCCCTCAACTAGAAGCGGTCGTTGATCTCATCTATAATCCCTTACGCTCTTCTTTAGTCCTCCAAGCCAAAAGCCAAGGCATTCAAGCTATAGGTGGACTCGACATGTTAATTGCTCAAGCTTTTTTTGCCAGTCAACTTTTTACCGGTAAGTCTTATCCGACAGACTTCATCCATCAAATTTGCCAATCCTATTGGCAGGGAATCGAAAACTTAGTTTTTATCGGAATGCCAGGTGTTGGCAAGACCACTCTCGGAAAAAAACTGGCTGATCAACTAGGCCGCCCCTTTTTAGACACCGATCAATTGATCGAAGCTGTCATCCATCAACCGATCTCTGAATATATTTCCAAGGTGGGCGAAAAACCTTTTCGCGACCTAGAAGAAAAAATCATTCATCAAGTGGCTAAGGAAAATGGGCAAGTAATTGCCACGGGCGGAGGTGCCATTTTAAGGGCAAGGAACCGACAAGCTCTAACTCAGAATGGTCGATTGATTCTATTGGAGCGCCCCTTAGAAGAACTGTCTCGAAAGGGCCGACCACTTTCAGCTTCGCTAGACCAAGTTAAGCGTTTATGGAATGAACGAAAAACACTCTACCAAGAGAGTGCAGACCTCATTATTCCCGTCAAGTCTTCTATCCCAACTAGCTATCAAGAAATGCAAGAAAGGCTGATCAAACATGCGATTATTAGTCCTCAACGGACCCAACCTTAACTTATTAGGCATCCGTCAACCAGAAATATACGGTCAAACCTCATACTCTGACTTAACAAACTCTTTAAAAAAATGGGCAAATGAATATGCTGTAGACCTTGATATCTTTCAATCCAACCACGAAGGAGCCTTAGTCGATAAAATTCAAAATGCTTATCAAAAGGTGGATGGCATAGTAATAAACCCAGCTGCCTACACCCATACATCCATCGCTATTCGCGATGCTTTAGCAGCCGTTGCCATTCCTTTTGTAGAAGTCCATCTAAGTCCTATTAGTCAAAGAGAAAGTTACCGACAAGTCTCATATATCAAAGATTTAGCCTTAATAACAATTGAAGGACAAGGCCCTGCAGGCTACCTTCAAGCTCTGGATTTTATCAAAAATTACCTCTTTAATCCTAATAATCCATCACCTATCACATAGAAAGAGAAGATATAAATGACAATGAATTCTGTATCTGTAAAGCAAGTCACTTTTGGCAAACAACCAGCTATTGTTATCGCTGGACCCTGCTCTATTGAATCTGAAGAACATATTTTTAAAGAAGCTCAAGCCTTGAAGGCGGCGGGAGTCGACATGATTCGAGCGGGTGCTTATAAACCAAGAACTAGCCCTCATGCTTTTCAAGGTTTAGGCTTTGAAGGTGTAAAGTACTTAAGAGCCGCCGCTGATTCAGTTCACCTCCCGATGGTCACAGAAGTTTTAAGTGAATATGATGTCGAAAAGCTAATCGATCTTGTGGACATGTTTCAAGTAGGTTCTCGAAATATGTATAATTACCAACTGCTGAAGTTGTTAGGTCAAGCCGGTAAACCTGTCCTATTAAAAAGAGGGTTTTCAGCAACTCTTAAAGAATGGGAAATGGCCGGTCAGTATTTAATGAGCGAAGGAAAAGCTTCGGTTGTATACTGCGAACGCGGCATACGTAGCTTTCAAGATGAAACACGCAACACCCTTGATTTAGCAGGTGCTATTCTCCTCCAAGCCAAAACGAAACAACCTGTCGTTATTGATCCTAGCCATGCCAGTGGTAGACGCGACCTCATCCTCCCTTTAAGTAAAGCCGCTTTAGCCGCTGATATTTCGGGGATTATGGTCGAAGTCCATCACAATCCCGACCAGGCCTGGACCGATGCCGCTCAGACTATTGATTATTCTATGTTGGATCAACTAATGAAGGAGTGCCAACCATGGCTTACATCAAATTAGATGAAGGCTTTCTTTTTGGACAAGGTGTTTTTACCACCCTTAAAGTTATCAATGGACAAGCGCTCTTCTTAGACCAACATCTTAGCCGTTTGTGTCAATCAGCCAAAGCTTTAGGTTTCAAAAGTTCTATAACCAAAAACGTTATTGTCAACTCTATTAACGAGAAAGAAATGGTGGATGGGGCTTTAAAAATCATCCTCTCACCAGGTAATCTTGTTCTACAAGAACGATCGGATCCCTATGGTAAGAGATTCTTGCCTGCAAAGCCATTAAAATTAGCCAAGTGGCAGCGCCATTCCTCTAACACACTCTTGCAACATAAGTCCACTATGTACTTAGCGAACAAAATTAATTTAAAGCAGATAAGAGAAAAAGGGGCTTTTGAATGCATCTTTTTAAATGAAAAAGACCAGATCACTGAGGGAAGCTTTACGAATCTCTTTTTTGTTAAAGACCAAGAGCTTATCACTGCTCCAACAAGCGCAGGTCTTCTTCCAGGTATTATGCGTCAATGGGTGCTTGACCATTTCCCTGTGACCATTCGCCCCATAGACTGGCAAGAAAGACAAACTTTCCAAGCTGGTTTTATGACCAACTGTTTGATGGGGATTACTCCAATTAAAACACTTGAATCAACCCATTACCAAGATCATCATCCTCTAATTGATTACATCCAAGAGGAATATTCTATAAAAATATATAAGCAAAAAGCTAGCCAATGGTGATAACATTTGACTAGCTTTTTTATTCATTATATTCATCTTCCGATTCATAAATACTCACGCCTGCAAGCTGATTGATATCTTGAAAGAACTTTTCAGCATGAACTTCTTTAGGAATTACTAGACGGACTAAATAATCAAGTTGGTCACTATTATTCACTAAGGGTTTGATAAAAGTGACGGTAACTAATGACACTTCAATAAAATGAAGGACCTCATTAAAAGATTGAACATCATTTGCTTGCACAAAAACCGTTACCCAAGGTGTTTTCTTCCTTAATGAGCTTTCAAGTCTTTGTAAGAAGGTCAAAGTGATTAGGAGTATAAAGCCTACAACAATTGCTACATCGTAGAAGCCGATCCCAATTGCTAAGCCAATACAAGCCGAAGACTACAAGCCCGCAGCCGTGGTTAACCCTTTAATTTTGTCACGATTAGTAACTAAAATCATACCGGCACCTAAAAAGCCAATCCCACTCACAACTTGCGACCCCATCCGTGTAGCATCAACTCCTTCAAAAAAATTCGGCTGCAAACTGATTGGTCATCATTACCATGGCTGAAGTTACACAGACTAAAATATAAGTACGCATACCGGCTGGATGATTTTCAATCCACGTCCAAAACCAATCATACCATTAATCAACATAGCTAAAAGGGGCCTTAAGAGTATGGTAAAGAAATTTACTTCTTCAAAATTAATCGTTGGTAACTTCATTGATGACCTCCCTAAATTATTGATACTTCTTTACTAAATTTTTAATTTAAGAAGACTTACAATTTATATAACAAAAAGAATTTAATGATCAATCATTATAAAAAATTTTATATAATTTCTATTTCAATTGCTCTAATTGATTCATGGAGACTTCCTTTAGTCATTTTTAATTTTTCTGTTTTAACCCCATTCTTATACCCTCTAACAATAATTTTTTTACCAATCAAATGTGTTAATTTTTTACAACTTTCGAGAACATAACCATCCGACTTTTCATCGATAAATTCATAAGTGTGATCAGTTAATATTTGTATAATTTTGCCTTTAAAATTATAAATTTGATTGTCATGTAATTCAATATTATCTTCTCTAATTCTGCTTTTTTCTTCAAAATCTTCAATATTAGAAGTCGAATTAAAATCTTTATTTTGCTCATTAAACTTACGTTTTAGAATTTCATCTCTTTTTTCATTTATTCTAAAATATTCTTGTATAAAATTTTGTGTCTGCTCATTATTAAGAATAATTTGATCTAAGATTCGTATGAAGGTTTGAATTGTCAAATAAATAATGTAATAAGAGGAAAATAATATTAATGATATTAATAAATTGATTATCAATGAAACTTCTTGACTTTTTAAAAAGAGGAAAAATCGTAAGGGAAAGAAAAATTCCAAAATAAAGCGCTACTTTGCTAACAAATTTACCTTGCTCTACTACTGTTTTAGATTTGTTTATTCTATTCTCCATTTAAACACCTTCTTGAATTTAATTATATCTGTTTTACCATTTTTAAGGATATGTTGATATGATGCATTGTAAAATTAAATGCAACACTAGTAAAAATAAAACTCATAACAAATTTAATGGTAGTGTCAAATAAATTGTGTACCTACATTTTATTTGACACTACCTGATTTAAAATATAAATAAAAAATCCAATAAATGTAATCAGATCAGTTAGCTCAGCTATTCTATTTAATTTAATATCTATTTCAAGTCCAAAACTTCATACCCAAACCCAATCGCCTCAATAAATCTAAGCAAGTCCTGCGTTTTGATAAAAATTGTTTTCTCATTGGTATTAGGATGAAAACTCATACGATCTTGGGACATAATTTCATTATCAAAATAAACTTTGATATCCTTATCCTCATTAAACAGCAAACCAAAAGGTGAAACAACACCGGGAGGTAATTGCATTTTTTCTTTTAAAGATTCAGCTGAAGCCATCCGAATTTTGTTTGCTTGGATCAGCTCCTTTAGTTGATTCATATCCAATTGTTTTTGATCATCCATTATTAAGAGATAAAATTCAGTCTTTTTCTTATTTGTTAGAAACATTGTTTTAGTCCGAACACCGTCGATCCCTTCAATAAAAGCGTCGGCTTGCGCGGTTGTCAAAGCAGGCTCATGATCAACTATCTGAAATGGAATTTTTAATTCCTTCAACTTATCTTCTACTGGCTTATAGAGATCCATATTTTCCTTCCTAACTTTAAACCTTCTGATTATCAACTTTTTTTACAACAAAGTCCCCGAAAGTTAGATTAAAACCAACTTTTGGGGACATTTCTACCTAAGAATATTGAAATTCAGTTCCAACTAATTATTTTGAATACTCTGCTTCTAAATCTTTGATTTGGTCAAAAGCATCTTGAGCTAATTGCATGGTTTGTTCAGTAATCCACTCAGCAGCAGCTTGGGGATCTTCCGCATACATCGTGACAAGTTCTTGACGTAATTCTTCGTATTTATCTTTACCAGCTTTTTCAATGGCTAAGATCTTTTCTCTCATTTCTGGTTTTAAGTTCTCTTCATCTTCTAACATAATGGTTAGTAGATTATCTACTGCCCAATAGAATGATTCTGGATCATATTCATTGGCTTCCACTTGGTAAGCAGATAGTGTGTCATTGATATTTCCAAAGTATGGTAAGTAAGGTGAAACGGTAGGCGATCCCATCGCTAACCACATCACACCTGGTACTTTTTCAGGCATATCTTCATAAATTTGGAAGATATGAGCTTCCATTGTATTTTTGTTACCAATGGGATATAAAGCATTCTCAGGCTTTTCTGGTTCTTGCTTTTCAGTCGTTTCAGCTTCTTCGCCCTCTGTTGCTTCAGCCTCTTCGATTTCTTCTACTTCGGTTTCTTCGGTTTCTGTTGCTTTGGTTTCTTCACCTTCTGTTGTTTCAGTTTCTTTAACAACTTGTCCACCGGTAGCAGATGCGATGTTATCCGCTGGAATATAATCTGTATCTTCTAAACGATTTCGTTGTAAGCTCATGACTTGATCTAATGTGATTGTTTTATCCGTAGAATGTAAGAATGGAAACTCTGTGTCATCTAAAGAAACTTCTGCATCTGGATCTAAGGTTTTTACTCCAGACCAATACCTAGACACAGACCCAGGATCTATTTCAGCTGCATAAGAATCAGCAACTCGAATCATCCCCTCTTCCTCGACATAAGTACCCGCTTCTTCTGCAATGTTAATTAAATCGGCAGAGGCAATCACATTTTCAGTATCGTTCACATCGATTGTTTCTAAGAAGAACGAGTTGGGGAATACGGCAAACATATCATCTGGCAACTTCATCGCAGCATATTGATGACCGGATAAAATTTCCATATACCAAGTTTCATTTTTATCAGCAATAATCAATCCGTTGCCTTCGGAAGAGCCTTTCTCATCGATAATCGATGCTAACAACTCCACGCCCTCACGCGCTGTTTTAACGTGACCTAAAACGACGGTCGTCATGATTCCTTCTGAAAGACCATTTTCAACTAAAGGGTCAACCGCTAAAACTTCATCATTAGTATAAGTAGTAGTGGTCGCATCCATCGCTACACCATACTCATTATAACCTGCTTCATAATACAAGCCCCACTCAGGGGTGGTATCTGGCACAGCAAAATACTTATAAGATTGAGCTGGTAGTTCAAATTCGAACTTAGTATATTCATCCACTAACTTTGCGCCTTCTTCATTTTCCGTTGCTTCAATTACTACAAAAGTCTTATTATGGCTTTGTTCTAAGTCTTCTGTTCGGCCAAAAATAACTGACCCATCTTCTGTAAGGCCCTTACCAACATATACGCCTGTACAGGCAGCTACTGGTTGAGCCAGTAACATTCCTGCCGATAACATGGCAACAATGCTTGCGAAAAACTTCTTCATAAAATACCTCCTAAATTTTTGTGTAAACGCTTCATAATTTAATTATAACACTTGGTTATTACTTAATCAGTTTATATAGCATATTATTTTTATAAATAGATTATGGCTCATTAGTTATAATCTAAAATTATAAAAAACTATTAAACAAAAGAAAAAATAATGCCCAACTAGACTTGAATTCTAGCTAGGCATTTATATTTATGATAATGAGGTTTGAATGATTACATCATTTCATCCAGTCGCACAAACTGATACCCATTGGCTTGGACGCTTTCAATGACTGCTCCTAATGAGTTAGCCGATTCTTGATAGATGTCGTGCATTAAAATTACTGGACTAGGTAATAGGGTTGCTACTACACGGTTGATAATGGCTTGTTCATTTCGACTCTTCCAATCTTCCGAATCAACGTTCCATAGAACAGGAGTCATTTCCGTTAAATTCATTTCACGTTTGCCACCTGCTCCATATGGCATTCGATAGTAGTTGACAGGGGCATTAGTCACCCTTTCAATAATTTCGTTAGTGTGATTCAGTTCATATAGAACATCAGTATCACTAATTATTGTATAATTTCGATGACTGTAGGAATGGTTGCCCACCAAGTGCCCTTCATCATGCATGCGTTGAATGATTTCGGGATACTTTTCTGCATTTTGACCCAATACAAAAAAGGTTGCTTTCACATCATGTGCTTTAAGAATATCTAGGATTTGTGGCGTAGTGACTGGGTTGGGCCCGTCATCAAACGTTAAGACTGCAAATTTAGCAGAGTGCATTTGAGTATTAGTATTTTCATCTGGCTGGGCTGATATGTTTATAAACTTCCCTAGGTCTGGGTCAGCATAGACTTTACGAGGGACTGGAATAGAATGTTCATAAATTGCCTTTCCCCAACTTTGATAACAGTGACTCAAGTCTTTGTATGTTCTTGTTAAGTTGTTTGCTTCTAATTTACGATCAATTTCTTTCACTTTAATTAAAAAACCTGGAGAATATTTGTTAGGATTTTCCATATTCTTTTTAAAATTACGAACCTCTTGATTTAATTCGACTAGCGGCCGATCTCTCTCGGCTAAAGAATGGATGGATTCTTTGAGTGGTTGATCAGTTATTTCAGCTAAAATGGTCTCTATTTTTGTATTATACTCATTGAGACTAATATCTCTTAATTCTCTTTCTTCAACCACACCCTCTCCGGTTAAGGGTTGCGTTTCATATAATTCCAATAGTTCTTTGCGATAAGCTTCAGGCGATTTGTTCTTTCGAGCACTCAATTCGATTTTTGAAAAGGTCGATTCATTCTGATTGTTAGCATTAAATGTCATATAAATGATTAACAGTAAAATTGAACACACTGCTAGGCTGGCTGCTATTTTCTTATACATTTGATCACCTTATTTTATTCACAATTTTTTTCCAGCTTTTTTTACATCTTTTTAAGCATACTCCATCTAATAGATAAATTCTAGGGAAAAAGATAAAGAAATTAACTTTATTTACAATTGTTCCAATTAGAAATTTTAATTATCTTTAATTATTCTAAAACTATATTGTTATAAAAATTCAAAAAGTTTTTAAGTCCTTTTGGTTTTCTATTTATTATTCTCTAAGGCAATAAGCTATCTAATTGAATGCCTTCTTCTTCAATGTTATGGTTAATATATAGACAAGAAATAAACCTGTTAAAATCAAAAGGAGGAGTCATTGATGAAAAAAATATAGTGCTATTGGCAAGTATGATGATATTGGGGGGAGTGACTGTCTCCGCTCAAGATGAAGAAAAGATTGAAGAATTGAAAATCGAAATTAAAGCTCTCAAAGAGGAGCTGAAAGACAAGAAAGCCAAGTTAAAAGAATTAACAGGTGGAGATGAAGAATATATTATTACGGATGACAAAGACTTCTTCATTAAATATGTCGAAGTAAATGAAAAAGATGATGAAGAATTAGGGTATTATTATGAGTTCGTCTTTGAAGTAGAAAATAAGACAGATAGAACCATGAATATCATGGCAGAAGATGTTACTATCGATGATGATTTAATCGATAAAAAAATGGTTTTTCTTTCAGAAGAAATTGAAACAAACGCTAAAGGCGAAATCATCTTAAAATTCAAAGCTTAGAAGAAGATGAAGAGGCACCTGAATTAGATGATGATTTAGAAATGACGCTAAAATTAGTGAACGAAGAAGATCCTGACTTAAATATTGATTACCCTGTTTCGATTGATATAGATTAAAATGATTAAAACACCCAGTTTATAAACTAGGCGTTTTTTCTTTTGACGAATTGTCCAATCAAATGCAACACCGATAGTAAGAATCCAAAAAGTTCTT